>JACDHS010000023.1 GCA_013820875.1 Verrucomicrobiota bacterium | reverse complement strand
GTTTCCGGATGATCCGGAAGTGGGCTTGAGACCATCCAGACGGTTTCCGGATGATCCGGAAGTGGGCTTGAGACCATCCAGACGGTTTCCGGATGATCCTGAAGTGGGCTTGAGACCATCCAGACGGTTTCCGGATGATCCTGAAGTGGCCTTGAGACCGTCCAGGCGGTTTCCAGATGATTCGGAAGTGGGCTTGAGACCATCCAGGCGGTTTTCGGATGATCCTGAAGTGGCCTTGAGACCATCCAGACGGTTTCCGGATGATCCGGAAATGGGCTGGAGACCGTCCAGCTCACGTTCCGGGCGACCTAAAGCGAAAAACCCCTTATTTTTCGACAATTTGTCCGGAAGAAGCTTTCGAACCTGCCGCGAAAATCAAATTCGAGAAATTTATGGATGCCAAATAGCAACACGCACGTACCGGGCTTGGTGAAGATTTGCGGAAGTGTTTCGGTGCGGAAGCACCTCCAAAAACCCGGTGGGGTTTTCCGTAACCGCGGGAGCGGTTCGTCGACCAATTTGTTCTGTTTTGTGAAAACCCTGATTTCTGCCTTCCGCAATTCCTCGTGAAGTTTGGTGTGTGCGTGTTTAGTTTTGAAATTTATGGATGCCAAATAGCAACACGCACGTACCAAGTCTTGGTGAAGATTTGCGGAAGGCAGAAATTAGGGTTTTCACACAGGAAAACCCCACCGATTAGTCGACGAACTGCTCCCGCGGTTACGCAAAACCCCACCGGCTTTGGAAATACGCGTTTTGCGGACAGGCTCTAATTCCGGTTTAAAGAAATCACCGCCTTGGTGTCATGGAGCGAAGTTTCTCAAGAGCTTTACTGCGACGTTTCTCCCAATCAACCCAACTTGTCCTCCATTCTTCACCGGCAAACTCTTTGCGAGCAGCGGTCCAGATCTGTTCCAGTTCATTGAATGCGGTTTGCGCAGACTTGCTGTCGTTCCATTTAAGATAGGCTTCTATGAGGTTCAGCCGGTTTTCGGGATAAGTTGGACTCAGTTCAACCGCCTTCAGGAGATGTTCGCGCGCTTTTTTCCGATCCCCAATGCTGAAGGAGGAGGGGGCTTCCAGGTAGAGCAGCCCAAGATTCCGATCCGGCCCGGCGAAATCGTAGGTTTCATCCAATACCCGCACTTTTTTGAACTCTCTTTCCATTTCCCCGACCAACTTGAGGGCGCCGATGGATTTGGTGCGGGCAAGTTGGCCCAGGTTCATCCCGAGATAATAATGTGCTGGCACAGAATTTGTCTCCAGGACGATTCCGCGACGGGCGGCGGCGATTCCCTGCAAAGCGATTTGTTCACGTTGCCTGTTGTTGCTGGCAAATTCCGCCCAATCGAAGGCTGCCCGCGAAAATTGCCAGGCCAATTCGGGATGAGAGGGGTTTATCTCAAAACGAGCCTGGTAGGTGAGGTAGGCATTTCGGGCGTGTTGTTCCGGGCTGATTGGTCTGGAAACCGTATTAGTAGAATTTGTTTCCGCGGTGCTGAACAGAGTAGAAAAAGCCAAAGCCAGAATCCACAGGAGCCTTTCCGAGCGAGTTAGAGCGAAGATCCAGGGAAGGTTCGGTGATAAACAGCCTTTCCGTTTTGTTCCGGAGGAACAGGTGAGAACAGGCCAGTGTTGAAACATTGGGTTCGTATAGGAATGGCCAGCAAGTCGCGGAGGGACGAATTGATTTCGGACAAAACAATTCAGAAACAGTTTCAAATCAACAGGTTGGGAACTGAAATCGCCTTTGTTTACGAACAAGATAATCGTAGTTGAAAGCCGCTCCCTATTCAACCTACATTGTCACTACTTCCAAGACTCCCCAATCGCCATGAGTGAAATCACCCGAATCCTGACCGCAATCGAGGGAGGCGACGGGCAAGCTGCTAATGAATTATTACCGGTGGTGTACGATGAGATGCGCAAGCTCGCGAGGTACAAGATGGCGAAGGAAGCTCCTGGTCACACGCTGCAACCGACCGCGCTGGTTCATGAAGCCTGGTTGCGTTTGATGGGACCAACTCAAAAGCAGGAATGGGATGGACGCGGGCACTTCTTTGCCGCTGCCGCCGAAGCTATGCGGAGGATTTTGGTGGAGTCGGCGCGGCGCAAAAAACGTGTCAAGCATGGCGGCGAATTCCAACGCGTGGATGTTAATGACGTGGAATTGCCATCGCCATTGCCGGACGATGAATTGCTCGCGCTGGATGAAGCGTTGGATCGACTTGTGGTCGTGGACTCACGCGCGGCAATGGTAGTAAAGCTTTGTTTTTTTGTCGGGTTGACGCAGGAACAGGCCGCGAAAGAACTTGGTGTCTCGCTCGCCACTGCGGAACGGCTCTGGAGTTTTGCTCGGGCGTGGCTTTTCCGTGAGATGCAAAAAGCGTGAGCAGGATTTTGAAACTGGGGGAAAACCGGTCGCCAACGGGCGCACAGCGAAATTTGTTGAGGGGTATTGGAGGAAAACGGCGCCTGTCCTATGGAAGAAAGGGCAGTGCTGAAAAAAATCATGGCAACCGCAGACCGAATGATCGATGTGTTCAACGAGGCGAAGTCGCGCCCTGCGGGTGTCGAACGCGAATGTTTTCTCGATGAGGTTTGTCGCGGCGACTCCGCGTTAAAGGAGCAAGTTCTTTCCCTGTTGCAAGCTCACGAAGGCGCGGGTGATTTTCTCCAGAACACGCCGCTGATGTTCTCCACTCCACTGCTGACAGAAAAACCGGGCGACAGAATTGGCCGTTACAAATTGCTGGAGCAAATTGGCGAAGGCGGCTGCGGCGTGGTTTACATGGCGGAGCAGGAGGAACCGGTGCGTCGTCGCGTGGCGCTCAAGGTGATCAAGCTGGGCATGGATACCAAATCAGTGATCGCCCGCTTCGAGGCCGAGCGACAGGCGCTGGCCTTGATGGATCATCCGAATATCGCCAAAGTGCTCGATGCGGGCGCGACGGAAACGGGGCGACCCTTTTTTGTGATGGAATTGGTGCGCGGGATCAAGATCACCGATTACTGCGATCAGAATAATCTTTCCACAAATGAGCGATTGGAACTTTTTATTCAGGTTTGCCAGGCGATTCAACACGCGCATCAAAAGGGAATCATTCATCGCGATATAAAACCTTCGAATATTCTCGTCGCGCAACATGACGAGGTCGCGGTGCCGAAGGTGATTGATTTCGGCATCGCCAAAGCCACGACGGGACAACTCACGGACAAAACCTTGTTCACGGCATTCGCGCAATTCATCGGCACGCCCGCCTACATGAGTCCAGAGCAGGCGCAATTGAGCGGATTGGACATCGACACGCGCGCCGACATTTATTCGCTGGGCGTTCTGCTTTACGAATTGCTCACCGGCAACACGCCGTTCAATGCGCAAGAACTTCTGGCCGCGGGTTTGGATGAAATGCGTCGCAGAATTCGCGAGGAAGAACCTTCTAAACCTTCAACTTGCCTGAGCACGATGCAGGCAATTGCCCTGACTGCGGTGGCGAAAAACCGACAGGAAGATCCACCGAAACTCATCCATTCGATTCGCGGCGACCTCGATTGGCTGGTGATGAAATGTTTGGAGAAGGATCGCACGCGTCGCTATGAGACGGCGAACGCCTTGGCGATGGATTTGCAACGGCACTTGAACAACGAGCCGGTCGTCGCGTGTCCGCCGAGCAATCTCTATCGGTTTCAAAAACTGGTGCGCCGCAACAAGTTTGCCGTTGCCTCGTTTGCCGCAGTGAGCATGGCGTTGATCATCGGGTTGGGGCTTTCGACGTGGTTGTTTGTACGAGAACGTGCCGCCTTGAAAGTCGCCGCTGAGAATGAATCACGCGCCGAACAACAGGCCCAGCAGGCGGAACTCTCGCGGCAGCAAGCAGAAGCTAACGAAAAAAAAGCCACAGCGGAGGCGGTCAAAAGTCAGCAGGTTGCCCAGTTTCTGAAAGAAATGTTGGAAGGAGTGAAGCCAGTAGTGGCGATGGGCCGTGATACCACGATGCTGCGCGAGATCTTGGACAAAACCTCTGAACGGATCGACAAGGACTTAAAGGATCAGCCAGATGTCGAAGCAGAATTACGAAACACCCTAGGTGGGGTTTACTCGGTGATCGGCCAATATCCCAGCGCAAAGGCGAACTATCAAAAAGCGCTGGCCATGCGTAGAAAACTGCTGGGGAACGAACATCCAGAGCTCGCGACGTCGCTGGAGAGCCTAGGATTATTGTTGCGATCAGGGCGACCCTATACTGAAGATAAACAGTTAGTACTACAACTCTTTACCGAGGCTTTGGCCATCCGACGAAAAGTGTTCGGCAACGAAAGCGCGGAGGTAGCCAAAGCGCTCCATCTCCTTGGCCTTGCATTCGAGGACCAACGCAAATTAAAAGAGTCCGAATCCAACTATCGTGAAGCTCTCGCTATTCGCGAAAGGCTATTGGGCCCAGAGCATGAAGACATCGTCAGATCGTTAGACGGTTTATCTTATACTCTTAAGCTTCAAGGGAAGTTGGTTGAGGGCGAATCACTGGCACGCCAAGCATTGGCAATGGGCATAAAGTTATTCGGGACCAATAGTTACAGAGTGTCCGCTTCTATGATGAATGTAGCTGGATTTTCAATGGGTAACGGCAATCTGGCCGAGGCTGAAACGCTGCGGCGCGATGCCCTCGCGCTACGAAGAAAAACTCATGGCAATGAGCATCTTGAACTGGTTGTGTCGCTGAACTTACTTGCTGATGTGCTCCAGAGGCAAAACAAGAAGGCCGAGGCTGAATCTCTTTATCGAGAGGCTTTGGCCATGCGGAGACCTTTACAGGGCGATGGACATGCAGACGTGGCGAATTCGCTTAAGTGGCTGGGGGACATTCTATTTGAGCAAGGAAAACTGACTGAGGCAGAGGAGCTGTATCGAGAACGATTGAAGAACCTGCGCGCCCGAGAGGTGTCTGCTGGCGATCTGAAAAACGCATTGGATTTACTCGCGAAGACGTTGCTCGCCCTGGGGAAATTCACTGAGGCAGAACCGTTTGCCCGCGAGTCTCTGGCAATTCGCCAGAAAAACAACAGCCCCGATATAATCGACTCTTTAAGTCTTTTGGCCGAGATTCTTTGTGCTGGAGGCAAGTTGGAGCAAGCAGCACTTCTTTTGAAAACCGTCAAAACACCCATGTCAGCCGTTGGTGACGAGCGTGACGGTCGCCCAGTTGGACGCGAGCATCTGATGTTAATTCAGAAACTGTCTATGAGCGCCGATTCGGAGACGGTGGCGAACGCCTTCCACGAGCTTGGCAAGGGACTTTCCGCGGGGGGCGCAAGGATAGAAGCTGAATCAGCACTACGGAACGGGATGGCGATGAGAAAGAGGCTGTTTGGAGACGAGCACCTCGATGTAGCCGAATCTCTCAAAGAGCTTTCCTATTTTCTTCGGGAGCAAGGGAAATTGCTCGAAGCTGAAACTACCGCGCGCGATGCGGTAAAGGTATTTGAAAAACTGGCGGCTAAAAATCCGACGGAGAGCCACTATCGTGTGAGATTAGGACACAGCCACTGGCAGTTGGGGCTGGCGTTACAAGCCGCTGCCCGGCACGCGGAGGCCCGAAAGGTCTTTCTGGAAGCTCTGCAAAGTTTTGAGAAAGCCGCGCATGATTTTCCTGCCGATCCCTTCTTTCGACAGGAGCAGGCATACACCCACCGATATCTCGGAGGTGTGGCGGGCGCACTGGGACAAATGGATGACGCGGCGCGCCATTACAATTCGGCTATTAGCCTGTATGCGGAGCTGGCCGCTGGTTCGCCGAAAAGAACTTTCTACATAAGTGAGCAGGCCGCCAGCCTCGCTCCGTTGACACATATACTGCTTGTCGCACACAAATTCATTGAGGCTGAACCGATAGCGCGTGAGTGTCTGACCATCCGAGAAGATGCCCTTCCCGGCAATTGGCTGACATTCAACGCCCGCAGTATGCTCGGAGCCAGCCTGCTCGGGCAGGAAAAATATGCTGAAGCTGAACCGTTGTTGCTCTCTGGTTATGAGGGAATGAAGCAACGCGAAAGCGCAATCCCGGCAATAGGCAAGATTCGCATTAAAGAAGCCATTGAACGGCTCGCACAATTCTATCAAGCCACCAGCCATTCGGACAAAGCTGCCGAATGGAAAGCAAAGCTTGCGGAGTTCGACGACGCCAAAGCCGGGCATAAAGCGCCTTGAGAAACCGCAGCTAACGCCAATCTGCCTGGATGTTTTTTTGATGCGCCGCAGATTCGCGTTATTCGCGGACCACTTCAAATTTCCGTCTCATCAGCTACGGCTGCAATTCACGGAATCAAAAAATGTTTGAGGGGTTTCGTGTGCCCGCGTCGCATGACTGTTTGATGGTATTGCATCCGCAAAAAATGTGGATGGACACTTTGAAAAAAATTTCGAAAAAAATAAAAATTATGAAAAATCAGAATCCAGTTAAACATCAGTTTACGCCGGGCATTCGAACGGCGTTGTTGAAACATTCGTCGGTTTTGCTTGCTGCAGCGGTGCTCGCCCTTTCGGGCGGCGCCGCCAGCGCGAACGCGAATGACAAGATCATCGTCGGTGAATCTTCTACCGTCAATGGCGCGACGGTATCCACCTGGGCGCGCGTGAACGGCAAAGGAAAGGTTATTTGGGTCGGCCTGACGATGCCCGTCTCGCTGGCGGAGAATATGCCGTCCCCTGGCTCCGGTCCGGCCGGCGCGTTCGCGGTGTTGAATTATCCGTCCGTCGTGCAGCAGACTACCTACTTCAATCACGTCCAGATTCAGGCGAATCCTCATGGGCACGCCACCAATCCGAACTTTGTGAACACGAATCGCAACAGCGAACCTCATTTCGACATTCACTTCTACAACACCCCGGTGGCGCAAGTGTTCCCGATTCCCCCCGGGTTATTCTTTACGCCAGTTTCGGCCGATCGTCTGCCCGTTGGATATGCACAGCCGGACGCGCGCTCTATTCCCGCAATGGGCCGGCACGCCGCCTTGCTCAGCGAGTTCACCGCGCTCGGACCGCTTGACGCGACGATGATCGCCGGTTTCCTGCCCGACGCGAGCTTCATGCATTTCATCGAGCCGATGGTCAGCAGTGATTTTCTGCTGGAACGACATAACTTCACGCTGCCGGTTCCGACGCCCGCCGTTTTGGGAATAGCAACGCAATATCCGACCGAATGCGTGGTGCTTTACGACAAAAACATGGATGCCCATCACTACGTGTTCAAAGGTTTTGAATCCATCCAATAAATCCGAGGTCCGCTGCCGATGAACTGAAAACATCCTTTTATGAAAAAACCAAATCTTCTTCGAACGATGATTCTCATCGGCAGCGTTTCACTGCAACTGAGCGCCTTCTGTTTTCACTCGCACTCTGCGCCGGGCGACGTGGATCTCTCCTTTGATCCCGGCTCCGGTGTAAATGGCGCGGTCACTTCGGTGGCACTACAGCCGGATGGAAAATTGATCATTGGCGGGGGGTTCAGCATGGTCAAAGGGTTGGTACGCTCGGGGATTGCCCGTCTCAATGCCGATGGAACCGGGGATGCAACCTTCGTTCCGCCCACGGCTTCGTTGAATGGCAGCGTAACCACCGTCGTGCTCCAGCCTGATGGCAAGGTGTTGGTGGGTTTGGGAACCGGCATCACCCGCCTGAATTCCGACGGAACCTTGGATGCCACTTTCATAGTTCTGACACTCACCGGTGAGGATGGCTACACGCGTGCCGTCAGGGCAATCGCGCTCCAAGCGGACGGGAAGATTCTTATCGGCGGCGACTTTCAAGTGGTCGGTAATGGGTTTCGATACGGGATTGCCCGTCTTAATGCGGACGGGACTTTGGATGGCTCCTTTGATCACAGTTCGGGTGTCATTGGCTTTTGGCCCAGGGTTGACTGCATTGCGGTGCAAGCAGATGGCAAAGTGCTCATTGGTGGTTATTTCTGGGGTTACAACGGCGTTTACCGGCCTGGTTTCGCCCGTCTCAACACCGACGGCAGCCTGGATACTTCCTTTGATCCCGGACTCGACCACGAGGAGGCGAGCGTTTATTCGATCACCGTGCAGCCGGATGGCAACGTGGTGTTTGGTGGGGCTTTTTTAGAAGTCCATGGCAGCAGCCGCAACTCCATTGCCCGGGTGAATGGCGACGGAAGTCTCGATGAAAGCTTCAACCCCGGCTCAGGCCCGAACGAATTTGGGTCTGTTTTTGCAATTACGCTCCAGCCCGATGGAAAGGTGCTCATTGGCGGTCTTTTCCGCACCGTCGTTGGCACGCCTCGGAATCGCATTGCCCGGCTGAACGCGAATGGCAGCCTTGACGGGAGTTTTGACACAGACAGCGCTGATCGCCCGGAGGTTTTTGCTCTGGCCCTGCAGCCCGATGGAAAAGTCGTCGTAGGTGGCCGCGATCTTCTGGGCACCCGCTCGACATATGACGTGTTGGTTCGCCTGACAACGGATGGCAGTCGCGACAATACGTTCATCGCTGGTGGCGGAATAGAAGGAGCGGTGTCATCGATGATCATCCAGCCTGATGGTAAACTCGTGGTCGGTGGCTCATTCAGATTCATCAACGGCAAGCGCAGCCGGGGAATCGCCCGGCTGAATTCTGATGGAAGTCTGGATAGCAGTTTTGTCCTCGATCCTTTAGCCAGCGGGTATTTTTTTCGCGCCGCGCTCCAGCCCGATGGCAGGTTGCTCCTTGCCGGGGGCTCCGGGCCCAGCGGAATTACGCGGATTTTTGCCGACGGAAGTCTTGATCCCAGTTTCAATACTGGAGCCGGGTTTGGTGGCGGGTGGCCTTACATGATGACGCTACAGCCGGATGGCAAGGTGCTCGTCGCTGGTGGTTTTGACACCGTAAATGGAGCTACCCGCCTCTACCTCGCGCGGCTGAACTCTGATGGAAGCCTGGACACCGGTTTCGATTCACCACCATTCAGTAGCGCCAACGTTTATGTCATTGCCTGCCAGGCCGATGGCAAGGTGCTCGTTGGCGGCGAATTATTTTTTTCAGGAAATTTCTGTAAACTCGCGCGGCTGAATGTGGATGGAAGTCTGGACAGCAGCTTCCAACATGTGTTCGACAACTTCGGCCGCTCCACTGTGGCGGTTGTCGTGCAATCCGACGGCAAAATTCTCATGGGCGGGTATTTCGAAAATGTGCATGGCGTCACCCGAAGGGGAATTGCCCGCCTGAATCCAAACGGGACTTTGGACCCCACCTTCGATGCAGGCCTTTCCTTCACATTTAGTGAACACGTCTCGCTCGGATTGCAGCCGGATGGAAAGATCGTCGTAGGCGGAAATTATTTCCTTGGGTCCAGATACATCCGGGGAGTGTCGCGACTTAATAGCAATGGCAGCCAGGACGAGACGTTCAATCCTGGCGCGGACGTGGGAGTTTTTGCGACTGCCTTCCAACCAGACGGAAAGATGCTTATCGCGGGCGGCTTTACTCAGTTTGGCGAGTTTTGGATGGATGGCGTGGTTCGCCCTTACGTGGCACGGCTCTATGGCGATTTCATTGCGCCCTTGCCTTCCTTGACCATTGCGCGAGCAGACAGTTCTGTCATCATTTCCTGGCCCACCGGCGCGACTGGTGTTGGGCTTTTCGAAAGCACGAACCTTTCAAATTCCTGTTGGTCTCCAGTTGCCCAATCGATGGTGACGAATGGCAGCCAGATTTCGGTGACAGTGCCGACCTCCGCCGGGAGTAAATTTTTTCGGCTGAAGTCGCCGCCAGTAGCGCCGCAGTTGATCGCTAACTCAGAACAGGCCGGCATTACCTTGAGTTGGACTGCCTTCCCCGGAGCGACCGGTCATCACCTCCAGCGCGCGACGAATTTGAGCGGGCCTTACATCACCATTGCCAATCCCAGCACCAACAACTACACCGACACCACGGTGGAGGTCGGAACAGCTTATTACTACATCGTTTCCGTAATTTATCCTTGTGGTGACAGCGCGACCTCGTCCCCGGTGGGCGCATTCGCTGGGCCTTCGGTTTTTGTCCAAAGCATCACCATGAGTTTTGTGGCACAAGGTTCCCAACACAAAACGACAGCCGTGGTTAAAATAGTTGATAATATGGGGGCCCCCTACAGCGGGGTGAGCGTTACGGGAGACTTCACTGGTTCCATTAACAACCCGGGTCGCACCGGAGTCACGGACGCCAACGGAGCGGTCATCACCTCATCCTCCAGCATCAAGAATGGCACCGTCACCTTCACGGTCACGGGTGTGGTGGGAACTGGTATCACCTACAAACCAAGCGCGAACGTCGTCACCTCCGCCACCATTAGCCGGTAAGGCAATCGACTTCTCACTATGCGGAGGCAGTGAACGGGGAGTGTGTTAGCATGGGCGGCGCTGGTTTCAGACATCGGGATATCGACATTGTTATCTGCAGCCGGACATTATGCCTCGGTGATAATCACCATCGGCGATTTTCAAACCGCGCTGCGCTTTGCCAATGATATCGGCGAAAGTATCTTCAAGAGGAATGTTTGCCATGGCCCGGGCTGATTCTCGAAGCAGTGATTGTAGAATTCGTTTCCGCCATGGTGCGCAGAGGGAAAAGAGCCAGAATCGAAATCAACAGGAGCATGCTTACACCAACAAACGCGAAAGTTTAGGCACTGGCAACAAAGAAGAGCGCAACGGCTCCTTGATAACGAGAACGAGGCTGCACGGCATGTCGGGATGAATCTGCAGATTGCGAAGGCATCCTGTGCAGCTCATTGCCCATACAACTCACCGCGTCCACGCCAGCCAACGTCCGAACAATGCTCGTACCAGCGGTGTGAGTCGGCTCCGGTTGTAAACATCTCCAAGCTTCCGAATGGCTTCCGTTTGCGTTGGATACGGGTGAATCGTTCCGCCAATTGTTTTCAGCCCCAATTTTCCATTCATCGCCAATGTAATTTCCGAAATCATCTCTCCCGCGTGCGCAGCCACAATCGTTGCCCCCAGGATCGTATTTGTTCCTTTCCGAACGTGAATCCGCACAAATCCTTCGCGCTCACCATCGAGCACAGCGCGATCCACCTCAGAAAGCTTTTGTGTGAACGTCTCTACCTCGATTCCCTTCTCTCGTGCTTCTTTTTCATACAAACCAACATGCGCAATCTCCGGCGACGTGTAGGTGCTCCATGGGATGATCAGGTCGCTGACCCGTTTGCGTCCTTTGAACAAAGCGTTTTGGATGACGATGCGGGCCATGAAATCGGCCGCGTGCGTGAATTGGTAGCGCGAACACACATCACCACAGGCGTAAATCCGGCTATTCGAAGTTTGTAACCGGTCATTCACCTCGACCCCTTTTCTGTCATACAACACCCCAGCTTTCTCCAGGCCAAGCCCTTCAACATTCGGAGCGCGACCAGCCGCAACCAGGATCTGATCTACCGGAACCTTATAACTTCTTCCGTGCGAGTCGGCCTGCAGATGAATGCCCTCCGCATTTTTTGACAGCTTCAACTCTTTCCCGCAGCAAAGCAGTTTCACTCCGTCTCGGATCAGTGCCGCCCGAATAATGTCGGCTGCGTCACGGTCTTCCTTCGGCAGAATTCCATGCTCGGTTTCGACGAGAAACACTTCCGAACCGAACCGCGCAAAAGCCTGCGCCATCTCACAACCAATCGGCCCCGCCCCTATGATCCCGAATCTTTTCGGCAACTCAGTCAGGGAAAAGAGCGTTTCATTGGTGTGATAAGGAACCTCCTGTAAACCTGGAATCGACGGGGCTGCGGGACGGGCTCCGGTGGCAATCACCGCTTTGGCAAAACGCAAACTCTGATCACCAACTTGCACCGTGTCAGCGCCCGCGAATTGAGCGTTGCCCAGGAAAACGTCAATCCCCAGCTCACGAAAACGTGCTGCGGAATCGTGCGGACTGATTTCAGCGCGCAACCGGCGCATCCTCTCCATCACCGCACTGAAGTCCACAGTCACCTCACCTTTGATCCTGATCCCAAACTCTTCAGCCCCGCGCAGCTCTGCTGCGGCCCGCCCCGCCCGAAGCAGCGCCTTGGATGGCACGCACCCCACATTCAGGCAATCGCCCCCGAGAAGGTGCTTTTCGATCAAAGCTACTTTCGCCCCGAGGCCAGCCGCGCCCGCTGCTGCTACCAGGCCAGCCGTCCCGCCACCAATCACCACAAGATTGTAACGCGACGTCGGAACGGGATTTTTCCAGTCAGCCGGATGCACCTGCGAAACCAGCTTTTGATTGTGGATGTCCCAGGGACTGATCGCTGGAGATGTTTGGTCGTTCATGCTCAATCCTCGATCCTTTTTCTCAGTGCGTTTCGCGCCAGGTGCGTCACATAGACGGTCACGATGATCGTGGCGACCAGTCCCACACCGTACAGAATCCATTCCCCCGTGGTTCTGTCACCAGATACCGCTTTGGCCACGGACCCCAGGTAGACGTACATCACGGTTCCCGGCATCATGCCAATCCACGAGGCAAGGACGTAGTGCCAAAGCTTTACTCGCGTGAGGCCGTAGGCGTAATTCAACAGGGTAAAAGGAAAAATCGGTGAAAGCCGCGTCAGCCCCACAATCTTCCAGCCCTCCCTTTCCACCGCTTTATCAATCGCCGCGAACCGTTCTTTTCCTTCGAGTTTCCGCGCAACGAGGTCACGCGCGAGGTGTCGTCCCACGAGAAACGCGCAGGTGGCTCCCAGCGTTGAACCGATCGAAACGTAAATCGAGCCCCACACCACTCCAAACACTGCGCCTGCTCCCAACGTCAGCACTGATCCGGGAATGAACAAAACAGTCGCGACCACGTAAACGCCTATAAAGAGGAGAACTCCCCATGGACCGAGTCCTCCCACCCATTCAACCACTTGCTTCAGCCATTCTTGCAAACCGAAAAATCGCGCCGCCACAATCAGTGCAATCGCGGCACCCAGGTAAATCAACCACTTCCATTGAAAATGGCGTTTTTCCGAAGTGCTTTCCTCCTCCTTTGTCATGACACGGTTTTCCCGTTGGCAATGCCGTTGCACCCCACACTCGCCGGTTCGCAGTGATGAGGCTCAGTTCTTTGCGCCGCGGGTCGCTTCCAGGATTTTTGCAGGTTCCAGCCGCACTTTGTAATCGGAATCGATATGGGCGAAACGAATGATTCCATTGGTGTTTACAATAAACACCGCTGGGTGCGGCAGAAGGTGATGGTTTCGACCCGCCGCCGCATCCAGATCGATCTTGTAGGTCTTGTACTTCTCAACCGTCGCATCGTCCACCTTGAACGCCAGTCCAAAAGCTTTGATTGCAGTTGCATCGCTATCCGACAGGAGCCGGTACCCGAGATTTTCTCGATCCGGCGTTTCCCGGAGCTTGCTCGGTTGATCCATGCTGATGGCCAGCAGTTGCGCCCCGGCTTTTTTTAAATCATTTTCAATGTCGGCAAGATCCTTCAACTGCCGGGTGCAATATGGACACCATCCGCCACGATAGAAGATCAGCACGGTGGGCTGTTTCGCGGTCAGGCTGCGCAACTTGACCTCTTTATCCTCTTCAGTCCGCAACGTGACATCAGGAATGGAATCTCCCACTTTCAACGGAGCGGTTTTGGTTTCAGCGTGTGCTAGAGTTGTGCCCAGCAGAAGCAGGGACAGAATGATCTTTTTCATAAATCTAAATAGTTGAGCAGGTTTCTTGTAACACGTTCATTGCATAGCCCCGGTGCAACTGCTGCCACACCCGGCCGTGCATGCCAGGCAATGAATGCCCGTTTGAATCTCCCGTCCTTCAAGTTCCTCCGGTGTCACGTCCCAGAGGTAAAGCGGTTTGCTGTTGCGCATCTGCATCCCGAGCATCTGGTTGAAATCGCAGTCAAATAGTTCCCCCATCCACCCGATGCTAATTGTGCTGCGGCACATTAATCCTTCAACCGTTCCCGGGTTGAAATGGCTCGCCAGCAGTTCCATGTAATCTTCCCATTTGCCTTGTTCCCGTAAATCGGTCGCGAAACGCGCAATCGGCTGGTTCGTGATGGCGTACAACTTGTTGAACACAATCCCGAATTCACGAAGCAAAACTTCTTTGTAATCGGTTTCCAGTTCCTCTTGGGGCCCCGGCAGGCTGGCCCCGAGCGGATTATAAACAAGGTTCAACGGAAGCTTTGTTCCATACCCCGCCGCGTTCAGTTTTTTGAGCGCCGCTATGCTCTTTTCGAAAACATGGTTGCCACGCTGCTTGTCCACATTCTCTTTTGAATAGCAGGGGAGCGAAGCAATGACTTCGACTTCATGCTCGGCCAAAAATTCCGGCAAATACCCGTACCCGTTCGTCTCAATGATAGTGAGATTGTTCCGGTCAATGACATGGCACCCCGCATCTTTCCCGGTTTGGACGAAATACTTGAAATAGTCGCTGAGCTCAGGCGCCCCTCCGGTGATGTCCACAATGGCTGGTCTATTCTCATTAATCCATGAACCGATGCGGAGCGCCGTTTCCTGGTTCATCATTTCCGTGCGCCACGGTGCCGCGTCCACGTGACAATGCCGGCATGCTTGATTGCATTTGCGACCCACATTGATTTGCAGCGTCTGCAATTTACCGCGTTGCAGGGCCAGCCCATGCTCCGAGAGTTTTTCCGTAAAGCGATTCATTCAACAACAGGCTCCATTTCCACCATCGATACATTGGCCCGCCTGGGTGGTGACCGTGTAGTCCCGCCCTTTCGTTTCTTTCGGATGACGCAGCCTTGTGCCGGAACAATCAAATGGCTTCGCCTCTTCCAAAGGGATTTCACTCAGTGGTTCAATCAATGCGAAATGTTTTTTGTAAGGCTCTTTCTTGTAGAGCTGAAATGTTTTGTCGCACACCGCGTAACGCTTGCCCCGCTCCAGTCGATGCCCATCATCATCGAGCACCTCTTTAAACGGACCTTGATAAATCACAGCCTGGTTGCGCTCAAAGCACGGTCCTTGTTTTCCCTTGAATGCCTGCACCGTCACAGAACGAAACTCAATACCCGCAACCGTCTGCCACGGTTTCTCGTCTCGTTTCAGGATTTGGATGCCGTAAAACCCGGCATCGGCAAATGCTCCGAGAAAACCTTCTTCTGTCAGTGCCCCGGAAATACAGCCGCTCCACAGTGTCGGATCTTTTTGCATCTCCTCCGGAACTTCTTCATCGGAGACGATGTCAGAAATCACCGCGCGTCCTCCTTTTTTCAACACTCGAAAAATCTCCGCGAAAAGCTGTCTCTTGGCTTTCGATTCCACCAGGTTCAGCACGCAATTCGAGACCACGACATCCACTGAATCACTCCCCACCAGCGGATGGGTGATGCGCAATTCTTCGGCCCGTTCGTCCGCCGCCAGGAACGATGCCGCGTTCGCGATCGGATTCTGTCGCAAATCGGCATCGAGCTTTTCCAAATCCAATGCCAGGTCTTGAATGCGACCTTTCCGGAACTCCACATTCTGGTAGCCCAGCTTTTCGGCTACCAGCGGGGCATTGCGTCGCGCCACTTCCAGCATGTCATCTGTCATATCCACCCCAATGACTTTCCCGGTGGGACCAACCACCTGTGCCGCGATGAAACAAATCTTTCCGCAGCCGGATCCAAGATCCAGCACCGTTTCGCCAGCGTTTAAATATCTCGCAGGGTTGCCGCAGCCGTAATCCTTTTCGATCACTTCCTGGGGAATGATTTTTAGATATTCCGGCTCGTATTCCACTGGGCAGCAAAGTGCCGCTTCCGGGGCTTTCGCTGCCGCCGCATAACGCTCCTTAACTGCCGTTTCCGCGCGCATTGAATTGCTCATAAAAATAAATTAAGAATTCATTCCAGGCTGGGGGGATTCCCTTGCTTATAAATACCTCGACAGCGTTTCACGGTCGCCCATTCCCGCCAGCATGTAAACCTTGTCACCTCGTGACCAGATCGCAGTGCTCCAGCCATCTTCTTTGGAAAATTGCGGGCTTAGCGGCGGTGGTTGGGTAAATGTCGACCGGTCCGCAATCAACAAGTGAACTTCCTCCGCACCCATTTTTCCAAAACAGATCAGCGTCACCTTCCTCCCGTTCCATGACAGCAGACGGCAGCCGATCCCAGGCATCTCCTTCAAACCTTCCGGCAAAGTGAAATCCACATGCGCTTTATTCTCGCTCAACCACTGTTTGATTTCCCCAAGATCATTGCTTTGCAGGTCCAACCGGTCCAACCCGGACACAAAATGAACCATGTCCGTTCTATACGCCGGAAATGAAGCGGGCCTGTTCAGCATCCACACGCTCAACACGCTCGCCAGGAGGAGGAAACAAGCGGCCGCTGCCAGCCAGGGACGCCGATACCACGCCGCAGGACGGACAATTTTCCCGCCTGCAAGGATGGTTGCCTTCAAGTCGGAGGGTACCGGAACCGACTTCACTTTCTGGATGATCGCTGCGTCGAGTTGCAATTCCTCCGCAAACCATTGACTTAAGAGCGGATCCCTCCGGGCATGTTCCAATGCTTCCGCAAACACGGAATCATCTGCATCAGCTCCATTCTGCCGGTAGGACTGCAATATGAATTTGGCTTCGTCGTTGGTCATTGTGAAATTCTTTTCTGTTGTTCAAGTGGGACGATCTTTCGAACGCCATCGCGTTTGGTTAACTTCTCCCGCAGAAGCGCTTTGCCTCGTGAAATCCGGGACATTACGGTTCCAAGTGGTATATCGAGCATCTCGCCTATTTCCCGGTAGGAATGCTCTTGCAGATAGAGAAGCGTCAGTGGCGCGCGATAAATCTCATCGAGCTCCGTCAATGCATCCCAAACCGTGCGGGCATCCATCTCGTTCACCATGTTGGGTGTCACCACCGGCAACGCATCACTGGTCTCATTGATCTCGCAATGCGGAAACCGGTTGCTGTGCCGGCGCGCTCCAAGAAATTTCCGGTGCAAGGTGGTAAATAACCAGGTTTTCACCCGCGCCTTGTCCCGCAGTTGGTGCCCCTTGGTCGCAAACGTATAGAACGTGTCCTGCGTCAGGTCACACGCCTCCGCTTCGTTCTGCGCAAGACTCAGCGCGAAGCGGTAGAGCGCCTCGTAATAGCTGTTTACAACCTGTTCGAAATCCACTTCCACAAAGATATGATGCTGGACTGCCATGTTTATTCCCCAACCTCCGCTTCCCAAACATTTTTTTGCGCCCATGAAAGCAGCAGGGGAATAAATCGTTTGATGATTCCTCTTACTTTTGAAATTGCACAGTGGTTCTGCAACGACATCACAAAATGAAAAAACTGATCCAATACCTGTCTATTGCCCTTGTCACCACCGTTTTATCCGCTTCAAAGAAGAAAAACCAAAGGCCTAGCAGCCCTCTCGCCGTTCATCATCAGCAAGCCAGCTGATTCCTTATTATAGTAATCTGGCATTGGCCGCTCCGTCCCTCTGCGCGAGCGGCTAAATTTGCTATCGACTATGAACCGGCGCTTAGATTGGTGTGTTGGTCTTGTCACAGCGTGATTCTGAAAAAAAGAATCTTAGTCTTAGGGGGCCCATTCTTACCAATGCGCCACAGAGGACGCGCGATGCATTCACCGATATCAAAATAGGTTTCCTCCTCTATTGGCTATATGCATCGCAGAACTAAGTTCTTTCATGCCTTTCATGCCTTCGAAATGGAAACAACCAGTTCCTGGAAGTCTCTGGATCTCTCTTGGGTCGAGGGCCAAAATAAACATGAAAATGCCGCACCTGTGGTTAACCGTTTTGCTGCTGCTTTCGCTTCAGCTCAAAGCGAAGGAGGAGCAACTAAAATCGGTTCCCAAAACAGCAACGGCGAGTGCAACCAGCACGCCAGACCGATTTGCCGATTTGATGCCGTGCAAAGCGATATTAGTTCCGTCGAAGGGCACAGAAAAAATTGACCAGGAAATTGCACGTCTTCAGAGCAAAATCAAGGACGCACCTGACCCCGTGCCGTTCTTGGACAGATTGGGTTGGGTGTTTGTTTCCAAAGCGCGGCTCACGCAAGATTCCAGCTTCTATAAGCTGGCGCAATCGTGCGCAGAGTGCATCGAAGCCCGCCAGCCGAAAAGCTTCGAAGCGATGCTTTTGCGCGGGCATATCCTGCATCATTCTCACTCCTTTAAAGAAGCGGAAACATTGGCGCGAACTTTGAGTGAAAATCGGGGCGCACCATTCGACTTCGGCCTGCTGGGTGATGTGCTGATCGAGCAGGGCCGAGTGGCAGAGGCGATCAATGCATACCAACAAATGATCGATTTGCGGCCCGATCTGCAATCCTACTGCCGGGCCGCGCATGCGCGCTGGATCACTGGGGATCTGGATGGCGCGAGGGAAATGGCCGAAATGGCGGCGGAGGCTGGATCGTCGCGAGATCCAGAGTCGGCTGCCTGGGCGCTATCGACACTGGCGTTCTATCAGTGGCAACTCAAGGGAACCAACGAGGCGAGGCAGAATGTAAACTTAGCTTTGCAGTTGGTGCCAAACCATGCTGCAGCACTGTTCGCCAAGGCTCGAATCGATCTGGCTTCGAACGATATTACAGGGGCATTGACTTCATTGAAACGTGCCTGCGCTATCAAGCCGGAGCTGGAATACCAATGGTTGCTCGCAGATGTGCTGCAAATTTTGGGGCGTGAGAAAGAAGCGCAAAAGCTTGAAGAAGAACTGAACAGAAACGGGGTATTTGATGATGCGAGAACATTTGCCTTGTATCTCACTACTCGCGGAATCAGATCCGGCACGGCGGTAAATCTCGCGAGACGTGAGTTGTCCATACGTTCCGATGTATTGACTCACGACGCTCTTGCCTGGGCTCTTTGGGGAGCAAACCAAAATGAAGAGGCCGAGCGTGAAATGGAGAAAGCACTTGCAGAAAAAACGCCAGACGCCCGGCTATTCCTCCACGCTGCGATCATAGCGGATGCTCTCGGAAAGGGCCAAGCCACCAAAGCCTGGCTGGAAAAGCTCAAGCCGTTACAACACACACTTTTCCCCTCAGAAAAACAACACCTCCAAAAGCTTGGCCACCGATTGGCTGAAGCGGGCGACAAAGAGCCTAGACGGGGTAAGTAAACTAAATGAACTAAACGTACCAGGAAATTATATAACCAATATGAAAATCAGGATCACACAATGGCACAAAGCAGGAAGAACAGTCGCACTGACAATGCTGTCAGCGTTGCTCGCATTCACACCGGCTCTCGTCGAAGCATCCAGTCATCAGGACGCACCGTTGCTCACCTTCGATCCAGCAGCAAACACAACAGATGTTTACGCATTTGTCACAGAACGAGAGGGGCAAAAATATTTAGTCACCGCTTTGGCGGTTTACCCATTTGAAGAGCCGGGCGCCGGACCGAACAACTATCGATTCGATGACAACGTTCTTTACTCGATCAGAATCGCGACGAGCGGTCCCAAGAATGCGAATTCTACTCGCCAGCGGCCAGCTCATCAACCTGGCAATGGCAATGGCAATGGCAATGGCAATGGCAATGGCAATGGCGACCTGGCCAATGGCATTGCAACGCACAGTTTTCACTTCGGTTTTTCGACCCAGTTCAAAAACAAGCAAACGATTCTGCAAGCATATACCGGTGTCGTCACGAACGTAAATGACGAGGCCCAAAACCTCGTCCAAACCTATAAGGTCCACAAAAGCTCTGGGGGAAACATGACCTTTCTTGGCAACGGCGTTGTCCCTCCGAACAATCAGGGCAATGCCACCCCTTTCTATAATCAGGGGGACAATGGAGAAAACCCTGCCAAAGGCGGCGTCTCAGACACCAACAGCCTCGATCGTTATACGTCCCAGACTATCTTCTCTTTTAACGGGTATCGAGCATTCGCGGGGCAGCGAGATGATGGATTTTATGGAGACATCCAGGCAATCTTTGACCTGCTTAAATTGCGAGATCCGGGGGTTGATGCCCAAGGTGGTTTCAATGTTCACACCATTGTGCTGGAAATTCCGCTGTCCGAAATTGGTGGTGATCAACAGATCGCAGGTGTTTGGGCAACTACTTGCCGCAAACGTACCACAGTCCTCCGGGATGTTAGAAGTTTCACAGTGCCGGAATTGACTTCTGGTGTACCTTTCGCGGAAGGCCGCTCCAATCGGGCAAACGACATTAGCGGCCCATGGATTCAAGTGGGGCGCCAGGGTAACCCGCTCTTTTGCGAAGGTCTTGTAGCCATTGCAGACAAAGATCTCTACAATCGGAGTTCACCCAAAACCGATGCTGCTCTGTTTGCCAAGTACGCCAGAGACCCAGAACTGGCTGTTCTTCTTAATGCATTGGTCTTCGGCAGCAGCGTAGCACCGGAGTCAGATCGCACAGATCTGGTTGCAATTTTCATCCCTGACGTGATCAAAGTGGATCTCTCCACCGGCCCGGCCCGATTGAAAGGGGCCTCCGCGGACGATCCGGGTTTCTCCACTTTGAGCATTTTCGGAGGCGACACCCTCACCAGTCAGATTCAGGAAGGGTTTGGGGGCGGAACGGTTCCCGGAGGTTGGCCCAATGGTCGTCGCTTCGGTGACGATGTTGTGGATATTGCAGTCACTGCCATTGCCAGCGATCTGCGCACCGCTCCCCCAACCATTCGCGGCCCGTTCGGCGACAACGTGAATGACAACGATATTACCTACAACAAGGTATTTCCATATGCCGCGACTCCGTTAAATGGGCGCAATCATACGCATCATTCAAGCCAATAGAAATTGCAGTTCCTCCAGAGACCGGCGGGCATAAGCCCGCTGGTTTCTTGCATGCGCCCGGCATGGCGATGGCGCACTGACTACCCTCAGCCATTCCTTGGTTTAGCCATTGCCGGTGGAAAGCCGCCCCGAAGAATCCGGGAATAAATCCTTTGCTAATCCCTCCTACCTGGGAAGTCGCACAATCCTGTGCGGCAACATCACAAAATGAAAAAGTTGATTCAATACCTCTCTATTGCCCTTGTAGCCACTGCTTTATCCGCCTCCAGCGCTTTTGCGGGCGAGTGTTGCAAAAAAGCCGCGTCGCAAACCAAAAAGGGTGAAACCTGCGCCAAATGCCTCGCTGATGCTCCTGCCTGCTGCCAAAAAGCGGCCAAGGAAGCAGCCAAGGACAAGGATGCAAAGACCTGCGCCAAGTGTGCTGCGAAGAAAGAGAAACCAAAGGCCTAGCGATCTTTTGCCGTTAATCATCAGCAAGTCAGCTGATTTCTTCCTATTATGTTACGCTGGTCTTTGGCCGCTCCGACCCCTCTTCGCGAGCGGCTTCTTTTTTAGGAACAGGCCCTTGACCCTGTAGATATGGCCCTTTCCTTTTGGGAGTGTTGGCGGCGATTACGATTCTAACCGGCAAATTTTACTTTGATTTCGCCCCGGCATTGTATGGCGGAGTGACGTTGCTCGTCGGCGCTTCCGTCTGGAACACATGGCCACTGCGAAAACGAAATTCTCTTTCGTGCCCCGATTGCGCCGGACCGAAAGAGAATCAACCAATGAGCGCAACCGGAAGTAAATAATATGAAACGAAAAATTGAAGTGTTCACGGCGGGTTGTCCGGCGTGCGAAGAAACAATTGCATTGGTCAATCGCATTGCCTGCCCATCTTGCGAAATTGAGGTGCTCGACATGCACAACCCCGACGTTGCGAAAAAGGCAACTCAGTATGGGGTGCGCACGGTTCCGGCTGTGGCAGTGAATGGAATGCTGGCGGATTGCTGCGCAAACGCGGGAGTTGACGAAGCCTCGCTTCGCCGCGCTGGTCTTGGAGCCTCGCAATGAGAGGCCACCGACCACGGGAAACAAATACTGGGAAGGCACCGCAACCACCTTGCGGTGCTTTCCTGCTCGTTTGGCTAACGCCGCAGCTTTTCACCCTCCGACTCTTTAGCATCACTGCCCGAGTCCGCGTTCAAGCCAAGTTTTCCCTGCTCGTGCGGCGATGAATTTCGTGGGCCGGTTCCCTTTTTCATTTTGTGTTCGCGCCATTTTAACTTCAGGTCTGCCCAACGATGCCCCCGCGCCTCGTAGCCATAGGCGCGGAATTCTCCCGACTCCACTTTTCCCTTTCGCAGAACGAACGCTGCAAACGCGTCGGTCCATTCATCGAATTCCGCGTAAACGTTGGTTTCCGCCGCCATGTCTTCCGCCTGGTTATCACTGTACTTCTTCCCCTGGCCAAACATCACATATCGCCATAACTGGTCCGGAACCTCGATGCCACCATAACGACACTGCCAAACCAATGGCGCATACAGGTCACGGTTGTCTTCCGGCTCCTGCTCGGGATCGAAATAGTGTTTGTGCCGCAGCAATTTCGGTCTTCCCGTTTCGTCCAATTCATCTCCACCGCCATCCCCATAAGAGAAGAACCCTGCCGTGCGACCTTCCAAATGATTTCGACTCAACTCTTCCCATTCCGGTGAATGCTCCAGCTTCATCGCCAGTTCAGGATTCTTGTGCTCAATCAACTCTTCTTTCGGATTGCCACCATTCATGCAGACAAGCCGGTCGAACATGAGCTTGAGATTGGAGGTGGGCCCGTACCAATTGATTGGCCCAATGATTGCCCACGCATCAGCCAGGTCCAGGCGACTGTAGAGGTCGAGATCCCACATGAGATCAGGTTCTTTTGAGTTCTTCGGCTCGTAACAATTGCACGGCCAGACGCATAAGGCCATGGAAGTGGAAACGCACGCATTGCAACTCTGGATCCGGGCGCGACCAAACAGGTTCCCAATGTCTTCGTAATCAATTTCCCAATCTCGCGGGAGTCGATCCGCCATGCGCAACATCAGGGTGCGAGCCTTGGAATCCACGCCCGGACAATTGTATTGGCGCCGGTCTGAGCCGGCGATGATCAGGACGCGAAAAGGTCTTTCTGCTGTTGGCAGTCTCCCGTTTTGGTCATCAGGTTTCATGTAATCTCCTCTCGAACTCCTTCATATGGGTGAAGACTAACGATAGCCATCACCATGGGAGGCAAGGGCCGTACGGTGAGCCGATAATTATGTTTAGTAGAACAAGCGGGCCGCCCTCGGAGGCGGCCCTTTTAGTTATTCGTTCTGCTCAAGCTTCGCTCCCGCCTTCTCTTGGATGATTGGAGAAGGTTGATCCGGGGTGGCAGCCTGGGCGGCACGCATCGGCTGGAATTGAAGACCTTGAGTGTAGGGGTGCTTGTCACCCTTCATGAACGCCATGACTGTTTTTGCATAGAAATCGCGAGATTCACTCACGGATCTTTTTCCCTGGATGATGTCGTGTGCCAGGTTGAGTGCCAGGAAGTTCATTTCTTCTTTGTCACAACGGGCTGAGATGTGTCCAGGTGTCCTGTCCACAATCACACTCCCATCGTACTCCGCCAGATCCTGTAGCTTCTCTGTTGGCACTTGCAACAGAACGGTTTGTTTTAACATGTCCTGGTGTGGCTTCGGAAAATTGTGTTCGATTTCTTCGTTTACAAGTTCCGTCTCTTTCCAGGGCCCTTTGTCATGCCAGACGAGACGCTGCGATGTCACTTCATCGGGTTGCCCATATTTCTGGATCATCTGCTGCGCCACCTCTTTGGGTTTAGCCTTCCAGTTCTGTATGCTTTGTTCCGCAGAAACACGCGCAGCCCCAGCAGCGCTTTCTGAAGTCTCCAAAATCCGGCTCTCATTTTGCAATGTTCCTGTCCCGGCTGGTGAAGAACTGTCTTGCTCCGTCTGCGCGTAGACACTGCCGACCGTTACGGCCACTCCCAGGCACAACGGTTTTAATAATTTGTTTAGCTTCATTTTTCCCTCTCCTTTGTTGATGTTATTTTCCAGAGAAACAAAACGTCAGAGTTTTGCTCTCTCTATAGGATGTTTCAGGACAGGGAAAATTCTATTAACGCTCCCCCTAATCTTTCGTAGGAAAGCCCGGCGCATTCTAATCAGGGTTAAATACTTTATGGGCAGCTGCCTCTGGAAGTGACAAAAGTCGCGCCGCCCAACACTGCTGTTCAGCGGAAGCTATCCAGGAACAGAACCGGATGGCTTCGGAATGGTTTTATAATAACCGTCCCACTCCTTTTCGTTATCAATGTCACTCAGGCTGCGCAGGCACTGATGCGATAATCTCGCATCCACAATCCGCTTCAACGTGGTCTCCAGAACAGCTTCCGTACTCCACGGGATATCTTGGAACAAGCAGGCTTGCACTTCACGCAAACCGATCAGCCAATATCCACCGTCATTAGCCGGTCCCAGCACGACATCATTTGTCTTCAGTGATTCGAACGCCGCTTCGATGTCTTCGCTGGTGATATATGGGCAGTCGGACCCGATGATGGTGACCCTTTCATTTCCTTCCTCGAAACCCTCCTGAAATGCTTTTTGCAACCGCTCACCCAGGTTGCCATTTCCTTGCCACCGATATTCAAATCCTCGGCCCAGCCACGCCCGCAGTTCATGCTCTGCGTCCTCAGGCGAAAAGCGGAGTTGCACCGCAGTCAATCCCCGCAGATTTGCCAGCAGATGTTCGACCATCGTTTTGTAGGCACGCTGCGCCGCCTCCGCCCCAATGCTGGCAGCAAGTCTTGTTTTAACCTGCCCAGGGCGGGGTGCCTTCAGAAAAATGAACAGCTTGGTTCTTGAGGATTTTGCGTTCATCTTATGTTCAATGCCGATAGCAGTCACAGTTGATTATAAACCGTTTGCTGCTCGATGACATGAATTTGCTTGTCTACACGCCACTTGCAATCTTCGCCCTCTTCGTCCTGCTGTTTGCGATTGAAAAATGGTTCCCATTGCGTGCCTCCCGCACAGGGCTGCTCTCCCGTCTTTTCGTAAACGGGGTCTTGTCCGGGCTCGTGTTCGTCGTTGCCATGCTCGTCGTCCGCCCATCTTCGCTCTCGGCCCTCGACTGGTCTTCAGCGCAACATTTCGGTTTGCTCCACCTCCTTCGGCTACCCGTTTGGGCTGAGTTCATTGTTGGGTTCCTGCTGCTCGATCTCAGCTTTTATTACTGGCATCTCCTGAATCACAAAATTCCGTTGCTCTGGCGTTTTCATAACGTTCACCACATCGATCCTGCTCTCGATGTCTCGACCGGGTTTCGTTTTCATTTCGGTGAAGTTTTCTTGTCCACCCTGTTTCGTGTCGCCCAGGTAATCATAATTGGGCCTGCCCTCGGAATGTTTCTGCTCTACGAACTGGTCTTCCAGGCGGGAACGCTTTTCCATCACAGCAACCTCCGACTTCCCATCCGCCTCGAACGCTGGTTGAACAAATTGATCGTCACTCCGCGCATGCATGGCATCCATCATTCACAAGTGAGGCCTGAGACGAATTCCAATTACGGCGTGGTCTTTCCCTGGTGGGATCGCCTGCACAGGACACTCGGTCTGAACATTCCACAGTCTAAAATAGAAATCGGTGTGCCCGGATACAGTTCGCCGGATGATAACACTCTTTGGCGCACGATGATCATGCCCTTCATCAAGCAGCGCGATTACTGGAGTAAACCGGACGGCTCTCGCACAAGCCGTGATCCGGCCGCTCTCGAGAAAAAGAAAAACTATTTGGCGGAATAATTTTTTCCACCCACATACTTGCAGGTCATCCAGAGATCTCGGCAGGTTGTTAAAAACGGACCACGCTGGGAGAACCGGCGGGCCGAAGAAATAACTGCTGGCTTCAACGTCACGGTCCTGCCGCTGCCCGCCAACCGCCGGGAGAAATCCACATCTTCAAACGCTGCCATTTCCTTGAAACCGCCCAGTTGTTCAAACACGTCGCGGCGCACAAAGATCCCTTGATCGCCCAGAAACCAGCCAAAGAGGGAACAACGCATCGTTGCCACCGCACAGGTGCATCGCAGGAATAATGAATCGGAATCAAACTTGCGGGCAAACCCGCCACCAACGATTCGCGTTTCCTTCAACGCCTCTTCGATTTGCCTCAGGCCGCCGGGGTGGATCTGCGTGTCAGCATGCAGAAAAAGAAGAATGTTCCCCATGGCTACCTGTGCGCCTGCATTCATCTGCCTGGCACGGCCCTTGTCCGAGCAAACCACCTTTGCTCCCCTTCGCATTGCGACCTGCAATGTTGCGTCCGTGCTGCCTCCATCCGCCACGATGACTTCGTGCGCTGCGGCATTGGCTCGGATTCGCTCCAGTGTCAGCGGCAAATGTTCCGCCTCGTTGAGCGTAGGAATGACAACGGAGATCACGCCTCTACTGTGTGCATCTTCTCCGAGGCTTCGACCAGAAAGTTTTTTAGCGCACCCTGTCTTAATTATTACTCCGTCGCCTTCTTCTCCTCCGGCGCCGCGCCTTCCATTGGCGGCTTCTTTTTCCAAGGCTGGTCAGGAAATTTGTCCGGCATCTTCATGGTTGGCTGCTTTGGTTGCGCCATCTGGAGTTCGGGATCGCCCTCCACCTTTTTTTCACCGGGGGCAGCCATGTTCTCCCGCCATCCCGCAATGCGCGCCTGGAGCCCATGATGTTCGGCGGTCTTTTTGTCGCCGGATTTCATGTAGAACAGGGACAGATTGGTGTGAACGAGCTGTTCTTTGGGGTTCAATTGTTCCGCTTTGTGCCCCTCGGCGATCGCGGTGGGAAAATCGCCCTTGCGATAGTAGGCCATGCCGAGGGAAAGTTGCGCGTCGAAGTGTTGCAGGTCTTCGGCCAGAATGGCTTTGAATTTCGCAATGGCCGAATCGTATTCGCCCGTGCTGAAGTCAAACATTGCGTCGTCGTATTGGTCCTGATGGGTCATAAAATTTTTGACAAACCGCTGTGTAAACCGAATGTATGCCCCCAACGATAAAGTTCAAAGTTCAATGTCTCTTCCATTCAAGCTGCTCTCCACTGATTTTGACGGAACACTCTTTGCCGAATTCGAAAATCCTCCCGTGCCACGCAAGCTTCAGGAGTTGATCGGCAGCCTTCAGACGCAAGGAGTGAAATGGGTGATCAACACCGGGCGCGAACTCTCCAGCCTGATGGAATCCATGGGCCGCGCGCATCTCACGATCAAACCCGATTATCTCGTCCTGGTGGAACGTGAAATCTACACCCACGATAATCTGCAATATGTCGGGTTGCCGGAATGGAACGACGCCTGCACACGCGATCACGAAGAAGTTTTCACCCGGGTGCGGCAGGATGTCACTTATTTGAATGACTGGGTCAGCCAACGATTTAGCAAAGCAACGATTTACTCGGATCCTTATTCTCCTTTTTGTTTAATCGCGGAGAAAACGGCGGACGCCGAAGCGATCCACGAATTTCTGGATGGTTATTGCGAGCGTGTGCCGGGACTGGTTGTGGTGCGAAATGATGTCTATGCACGGTTCAGCCACGTGAACTACAACAAGGGTACCGCTCTCACGGAACTCGCTCGCCGACTCGATATTTCTTCAGAACACATTCTGGCTGCCGGAGATCACTTGAATGATCTGCCCATGTTGAAAACCGAGCATGCTCGCTGGCTCGTGACCAACGCGAACGCTGTCCCCCAGGTCAAAGAACAGGTCCGGCAACAAAACGGTTACATCAGCGAACAGCACTGCGGCCACGGTGTGGCCGATGGAATCGAGTTCGTGTTGAATGGGGGGTAAGGGCCAGCAATGAATCTAAACCGGAGTTGAACCGGTAATCTGCACTCATATCGCTAATCTCAGGCATCTATCCAGCCATCCACCTCGGGTAAGGCTGTCAGGCTATGTGCATCACGCCAGATCCCGAAACGGTCCAGAAAACCGAGGCAGTTCAATTCTTCGCTACAGACAATGACGTACTGATACAGCGGCGGTGCGGAGTCTTTCTCAATGTCCAGGATGCAACGTACTTCCATAACAGCTTACAAGGTTCGTGCGGCCTCGGTTGCGTAAACCGACCGGTAGTATTTGAGGAAAAGTGGCTTGGTCAGTTCCGGAGCAAAAGACATCGTGAGTGTGGCAGCAAGAATGGCAAACACCGCTACAAACTTCAGCCCTCGCATAAAGGAGAGTTTTTGCTGTTTATCTTTCATGATATTCTCATGTTTGCAAAATACGTGCCAATCTGTCGCAAAGCTGAGAAACACCAGTATTTCGCGGGATCCGCGTATTTTGTCGTAGATGCAGCAGGAAAGAGTGTTCAGAAAAAGGACAATGCCCGAGAGTGTGTGTAAATAAAAACCGGCACTCTTGCGAATGCCGGTTTTCTCTTCAGAACGGTGTCCTGAGATTACTTCAATTCAGCGTCCCAGAGTTCTTTCCAGTCGTCCAGGTTGTTGAGGTTGACGGCGTCGCGCGGGGCGGTGCTGTCATCCGGAATGTTGCTCGCCGCCAGAATCGATTGGCGGGTGGCGTCGTCGTGGTTGTAACCACGGATGGCGCCATTGAGTTGATCCACGGTGGCTTTGTCGAGCTTCACGCCCGGCTGGCTCTTGATCCAGGCTTCAAACTGCGGATAGGTCGGGCGGCTGGTCTTGATGTATTCGATTACGGCATCGCGGTTCAGACCGAGTGCGTCGATGACCATCTGGTCATAGCCTTTGCCAGCGCCAGGATAACCGGGAGCGAGCTTTTCGCGCGCTTCCAGGGAAACTTTTTGCCAGAGGCGAGGCAGATGGAGGACTCCGAGTGGTCCGGCGACGCCAGAACTGATCAATGGAACTATTTTGCTCATTATATTTATACTTTCGTTAAGTTGGAGGAGGGAACGTAAAAAAAATGGGAACGCCGGGCAATTGGTTTTTGTTCACATTGATGCATTTTCTTTACCGGTGAAACCCTGATGTTCTCATCACTTGGTGAATTCCGGGA
This sequence comes from Verrucomicrobiota bacterium, assembly GCA_013820875.1. Lineage (GTDB taxonomy): Bacteria > Verrucomicrobiota > Verrucomicrobiia > Limisphaerales > JACDHS01 > JACDHS01. Next base: position 17,240 of record JACDHS010000023.1, on the reverse strand, counting down.
AGAACGGGTTGTGCTCTTTTTGTTCGGCGATGGTTGTCAGCGGGCCATGTCCGGGACAGATAATCGTGTTGTCCGGCAGGGTGAAAAGGTTTTCGCGATTGGTGCTGAGCGCTTCTTCGTAGGAAACCATGCCGCCGCCCATGGAACAGCAGAAGATGGCATCGCCAACGACGGCGACCGGTTGTTTCAAACCAGCCACGACATAAGTAATGCCGCCTTTGGCGTGTCCGCTCGTCTGGCGTGTTTGGATCTCGAAATTGCCCAGCTCGAATTTTTTCCCTGGCGCAAACGTTTCAGTGCCTTCGACCGGTTCAGCTTCACTGGAGTAAGCCTTGGAATAAGTCATCTTCTGCAGGCGCGCCAGGTCTGCGATGTGATCTGGATGCGCGTGTGTAACGAGGATCAGTTTGATGCGCAGAAGATTCTTCTGGGCGAAAGTGAGCATCTCGCTGGCATTGGCGCCGGTGTCGAAAGCAACGGCCGCTTTGGTGAATAATTCATAGACCAGGTATGAATTCACCGTCATGTCTTCGAACTGGGTCGTGAATTGCGCGAGGCCGTGAATTTCATGGGAGGGCGGGTGCCAGGCGTTCTGGCCGAGTTCCACCAAGGCTTTCTCGCCGAGGTTCAACGGAGCCGCGAGTTTGCGGACGGTGGCTTCGTCGAATTCGCCTCCTTTGACCTTGGTAAGTTCTTCAATGCTGATGCCTGCGCGACCTGCCAGATCTTCATCGGCGATTTTCAAACCGCGCTGCGCTTTGCCAATGATATCGGCGAAAGTATCTTCAAGAGGAATGTTTGCCATGGCCCGAGCTTATTTTCGAAGCGGGAAAAAGAAACAAAATTTTGGTTCTACTTCCAATGCACCGAGATGATGCCATGGAGAGCGCTGACTGCGTTCACAACTTTTTCCAACATTCCATTCTCCTCGGTCGTTTTGTAGCGCAGTGAGAAAACCATTGTGGAACTATCTTCCTCCACATTGCGCTGCAACTCGGTGCTTTTGACCTCCACATCAAGACCGGTGATCGCTTTGGCGATTTCCATGCTGTTAGCGGCGCGGGCAGCCACTTTCACTTTTAGAATGGCGTAGGAGTCCCGCTTCAGGAGCGCTTCCAGTTTGTGCAGAAAATAAACTGTCACGAAGCTCACAACCAGCCCCACGAGACCGAGAAGGAGTTGGCCGCTGCCATAGCAAAGCCCGAGAATGGTGACGAACCAGATTTGAGAGGCAGTCGTGACGCCGCGCACCCAGCTCGCCTGCTGGATGATGACTCCCGCTCCGAGAAAACCGATGCCAGTCAGAATACCGGCGGCGAGTCGGGCTGGATCCGGATGCCAATTGTCGCTCTGGTGTTCGCCAGTGAAGCTCCCTCGATAATAGTTGTCCGACAAAATTGCCGCGAGTGCAGACGCGACACAGACGAGAACAATGGTGCGCAGTCCTGCGGGGCGACCGCGGGTTTCCCGTTCCAATCCCAAAATGGCCCCACTGAAAAAGGCGAGCCCGACCCGGAGGAGCATTTCTGGAAAATCCACAGGCATATCTTTGGAGAAACATACCCTGCGCTGAGCCCGATTGGGTCAGGGGAATTCCTGAAGTTGAAATAGAAGGAAACGGCTTTCCCCTCTTAATCCTAATCTTGATCTTAATCTTACTCTCCGGAAAAAAGGATAGAGATTAAGAAGGGAAAACCTAATGCGGACGCGGCAGAGTCCGCCAGCTTTTCACCACCCCGCCCTGAAAAGTAATTTCCGCGTGAAGAAAACTTCGTGGATTATATTCGGTATCCAGGTATCGCTCCAGGAACACCCCGTCCGCGTTGGCTACTTCACGGTAGTTCCAGTAGCGATACTGCTGCATATAAGTTCCATGATAGAGCCATGTCGTCGCCGCGCCGCGCGCATCTTCGCTCTGTAAAATTTCCGAGGGAGCGCCCCACGCGATGTAAACTGCGTCCGCAGGCATCCCGACCGTGATTTGCCCGCTATCCACCAGGCGCTGAATCTCTGGTGAAAACGTCGCGTAACTGGACATCTTTTCCGCGCGGCGAGACTCCACCGTGCTGGTGGCACAACCTGCCAAAAAGACACAGGTGAGTAATAACAACCATCTGCTCACAACATTCATACGCTCTGCCATCAACACAAATTCGCTGACAAACGGTTTGCTGTAAAGAGTTGGGCTCCCTAAACTGCCGGGCCATGAACTGGCTTGTGTTCGCTTTGCTGACTGTCGTCTCCTGGGGCGTTTACGGAGTGTTCCTTCACACCGGGCAGATGGGAATGAAAGATTCCGTCAACGGCCGCTACATGGCATTCCTCTATGTTGGCATCGCTTACTTCCTCGTCGCAGTCCTTGGTCCGATCATAATGTTGAAGATTCAAGGTGGCCGGCTCGATTTCTGGGGTTATCCGCCAAAAGGTCTCTGGTGGTCATTGATCGCCGGGATCGTCGGTGCCATCGGCGCGTTTGGTGTGCTGCTGGCGTTCGGCGCAAAAGGGACGCCGCCGGTGGTGATGTCCATCGTATTTGCAGGCGCACCGATCGTGAACGCAATCGTTTCGTTGACCATGCATCCTCCGGCCGGTGGCTGGGGATCCATCAAACCACAATTCTATTTGGGCATAGTGCTCGCCGCATTGGGCGGTTGTCTCGTGACTCTTTACAAACCGGGCGCTCCGGCTCCCAAACCGCCAACGCCGAGTCAGTCCGCTTCTACTCAGAGGCAATAGAATAGTTGTGTCGGTTCATTGCTGTTTCAGATGGAATTACCTCGCTTAAAAACATTTTTAACTCGGGAACAAATTGCGCAACGGCAGTTGCTGCAATTGAACGAACTGTTGCAGGCGATTGTTCCGGCCAATCTTTTTTATACGAAAAAGCTTCTTCCCATTCGTGACCTGAAGTTCTCTTCACTTGCCCAGTTTACGGAAAATGTTCGCTTCACGATCAAGCAGGACCTGGTCGAAGATCAAAAAGCCAATCCACTCTTTGGCACCAATTTAACTTTCCCGCTCGACCGCTACACCCGCCTTCATCAGACCAGCGGCACAAGTGGCGCACCACTGCGCTGGCTTGATACTCCGGAGAATTGGCAATGGATGACCGATAACTGGAAAGAAGTTTTCCGAGTTGCGGGAGTGCAACGTTCAGACCGGGTTTACTTTGCCTTTTCATTCGGGCCATTCATTGGCTTTTGGCTGGCATTCGATGCTGCCGCCCAGCTTGGGTGTCTCTGCATCCCGGGCGGTGGATTGAGTAGTGAAGCGCGCCTGCGCGGAATGCTCGATAACGAAGCGACGGTTCTCTGCTGCACTTCTACCTATGCGCTGCGCCTCGCGGAAGTGGCAGCGGAAAACGGCATCGATCTGCGGTCTGCCAAAATCAAAACCCTCCTTGTGGCTGGCGAACCCGGCGGGAGCATTCCTGCGACACGTCAACGCATTGAACAAGCCTGGCCCGGGGTGCGTGTGTTCGATCATCACGGTATGACTGAGGTCGGCCCCGTGACTTACGAGTGTCCTGTCGAACCAGGCGTTTTGCATGTGATCGAAACCGCTTATTTAGCCGAGGTCATCGCCCCGGACGGAAGCGTTGCGAAAGCAAACGAACCAGGTGAACTGATCCTGACAACTCTCGGACGAACAGGTTCGCCGCTGGTGCGCTATCGAACGGGCGATTTGGTGAAACGAGGGGAGTTCAAACAGTGCCGTTGCGGCCGTCACGAAATGCGTTTGGAAGGGGGAATCCTGGCGCGCTCCGACGACATGGTTATCGTGCGTGGAGTAAACATTTATCCCAGTGCTGTGGAAGAGATTTTGCGCAGTTTCGAAGAAGTTGCAGAATACCGCGTTCACCTGATCCAAACCACCGACCTGCCGGAACTCAGCATAGAAATTGAAGCTGTCGAGAAATGCGCGGACGATCGTTCACTGGCCCGTGCCGTGGAAAAGAAACTTCAAACAGCTCTCAGCCTGCGGGTTCCCGTTCGTTGCGTGGCTCGCGGCACTCTTCCCCGGTTCGAAATGAAGGCCCGGCGATGGGTGAAAGGTGAAACGCTCCCTTAAACTAAACTACGGGTCAGGGTGGCGAAGGCTGCGTTTGCTGTCGTCAGGTGCAAAATACTTCAACTCTGGAAACGTTAACACTCACATCGCATGCTGCACGTCGTTCTCCTCGAACCTGAAATTCCGCCCAACACCGGGAATGTCGCCCGCCTCTGCGCCGCGACCAACACCACCCTGCATTTGATCGAACCCCTGGGCTTCAAGCTGGATGATTCCCAGTTAAAACGCGCCGGGATGGATTATTGGCAGCATGTGCAGTGGCATCGGTGGAGTAACTGGCAGGCATTCGCCGAATCGTTGCCTCCGAACGCGAAGCTCTGGTTTGTGGAGCAAGGCGGCGAAAAGCTCTATTCTCAAGCCGAGTTCGGTCCCGATGATTACCTGGTGTTCGGACGCGAAACCGCTGGGGTTCCAAAGGCGCTGCTGGAACAGCATCGCGACACCTGGATTCGACTCCCGATGTTTAATCCCAATGCCCGGTCACTCAACCTCGCAAACTGCGTCGCGATTGTGCTTTTTGAGGCGAAGCGCCAGCAGGGTTTTCAGGGAGAAGATTTGCCAACGGCGTGAAGCCTGGAGGTTCCCTCTTAATCCTCAAGATCAGGATTCCACCGAAAACAGTGTCTGATGTAAAGCGGGGTCTGGGACAAGGTTGCTGAGACAACCGATATTTTATCCGGTGACGAGGAGACGAATTTGGACTGCGGTGGCAAGCGAAGCGCGACACCGCTTTCGGACGCTCAATGCGGAGTTTTCAATTTCCTGGTGACTTAATGCGCCCGAAAGCGCTGTCGCCGCTGTGCTCTGCCAGCGCAGTCCAAAATGCGGGGCAGAATTCAAGAGTCCAAACCACGATCTGGGGGTGGTGGCCCTTCGGAAAGGCGCCATGGCTATTCCACTGAAAATAGCTCAACTTGGGTTCCTCGCTGTTTTCGGTGGAATTCACCTTTATAAAAGCCTTGAGATTCTCCCTCACCCCGCCCTCTCCCGCTGGGAGAGGGAGAAACGCCTCCCGTCTTCTTAGAAGCCGAAGACTGCCAATCACCTCGGGTTTCTGCGGAAAACATCCAAGAAAGCCGAAAGCGAGTTCCCTCTCCCAGCGGGAGAGGGTTAGGGTGAGGGAGAAAACTTCCGCCCACCAATCAAGCCTCAGATCTGCCAGAGACACAACATTCACTCTTTCTATTCCACCGAAAATAGCTCAACTTACCTTCGAACCCATTGCAACAAAGGCACTTAAAACCTGCCGTTCCTTCAAGACGGCCCTCAAAAAAGACTTTTTTGGCCAAAGTCAGGACCGTCTGGCCATCGAAACGGACTTTTTTGGCCAAAGTCAGGACTGACAACGCTCGAAAAACTCTTTTTTGACCAAAGTCAGGACCGACTGCCCACCGAAACGGACTTTTTTGGTCAAAGTCAGGACTGACAACGGCCAAAAAAGTCTTTTCCGGCCAAAGTCAGTCCTGACATTGGTCAAAAAAGTCTTTTTTACGCAATGTCAGGACCCGACGGCCTCCAAAAAAGTCTTTTTCAGCGGCCAACCGGGATGACTGTCCCCCCGGTGAAAAGAATTGTCCGCGAGGCATACAAACCACGCGAAAAAAGTTTCTTTTGAGTCAATGGAAACTATTCTCCGGCCCACTTATGAAACCCACAGGGAAAAAGGTCAAAAAAACAACAGGCAAGTCGGCGAAGATATCCAAAAAAGATCCCAAGCCCGCTACCCAGCGACGCAAGCACGGCCTTGCTCTTTGGATCCATTGGGAAATTCAATCCGGATCCTATCCCAACGCCCAAAAGCTCATCGCTAAATTCGGCGGCAGCACCGATGCCGTATACCGGGCCATCAGGCACCTGCGCACCTATCACAAATTGCCGCTCGAATGGGATGCGTTGAAGAACGGCTACTTCTATTCCGAGCCGATCGGCGATGTCTCGGAATTGAGTCTCACGGAAGGAGAACTGTTCGCCTGGGTCGTGGCGCACAAGGCGTTGACTTCATCCAACGACGGTGGAGTCATCGCACGGCGATTGCGCGATTCGCTGAAGAAATTGTCGGCCCTCCTGCCCGATGAAATTGTCGTCAACCTCGCAGAACTGGAGGAAACGGTCACATTCCATAATGCCACCCAATCCCTGGATAGACCGGAGATCCACGAGCTGTTCGTGAATGCCTGCAAGAATCGTTGGGAACTCGAAATTTTCTATGAAACGCCCGGGAAAGCGCCTGCCTGGCGGGTTATTCGACCCTATTCCTTCTCGGCCTTGCCCACCGGTTGGTATCTCTTCGCCGATGATGACAACCGGGGAAAAGTCATCACCTTCTATCCGAGACGAGCCCACGAAGGCAGAAGAACCGGCAAAACGTTCGTGCGCCCGAAATTCAGTGTGGCCGAATTTTTGAAAGGCAGTTTCAACGTCTTCTCGGGCGACGGCGAATACAACATCATCATCCATTTCAACAAATGTGTGGCCCATCGCGTCCGCGAAAAGCGCTGGCCCGGTCAACAGCAACTGGTGGAACTCCCGAACGGCGACGTGCAACTGCACCAGAAACTAACGAGCCTCGTGGAAGTGCATCCCTGGCTGATGACCTTCGAAGGCGAGGCCTACCCCGTCGAACCCCCCGCGTTGGTGGAAAGACACGCCTGCACCCTCCAGAAAATGCAGGGGAATTTGAAAGGGAAGAGGTTGTAGGGGCAGCCCGAATGTAGTGGCAGGCTTTCCAGCCTGCCAGTTCACGGGACTTTCCAGTCCCGTGTTCCGGTTGGTTGGGAGACGCAAATTGGAGGATGTTATTGAGGATAAAAAAACTTCATATCATCTGCCCTGCGCATGGGGTCGGGTTGTTTGACGCGTTTCCGGAAACGGTGCTGGAAAGCACCGTGAACTGGCAGCTTGGAAATCAGAACTATAAACGAGACGAACCGCTTTGCGGTTGAAGCTGCCACTACATTAAAAAGCGCATCTGTCATTGACGGGGTTCCTGGATATTGAAACAAAAAGCGGCTCATGGCAGAACGCGATCAGTCACATCTCATTGCAGGGTTTCATCATCGGGATCATCTTCCGCACCTTAAGCGGGAAGGGGGCTCTTACTTCGTGACGTTTCGGTTGGCTGGAACTCTGCCTCGCGAAGTCATTCTCCGTTTCAAACAGGAGCGAGAATTGATCATGGCTCACGCACTCGCCGCCAAACGCCCTCTCACCTGGCAGGAACAACAGGATCTTTATGACTGGTATACAACTCGCGTTGACCAATACCTCGACGCAGGTCACGGCAATTGTTGGTTAAGAAAACCGGAGATCGCAAAATTGATGGCCGGAGCTCTTTGTTTTCATGCCGGCCAACGCTTTGATCTGCTCGCATGGGTTGTGATGCCCAACCATGTTCACGCCGTGCTTCGACCTCTGCCGGGCTGGACGTTGAGCAAGATACTGCAAAGCTGGAAAGGATTCGTTGCCCGTGAGGCGAACAAACTTTTGAAACGTAGAGGGGTGTTTTGGCAAAAGGAATTTTACAATCACCTGATCCGCAACGATGAAGATCTATATCGCTGCTGCAATTACACCACCATGAATCCGGTGAACGCCCGTTTGTGTGAACGTCCTGAAGATTGGCCATGGAGCAGTTTATCCCGCCGCAGATGAATGTAGTGGCAGCTTTTCCAAGCTGCCAGTTCACGGGACTTTCCAGTCCCGTGTTCCTGTGGATGCCGAACAGCACTGAAGTGAGAAAGAACAAATAGACCGACCTGCGTTTGCCTCTCGTCCCCCGAAAACGGTGCTGGAAAGCACCGTGAACTGGCAGCTTGGAAAAGCTGCCACTACGCTTCTTGAGCAGTTTCAACGTCTTCTCGGGCGACGGCGAATTCGACATCATCATCCACTTCAACAAATGTGTGGCCCATCGCGTCCGCGAAAAGCGTTGGCCCGGTCAACAGCAACTGGTGGAACTCCCGAACGGCGACGTGCAACTGCACCAAAAACTAACCAGCCTCGTGGAAGTGCATCCCTGGCTGATGACCTTCGAAGGCGAGGCCTACCCCGTCGAACCTCCCGCGTTGGTGGAAAGACACGCCTGCACCCTCCAGAAGATGCAGGGGAATTTGAAGAGGAAGGGGTTGTAGGGGATCGATGCTCTAATTTCCAATCCTCAATTTGCGATTTTACCGGCGCTGGGGAAAATCTGCGCAAAGTCCGGGCTAAAAACCGTTGCTCAGGGATTTTCCTAGGTTAATCTCGGGAGGTTCTCTGGGTTCACAAAAACATGGCACGTACGAAATCTAGCAATTCCGATTCTTCCGCGAACCTCGGCTTTGAAGCCAAGCTTTGGCTCGCCGCCGACAAACTCCGCAACAACATGGACGCGGCGGAATACAAGCACGTCGTCCTCGGCCTCATCTTTCTCAAATACATTTCCGATACTTTTGACGAGCACCACGCCAGGCTCGTCGCGGGCAAAGGCGACTTCGCCGGCGCGAATCCCGAGGACAAGGACGAATACCTCGCTGCCAATGTCTTCTGGGTGCCGAAGGAAGCCCGGTGGGCACAACTCCAGGCCAACGCCAAACTCCCGAGCATCGGCAAGGACGTGGATGACGCCATGGTCGCCCTCGAACGCGACAATCCCCGCCTCAAGGGCGCGCTCAACAAAAACTACGGCCGCGCCGACCTCGACAAGCACCGCCTTGGCGAACTCATTGATCTCATCGGCTCCATCCAGCTCGCCGATGTCGCCAGCCGGTCGAAGGATCTGCTCGGCCGGGTCTTCGAATATTTTCTCACCCAGTTCGCCAGCGCCGAGGGCAAGAACGGTGGGCAGTTCTACACCCCGTCCTGCGTCGTGCGCCTCCTCGTCGAGATGCTTGCTCCCTACAAGGGCCGCATTTATGACCCCGCTTGCGGCTCCGGCGGGATGTTCGTGCAGTCCGAAAAATTCGTGGAATCCCACGGCGGCCAGCTTGGCGATATCAGCATCTACGGCCAGGAGAGTAACCCCACCACGCGACGCCTTGCGGTGATGAATCTCGCTCTGCGCGGCATCGAGGCTGACTTCGGCCCCGAGAACGCCGATACCTTCCGTCGCGACCTCCACCCGGATCTCCGCGCCGACTACGTCCTCGCCAATCCGCCTTTTAACGACAGTGACTGGTTCCGCAAAGACGACGACGTGCGCTGGCAGTTCGGCGTCCCTCCCAAAGGCAACGCCAACTTCGCCTGGGTGCAGCACTTCATCCATCATCTCGCTCCCCAGGGCATGGCCGGTTTCGTCCTCGCCAATGGCAGCATGAGTTCCAACCAGTCCGGCGAAGGTGAAATTCGCAAAGCAATTGTGGAAGCCGATCTTGTGGACTGCATGGTCGCGTTGCCCGGACAACTGTTCTATTCCACGCAGATTCCCGTGTGCCTCTGGTTTTTGGCAAAGAATAAGTCCGAAAAGCCGGATAGGGCGAATGCGTCCCATCGCAACCGCCGAGGCCAAACTCTTTTCATCGACGCGCGGAAAATGGGCACCCTCATCGACCGTGTGCATCGCGAGTTGACCGATGCGGACCTCGAGAAAATCGTCACCACCTACCATGCCTGGCGTGGAGACCTCCCTTCTCCCACTGGGAGAAGGGCCGGGGATGAGGGTGTGCCGCAGAAATACGCAGACGTTCCGGGTTTCTGTAAATCGGCAACAACGGCAGAGATTGCGGCACATAGCCACGTCCTCACGCCCGGCCGCTACGTCGGTGCCGAGGAAGTCGAAGACGACGGCGAACCCTTCGAGGAAAAGATGCCGCGCCTCGTCGCGGAACTGCACGCGCAATTCTGCGAGTCCGCGAAACTGGAGCAGGCCATCAAAGCAAACCTGAGGGGACTGGGTTATGCCTGACCAAAAGACTAAAGGGACACAAGGGACACCTGCAAAGGACGGAAAGACTCTTTCATCACGGGAGTCACGCGCCTCCCTTTTTCCCGTTGAAGGCTTTATTCCGGCTCATGGCGGTTACGAGGATCTGTTGTCATTTCAGAAATCACGCATTGTCTATGACGGCACGGTGCGCTTCTGCAACCGCTTTGTGGACAAGCGCTCCCGCACCCACGATCAGATGGTGCAGGCCGCCCGCTCCGGGAAACAGAATATCCTCGAAGGCAGCCAGGCCAGCGGAACCTCTAAGGAGACTGAAATCAAGCTGACCAACGTCGCCCGGGCGAGCCTTGAAGAATTGCTGGAAGATTTTCGCGACTTCCTGCGCGTGCGCGACCTTGAGGAATGGTCCACGGAACACTCCCACACCCGCCGCCTCCGTGAACTCAACCGCCAGCCCAACGCCAATTACGATACCTTCAGGAAGGGCATCGAGCATTCTGATCCGGCGATTGCCGCCAACGTGATGATTGGGCTGATCAAGCTCACCAACTACCTGCTCGACCAGCAGCTCCGCCGACTCGAGCAGGATTTCGTGAAGGAGGGGGGTCTGCGTGAGCGCATGACCCGCGCCCGGCTCGCCGAACGCGCCCGCCAACAACGTGGAGGGCATCATGGTTCCTGAAACGACCTCAACGCTCTCCGTCACACCGCTTCCCCCCGTCCCTTGGTCATTTCCGTCCCTGCCGTCCCTTTCTTTCAGTGAATGGCAGGCTTGGGTGGCGGAGTCCGCGAAACTGGAGCAGGTGATCAAAGTAAATCTGAGGGGGGTGGGTTATGTCGGGTAGGCTTTCTGAAATAACTGTCGGCGAAGTCTGCCAAGTCTTCGATGGGCCACATGCCACACCGACAAGGCTGGACTCCGGCCCTGTCTTTTTGGGCATCACCAGCCTGAACAAGGGACGCATCGACCTCGACTCCAGCGACCATGTCTCGGAAGAAGATTTCGCAAAGTGGACGCGGCGAGTGACGCCACGGCCCGGCGATGTCGTGTTCTCCTATGAAACCAAGTTAGGGGAAGCCGCTATTATTCCGGAAGGGCTTCGCTGCTGCCTTGGCCGACGCATGGGGCTGATGCGACCAGACCCGCAGAGATTGGATAGCCGTTTCCTGCTCTACTATTACCTCGGCCCGGAGTTTCAGGATGTGATTCGCGAGCGCACGATTCACGGCAGCACCGTCGAACGACTCGCGCTTATTGAATTTCCGAAGTTCCCGCTCCGCATCCCACCCCTTGCCGAGCAGAAAGCCGTCGCGGCGGTGCTTGGGGCGCTGGACGACAAGATCGAGTTGAATCGGCGGATGAACGCGACGCTGGAGGCGATGGCGCGGGCGCTGTTCGCCCTGTGGATTCAGAGGTACGCGAACGAGATTGAAGAGCAGCTCGTTGAAAATTTGATCGACGAGCGCACTTTAATCATTGGGGATGGCTATCGGGCGAAGAATTCAGAATTTGGTTCCGGCGGCATTCCCTTCGTGCGCGCTGGCAATCTAAAATTAGATGGTTTCGACCTGGATGGTGCGGAAATCCTTAGTGCGCGTAGTGTGACAGCAGCTGGTCACAAAATCGGACAGATCGGAGATGTTGCCTTCACTTCTAAGGGAACAGTTGGACGAATCACCCGAGTTTCAGCAAAGACGGGCTCCTTCGTCTATTCACCACAAGTTTGTTTCTGGCGAGCAGTGGATACACAACGGTTAAATCCTGCCGTGCTTTATCGCTGGATGAACACCGATGCTTTTACGCGCCAAGTCGCTCAAGTCAGCACGCAGACAGACATGGCTCCTTACGTCAGCCTTCAAGACCAGCGAAAAATGGCCATCCAGCTGCCCCCACCGAAAGCGCAGCAGGAGGTTGCAAAGCAACTCGAACCCATCGACGCCAAGATTGCGGCAAACGCCGAGCAATCCCGCACACTCGCCACCCTGCGCGACACGCTGCTGCCCAAGCTACTTTCTGGGACAATTCGACCAAATTTTCAAAATTATGAGTAAGTACTACATCACCGACTTCAACGTAAAAAAACTTTGGGGGTACAAAAATTATCCGTTGAAGTTTAGCAAAGACGTAAATGTCATCATCGGACCAAATGCGTCCGGTAAAACGACGTTAATCAATATTCTGTACGACACCCTCAGTGCAAATTTCTCTAGGCTGTCACGCACAGAATTTTCTGAAGTTACCATCGGTTTGAAGACATTCGATGGGAATGAGACAAAGACCGTTTCGGTGACGCAAACACCTGAAGACCTCAAGATCGCGGTAGGCAACCTGAACTTCAAAGTCCCGTTACTGCCGTTTCAACATTTTTCAAACGTTAATGATCCCGACGACGTTCCGCCGGAGATTATGATGCAAAGAAAATTCCGAATGGATTTACGGGGAATTCGCGAACAACTTTGTGGTCTAGTGCCCGCTGTGTGGTTACCTGTAAGTCGGCGACTACCGATTGCGAACGAAGAGGAAATGGCAAGAAGGTCATTACACAGACGGCCGCTTGAATCGGTAGATGAATGTTTAAGCGGTTTAATAGATGAACTCCAAAAGTATAGGTTATCTCTGAACTCGGAGCTATCGGAACTGCGGAAAGAATTTCAGCGGCACGCATTAGAGAACATTCTTTTTGACAAAGAACATGATCGGTCGTTACGCAACCGTGCATCACTTATCCCTCCGTCTGACGGAGACAAACAGCAGCTTTTAAAAGCTTTCCGTGATGTTGGGCTGGTGGATGCGAGAATGGAAATTCGCATCAATGAACATTTTTCGGCCGCAAAAGAGGCGGTTGCTAAACTGAACGCCGACCCCTCAAAAATCGATTTTGGGGCCTTCATGATTATGCCGTTGATTGCTCGCACGCGATCAATAGTGACGTTTGCGCAGGAGCTCGAAACGAAGCGCGGAAAGTTATTTGCTTCGCTCCATGAGTTTGAATCGATAGTTAATTCGTTTTTGAATGAGAAGGAAGTCAGTGTTTCTGATCGAGGTGAAATAGTAATAACTCCAAATAGGGAACAACGAGGTCCTATTGAATGGCGGCATCTTTCATCAGGGGAAAAACAAATTCTGATTCTATTGACACAGGCTCTGCTGTCCGGACGCTCTCCTATTGTATATGTGGCAGACGAACCTGAGTTGTCTCTGCATGTTACTTGGCAAGAAAAACTTCTCGGATCCCTTACTAAATTGGCAGGACGCTGTCAGTTCATTGTTGCTACCCATTCACCCGATATCGCCGCTGGGTTCGGAAGTAAGATCATTGATTTGGCACGTTTCTGAGTATGAATTTCACGCGAACGCCCGGCGGCTTAGCCGAAAAATGGCGATTTTACCGGATTCCCACTCTCTGGGTTGAGGGTGTGACTGACATTTTCTTCTTTGAACCGCTTATTTCTGACCTGGAATGCAGAATTGAGCCGTTCCACGGAAATACCAACGCAAAGGCTCTTATTGAGGCTTTGGTCAAAAACGACTACCCCTACGTGATTGTACTCGATGGGGATTATCAAATGTTGAGCGGAGCTCAACTCTCGCATAATCGCCTGATTGTACTTAACCGGTATTCGTTTGAAAACTACCTTTGGGAAAAAGAACCGCTGAATCGAGCGTGTCTAAGACATGGTCAAAATGGCGAACGTGTCGATATAATCGGCGCCGAATTTGATCGACTCACTTCTCAGATTGAAAAGCTCTTGCGAAAGGCAGTCGAAGCTGATGTTGCAGCTCGAAGATGTGATTCTGCGCCGAAGGTTCTTCCGGACCGCGTGGAAATACTTTTAAAACGGCCAGACGAGCCCGACCTTGACCCACCAAGGATCGCGTCTTTGGTTGCTCCAGCAAAACGTTCAATTCCCTCAAAGCAACTACGCTCATCAAAAAAGGACGTCGCATTGTTTCTACGAGAAAGACGGTTGGTCGATCTTTTGAAAGGGCATCTGGTTTTTGGGATGCTCCGATTACTTTTTACAAAAGTTACGAGGAAATTACGAGGCGCAAAATCGATTGTTCCGGACGATGCGCTTATCCAATTAATCGCCGATATGGTCTGGAGAAAATCTCCGTCGAAAGATCACCGGCTGTTAAAAAGACGTGTGCGTAGGACCGTTAAAGATTTGCTGCCACATTTTGCAGTCATCACAAAATAAATTGGAGTCTAACACACAGCACTTTGTAGCTTGGTCTCGTCGCTAGCTCTAAAACATAATGAAATTGAGCGAATCCATCGTCGAAGATGCAGCCCTGACTTGGTTCAGGGAGCTTGGCTATGCGATTGGACACGGGCCACATCTCGCGCCCGGTGAATATGCCGGAGGCACCCTCACCCGGCCTCTCCCAGCGGGAGAGGAGAAGCGCGGAGCCATCCGGCGGCTGAACCCGGCTATTCCCGAGGAGGCGCAGGCAACTGGTAAGCGGGACTTGCAAGTTCGATCTGAAAGGAGCACCCCGTGAGCAAAGACGAACCCACTCCCGGCGCTCGTTCCAAAAAGAAGACCGAAGTCTCGCTGGTTCGCTCTTCGGCGGCCGAATACCTGACCTTTTTAGCGGCCAGCGGCCAGGGAGGCGTCGAAGCTGTTTACGCCGATGAAAACGTCTGGCTCAGCCAGAAAATGATGGGGCAGCTCTACGACGTGGAAACCCACACCATCAACTACCACCTCAAGAAGGTCTTCGCGGACAGCGAGTTGCAGGAGGATTCAGTGATTCGAAATTTTCGAATAACTGCCGCCGACGGCAAAACCTACGACACCCAGCACTACAACCTCGCCGCCATTATCGCCGTCGGCTACAAGGTGAACTCCGAGCGCGCCGTCCAATTCCGCAAGTGGGCCACCGGCATCATCGAGTCCTTCACCATCAAGGGCTTTGCGATGGATGATGAGCGACTGAAAAACGACGGCTCCATCCTCGGCAAAAAATATTTTGAGGAACAGCTCCAGCGCATCCGGGAAATCCGCCTGAGCGAACGGAAGTTCTATCAGAAAATCACCGACATCTACGCCACCTCCATCGACTACGATGTCACCGCCGCCGCCACCAATCGCTTCTTCGCCACCGTGCAGAACAAGCTCCATTGGGCCATCCACGGCCAGACGGCAGCAGAGGTGATCGTCTCCCGAGCCGACGCCGCCAAAACCCACATGGGCCTGACCACCTGGAAAGACGCGCCAGCGGGTAAGATCCAGAAGTTCGATGTGAGCGTGGCGAAAAACTACCTCACGGAAAACGAAATGGCGCAACTGCAACGCCTCGTCTCCGCCTACCTCGATGTGGCTGAAGACATGGCGCTGCGAGAGATTCCCATGACCATGCAGGATTGGGAAACCCGCCTCAACCGCTTCATCGCCGCGACCGACCGGGAAATTTTACAGGACCCCGGCAAAGTGACCGCCGAAATCGCCCAGGCCCACGCCGAGAGTGAGTTCGAGAAATACCGCATCGTGCAGGACCGGCTGTTCAAGTCGGACTTCGACAAGATGATCCAGAAACTGCCGGAGAAAAGCGACCAGCCATGAGCCTTAACGAATCCATCGTCGAAGACGCAGCACTGAGTTGGTTCGGGGAGCTGGGCTACTCCTGCCTTGGGGCAGAAGCCCTCACCCCGGCCCTCTCCCATGGGGAGAGGGAGGCGTATTCAGACGTGGTGCTGGCGGGCCGCTTGCGCGAGGCCATCCGGCGGCTGAACCCGGCCATCCCCGAGGAGGCGCGGGAAGAGGCGTTGCGGAAAGTGTTGCGTGTGGCGACTACTTCGCTGGTTCAGACGAACCGGGCTTTTCACCAGATGCTGCGCGATGGCGTGGATGTGGAGTATGCGCGGCCCGATGGCTCGATCAAAGGCGACAAAGCGCGGCTCGTCGATTTTACCAACGTGGACACAAACGATTGGTTGGTGGTGAATCAGTTCACGGTGATCGAGGGCCAGCACAATCGCCGGCCCGATCTGGTGGTCTTCGTCAATGGATTGCCACTGGCTTTAATTGAGCTGAAGAACGCGGCGGATGAGAATGCGACGATCTGGAGCGCCTACGCGCAACTCCAGACCTACAAGGCCGAGGTTCCGAGCCTGCTGCACTACAACGCCGCGCTGGTGGTGAGCGACGGTTTGCAAGCGCGCATAGGCTCGCTGACGGCAAACCAGGAGTGGTTCAAGGTATGGAGGGAAATCGACTTCGATTCCCCTCCACCCTCACCCCAGCCCTCTCCCAGCGGGAGAGGGAGTTGGAGGGAAATCGACTCCAATTCCCCTCCACCTTCACC
Organism: Verrucomicrobiota bacterium; assembly: GCA_013820875.1. Classification (GTDB taxonomy): domain Bacteria; phylum Verrucomicrobiota; class Verrucomicrobiia; order Limisphaerales; family JACDHS01; genus JACDHS01. Next base: position 996 of record JACDHS010000023.1, on the reverse strand, counting down.
CCAGCCCTCTCCCAGCGGGAGAGGGAGTGAGCACTACCGAGGCGGGTTCGACTTTGCTGGGCTGACCATCAAGGCACGAGAGCTACGGAAGAATCAGACACCGGCGGAAGAACTGCTTTGGGAGTTGTTGCGTGATCGCCAGTTGATGGGGGCCAAGTTCAGGCGTCAGCACCAGTTCGGTGAATACATCTGCGACTTTTTCTGCAACGAGGCGAAGCTCGTCGTGGAGTGCGATGGGGAACCGCATTCCGCAAATGCACGCAAGAAGCACGACGCTAAACGTGATGCTTATCTTCGGTCGCAAGGCCTTACCGTCGTCCGATTCGAGAATGCGCGTGTGCTGAACGACACCGATGCCGTGCTTCGGGAGATCGCAACCCATCTCCCTTCTTCCCCTGGGAGAAGGGTCGGGGATGAGGGGCAGCAGCGACCACGCCCAACAGCAGCGCTCGAACTCCAGACTCTGATTTACGGTGTCTTTGAGAAGGAACGTTTCCTCAAGCTGCTGCTACATTTTATTGTTTTCGAGGAAGACGCGGACACCGGCGCGCTGCACAAGATCATCGCGGGCTACCATCAGTTCCACGCGGTGAATGCGGCGGTGGAGGAAACGGTGCGCGCGAGTGGCATGAGCGACGCGGGCGTGGTGCGCGATGACCCCGGCCGCTACTGGGCGGGCCGTATGCATGGTGGCAAACCCGGCGATCGTCGTGCGGGCGTGGTCTGGCACACGCAGGGGAGCGGTAAAAGTTTCACCATGTTGTTCTATGCCGCGCGGGCGATCCGCGAGAGCGCAATGCAGAACCCGACGCTGGTGGTACTGACTGACCGCAATGATCTCGATGACCAACTCTTCGGTCAGTTTCAACGCCTTGTCATTACCCACATCTTTTCAGGGTTGGATTAACGCCTCTGATAATAAGGTGTAATATGTTGATATATAGCTGTTTATGACTTGTACTTTTTTTAAGTACATCTCACAATGCCGGAATGATT
>JACDHS010000022.1 GCA_013820875.1 Verrucomicrobiota bacterium | reverse complement strand
AGCCCAGGGTTGCGAGGCACGAGCTACCCTGGGTAAACGATACGACACCCGTTTCAACCCCAACGGGGTTGCGTAAAATTGCCGCTTCAAGGCCGAGATTAACCCGTTGTGGACGATCAAGGCAGTGAGACGACATATTTCCTGGCAAAATGTTTACGCAACCCCGTTGGGGTTGTGAGCTTTTCTTAACGCACAACCCAGGGTAGCTCGTGCCTCGCAACCCTGGGCTTTGTTTCGAAACCCCTTTGGGGTTTGGGCAAGGCGCGATGGAGGTCCTCCAAACTATTCTGGAGCGTTAAAATCGGCGATTTCAGTCTTCCAAAACATTTTGGAGACTCAAAATTGCTGTCGGAGCCGTCTTAATCTGCGCTAACAACTGTTTCAACAGCTACGCTGTTGGCTTGACTTCCATTCTAATTAATTCAGGTTCGGTTAATGATTCCTGGGCCAGTCAGCCACTTAAGCCAATCGGGCAATCCAGCCCGAAAACCCGGTCTAATATCATGTTATCAGGGCAAATCTGCCTGTGAATCATATGGTTCGGCATCATGAACACGTCACACTATGTCGGAAGATTGATTGCTGCGCTCGCTCGCATATTCAGCCGTTTTCGTAGACCTTCAGTGGCGGTCAGAGATGGCGTTGCTCACATGAAGCTGCCACGCAAGTCGGATGGATGTATTCGTCTTCCGAAGATTTCCGTTTCAACCGAAAAGCGTCGCTCTTGGCGAGAGATTACACCAACGAAGAAGGATCCGGACGATCGGAGCCTTTATTGAAGCATGAATGTGCCGAACCAGAGCGTCGAGCCAACCGCCGGTTGCGCTTTCTGTTTTGATCTTGAGTCACAGGCCGGCGGTGGCTCACGCTGGCGTTCGGTGACAATTCCACGTCTATGAGCACCCAGCGTGAAAGAGAAACGAGAGAGGGGATTTTCGAGCACGCGCCCCACTGTTTCGGCATTCTGGTTGTCCTCGCGCTCTTGCCAGCCATCTGGTTGCAATCTCCGTTGAGCTACATTGCTTGGAGCGGTGCTTTAGGGATTTTCTGGTTGCTCCTTCTGACAGTGGCGTGGCGGATTCGTAGCGACATCGCTACGATGGCTGCCACGTTTCCGATTCTGGTGGCGCACGTTTGGCTTTCTCCGGACAGTCTGCTGGCCATTGTGCAGGGATTCCTCGTGACCGCATCCGCAGCGTTTCTGTTCTTGTGGCTGCTGCGAGATAGGATTCGGAGATTTGTGAAGTTTGTATGAGAGTATTTACGACACCGAACCAATCGCTGGATCGAATGACGAGGAGCGCGGTCGCATCTTTGTTTCAAATGGTATTTTCTTGGCGCGCTACTCATCATCGATCAGCTTGTCGTTAGCCCAATGAGCAACCCCGCAGCACAATCGTGGATCGAGGCGAGTAGGGATCTTGAAATCCGATATGTCCACCCGTTCACTTTCACTACTAAAGATGGACGCTCTGTAACCACCACCGGCGGGGTTGGAGAACATGGGGCAGACAATGGTGCATTTCATGGATTCAGGCGTGGCGCATTCGCCTCTGACTGTCCTCAACGAGCAGGGGCAACCGTTGCTTTTCACTCAAACTCCCGCTCAAATCGGGGTGGGCAAAGGGCACGTGGCGCCGGGGGCATCGGCGATCATTGCCGACCGCATGGATCTCAGCAAACATTACACGATCACGAACACGGGCCGGTATTTGGTGCAGTTCAGCGGGGCTGGTTTGGCAATTGGTCAGCAAGTCTCTTCCTGGAGTCCGGAACCTTTTGGTGAAGAGAAGAACGAGGTGTCGGCTGTTTTTGGCTTCTTCGGTCTAACGAACCGACTTGCTTCTGCGCCGATCAAGATTGAAGTGATTGAAGCACCGAGGCGATGAAACGAAAGCTCTTAACCAGACGTCAGTTTGTTTTTTCCGCATTGGTCGGGACACCGGCGGCTGCGGTCGCTGATTCCATCTGGATTGAGCCGGATTGGCTGAACGTTCGCAGAATCCGGCTCACCAGAAACCCGCCACGGCATCGGTTCGTTCACCTCACGGATATTCATCACAAGGGAGACCGGGCCTATTTTGAAAAGGTGGTGAACGAGATTAACAAACTGGCTCCGGATTTTGTCTGTTTCACTGGCGACTTGATTGAAGAGGCTAAGTTTCTCGTTGAATCGCTGGAGCTTCTAAAGAAAATCCGCGCACCACTCTATGGATGCCCCGGCAATCACGATTACTGGGCACATGTTGAGTTCGATGAAATCGCAGAGGCATTCGCATCTACCGGGGGCGCCTGGTTGATGGATGGGCAGGCGAAAACCAAAGACGGGAATGTGACCATCAACGGTGCCGCAACCATGAACCCGCCCAGCATCGTTCCCGATCCGCAAACGAAGAACATCATGTTGATCCATTATCCCGAGTGGGTGGAGAAGCTGGAACCGCATCGCTTCGATGTCGTCCTCGCTGGCCACACTCACGGAGGCCAGGTGCGTGTGCCCGGTTACGGAGCGCTCGTCCTGCCCTGGGGAACCGGCAAGTATGATCTGGGCATGTTCAAAACGGAAGCCGGCCCGCTCTATGTCAGTTCCGGCGTCGGTTGGTTCGCATTGAATGTCCGTTTCTGTTGTCGGCCGGAGATCGTGCTGTTTGAGATGTAACCGGAGAGGGTCTTAAATCATCGCATTGGCCGCGATCGGTTTTTGGCTGTGTGCAGCCCGATTACCGCCCGGGCGACCATAGTTGCCAAACCCAAGGCATGAGGCAATTTACACCTGACGATGATCAAACATCTTGTAAAGTGGCGCATGATTCGAGTGCTCGTCGCCGTTCTCCTTTTTACCGTCAGCGGAATCGCATCGGCGGCGCCCAGGACCGCGCCGAAACCATCCGCCAACAGCACCAACCGTCTGGAAATCACCGGCATGACTTGCGAAGGATGTGTCAAAGGGGTGACTTCCGAACTGCGACGTGTGCCTGGAGTCGTTTCTGTAAAGGTGACTCTTACCAACAAACTGGCGGTAGTCGCGATCGATACGAATCGTGTCTCAACCAAGACACTCGTCAAAACGATCGAAGAGGCCGGTTACACAGCCAAACCTAAGCCCTGAACGATCCATGTCTGCAGAACGCCCACAAAAGGATGTAACCATTTTTATCGGAGCCGTCACCGTGCTGTCGGTGTTGATCTTCGCCGGCATCTTTTTGATTCTGCGCCATTCGCATTCGCATCCTCATGCCTCATCCCTGGCGGACGAACCGGAGATCAAACGGGAGTTGCAACCATTTGTTCTCACGGAACGTTCCGGTGCGGAAGTGTCGCGTGAATCGGTTTCCAACAAATTCCTGGTCGTCAATTTCATTCACACCGGCTGTTCCATTTCCTGCGAACAGGTGAACAAACGAATGGCTGAAGTGCAGCGCCTGGTCGCAAACGATCAGGATGTCCTGTTGCTTTCGCTCACCATCGACCCTCGCTCGGACACGCCTCCTGCGCTTGTCAAATTTGCCGATCGTTTCGGCGCGGATGCCAACCGCTGGCTGTTCCTGACTGGCGACAAACAACCTGTCTTCGATTTAATTGAATCCAGTTTCCTGCGCCGCGATACGAATGTGGTTTACCAGCAATTTTCCGGTGGATTCGTCGGCGTGGATAAAATCGCGTTGGTCGATAAAACGGGACGTGTGCGACGCTACTTCAACGGATTGCAATCGGGTGCTCCGAAATCCATCGTGGATAGCATCAACGAAATTCGAAGCCAATCGTCTCTATGAAGCTCCCATTTGTTTTCGTCCTGTTGCTATTGCTCGCATTGCCTGCGCCATCCGATGCTCAAACCAATCTTGCGTCCACAAACGCAGTTCGTTCCTTTCCCACACGAGGGCTCGTGCGTGAAAAACCGGCGGACGGCAAAACACTCGTCGTGCGGCACGAAGAGATTCCGGGTTACATGCCGAAGATGACGATGGAATTGACGGTCAAAAACACCAGCGAATTAAAGACGATTTCCGAAGGGGATCTGATTACCTTCAATCTCGTGGTGAATGCGGACGATCATTACATAGACCAGATCCGCCGCATTGGGGTGTCTAAAGAAACGAACGCACCGGTTGCCGCTCCCGCACAATCGCATCTTTCCGAACTTGGACCCGGCGATGCCATGCCGGATGTCGAATTACTCGATGAAAACGGAAAGCAGACCAGGCTCTCCGACTTTCGCGGCAATGCAGTGGCGTTCACGTTTATATTCTCCCGTTGTCCCCTGCCCGATTATTGCCCGCGCATGAACAAACATTTTCTGAGCGCCCGCGAAATCCTCCTGCAAAACAAATCCGGCGCAACCAACTGGCAGTTTCTTTCCATCTCTTTCGACGCGGAATTCGATAAGCCCGCGGTCTTGAAAGGTTACGGAAACCTCTACCGCAGCGGGAACAATGACCGTTGGTTATTCGCGGCGATTGCCCCCGAGGTATTGGCTGAGATCGGTCCCCGGCTGGATTTCAGGTTCAGCCGTGAAGCCGGCGGTTTCTCCCATAACTTGCGCACGGTGGTGCTGGATTCCAAGGGACGCATCTTCAAGCAATTCGATAATAATCTCTGGTCCGCGGAAGACCTGGCCAAAGCCATCACGACCGCAGCAGAGGTGAGGTAGGAAGGGCGAGCAGTGAATTCGCGCCACTTCCAAATGCCCATTTCCAATTCGTGTTAATTCTGAAATTCGCGTCAAACCCTGGATCATAAAAATCCCCATCCGTGTCTATTAGCAGATTGGAAAATCAAAGTTGTTTTGTAATCTGCAAACAGGGTAGATGAATGCAATTCTCCCGTATGAACCTCGGACAATACACGACTTCCAACGAAACCCGGCGACTGTCAGGTCAACTTCAGCAACGCGGCTCGCAGAGTGGTTTACCAACGCCCATCCTCTTTCTGTTTGCGGCGGTATTTTTTGCGGTTGGCTGTGTGATCATACTGATTGGAACGAAGGTTATTGTAGTCGATCCCAAAACGGTCCATGCGCCTCATTGGGTCCTCGCCGTCACCGGTGTCGTGTTCTCTTTTGGTGGAATGATGATCTGGAGCCTGCTCTGGCGGCAAAATGTCAGCGCCCGCCACGCGCGCGAAGCAGCACGGTTGTATCCGGGCGAACAGGCGTTGCAGGATCACAAGTGGGATCCGCGCGGACACACACCGTCACGCTGGGCGCCCGTTGTGAAATCCATCATGGGTGTTCTCTTTCTCGCCGTCTTCCTCTCGATGTTCAACTGGTGGGCTTTCATCAAGGGTGGACCTTTCATGGTGAAAGCGATCGTTGGCTTGTTTGACATCCTCCTCATACTTTTCGTTGGATATACCTGCGTTCTATTTGGCCGGGCATTGAAGTTTGGGGATTCGCGAATTCATTTTGTTCAGTTCCCCTATCGGCTATCCGAACCGGTGGATATCCGTTGGCAAGCAGCGCACGGGATTGCGCGAGTCAACAAAGGCAGCTTCACACTGCGTTGCGTGAAAGAATATTACGAACAACGCGGACGGGGGAAGAATCGTACGCGAAGTATGGTCCACGAAGAAATCTGGAGTGGGAGGTGGCATTTCGATGAGCCCCGAAACTTTACGTTTTCAGAACAAATTGAGCTGCGCTTCGAAATTCCCGGCGACCTGCCTCCGACCCATTTGCATGCAAATCTCCCTGTGTTTTGGGAGCTTGAGGTAAAGCTCGACCTGCCCGGCCTGGACTTCGTGCAACATTACCTCGTGCCGATCTATGAAGCGCAGCAAACGTCAGCCCGCACAAATATTTTTCCATGAAAAGGCGAGCTTCCGTTTCAATCCTGCTGGTTAAAACCTTGAATGCGGGTTGTTGGTGTAGGATTCGTAGGCTTTTTCGCCGAGGACATTCCGGATGCTGATTTGCGTCTCGTCCTTGATGGCTTTGATGAGTTCATCCCGCCTGGCTTTATCGAGCGCGGAATCCTCGCGCAGTTTGCGGATTTCTTCCTGGGAGAGCTTGTCCATGTCGTAAACCTGGTTAGCCGTTTCGCGCCCAAGGCCGTTGCGATCCGCGAGTTTCACAATGCTCTGGTATTTATAATCCTGTGCACGCGTGTAATCTTCATAGCGCGCGTCCCCGAGCAGTGCTTTGACCTGTTCCTTCATAGCCTTTTCGGCAGCGGCTTTTTGGTCGCGCTCTTCCTTGCTCAGAGCAGCCATTCCGTACAAACCGTATTCATCATCGAAACTTTTGCGGATTTTAAAAATGTCCCGAAACTCCTGTTCATTCGGGTCGAATGATCCGAGTTGCATGCGCATCATCATGGAAGTTTGCGAGAGGCGCAGTTGATAATCTTCGTATTCCTGCGGGCTCAGTACCTTGGCGAGTTCAACATCGAATTCTTTCTGCACCTTCTGCATCGCTTTAAAATCCTCGGCATCTGGCGCTCCGCCGCTGCCAAAAGACTTCATCGCTTTGGCCTGAAAGCTCTGCATCATCTCGGAAATTTTCGCCTGTTTGTCTTCAGGCAAAAAGTCGAGCATCGTGGTGAGCGGATTCGACATGGCGGCGATATCCACCGGTTCATCAACTTCGATGCCAAGCAGTTCTTTAATCAGCGCTTTCTTCTCTTTGGTTAATTCCTGCTTTTTCTTGACGGCTTCTTCATCGACCATTGCCGCGAACATGTTGCCAGTTTTCCAGAACTCGGACTTTCCTCCCCCCAATGCTTTCCGGCGTGATTCGAACATCTTATTGACGTCGGCGACGATAATGTCGCGAATGGTTTCTTCCGGGCAACCGACGGAGCGGAGGTTGGCAATGTATTCCTTGTAATCCACCGACTCCACAGCGCGCCAATCAAACTGCGTTTCTGTATTATTGGTCACCGTGATGACGCGTTTGCCGGGTGTCTGCACGGTGGTTGGTGAGTTGGGTTGCGTGGTTTCCTGAATGGCAATCTCCACCCCGGGCGCAGGTCGATTTTTGGCGAAATACCCTACTGCACCGAGCAGGGCGAGGTTGGCAATGACCGACAGAACGAGCAGCGGCTTCGAATTCATAAGTGAGGTAGTAAGCTATTCTTCATCCTTTGGGAATTACAAAAGTAGCGTCGTTTTGGAGTCGGGCGAGGGTTGATCAAAACGGTATGTTTATTAGTGGTTAAAGAAGGCGAGCCCTTGCAGTGAGCCAAAAGTGTGGCACCTTCGACCGCTCATGAAGGAGGTTTTCTGTTTTGTCCGGGCCAGTTTAATACTGGCCATGCTTTGCCTGGTTTCCAACGCGGTTGCTGTCAACCCTGGCCAGTTTACTGCAAACGAGATCATCGCCAAGGCGGTGGAACGGACCAAGAACAAGCATTGCGAGCAAGACACGTATGCGTTTACGAAGACAACCGTGCGTGAGGAACGCGATAGCCAGGGCCAGGTCAAAGAGCGCAAACACAAATCGGACCAGATCATCTTTCGGAACGGCGATTATTTCAACACCGGGAGAGTCGATGTTTCGGACCCTGTTGAAATTGAAGAGAACGATCTGGCCGAGTTGGAAAACCGCAAGCCCAACAAACGGAAAGATTATCTGGATTTGCTGACACCGGAACTTGTTGGGAAATACACCTTCTCTCTTCTCAGCCACACCACCGCCAATGGCCGTTCCGTCTATGAAATTTCCTTTCAACCGAGGAAAAAGAGATTGCCTGCGTCCGACCTGAAGGAACGAGTGATGAACCAGGCGACTGGCACCCTTTGGATTGATGACTCGGAATTCGAGTTGGTCCGCGCCCGCATTTACCTGAATTCTGAAATTTCGGTCGGCGGCTTTCTCGGAGCGTTGAAACGTGCGGCATTCAGCCTGGAGCGCGTGCGCCTGGAAAGCGGCGTTTGGTTTGAGCGCTTCTATAAAACCGATTACGAAGCCCGCAAGCTCGCGCAGGTGAAACGTGTCACCACCCAGTCGGAGTGCGGCAATTTTCGCCGGATCAACAATGGCTGAAACGGCTTACTTCTTTCCGTCGGCTTGCTTGGTCTGACGATCGAGAAGCCTGGCGCGCAGGTAAGTGTCAGGCGTGGCCTGCTGCCAGGCGGAATACCAGAGGTTCCCGAGCATTTGACCGCCAGCGACAATTTGGTTGATAATAAATTCGCGGCCTTCGTCACTCGGGTTCTTGCCGTCCAACTTGTTATTTTTTTCGAGGATGTAGAGTGGCTCGACCATTTTGTGCTGCTTAATAAAGAAGGCCATCGTTTCGGGAAACACATCAGGATGCTTTGCCTTCGGGTCGCCGGGCCAGACCATCTGCGCCGTCTTGATCCTGGGTGAGAGATCGGCGTACTGAATTCCGGAACGTCCGATGAACCCGCCATCAATCCATGAGTGAAATGTTTTTCGGGTGGAATAACCTTTCGGATTCTCTCCCACCCAGCCGTTGAAATGTTTGGTGCTATGAAGCGGTTGGGCGGCGTCACCCAGAAAGTGTCCCATCACCCCCATGACATAGATGATGTTTTGCTGGGCATTGGTGATTTCCTCCGGAGTCCCCGCTTCTTCGAACGCTTGCAGGTATGAAAAGCCAGATTTCAACTTTCCGTAGTATTCGGTAATCGTCCAGGGCAGAAAACCGATCAACTCGCGGGTGCGATCGCTATTTTTCGCGGGATCCACCGCTTCTACTTTATCGGAATGTTTGGCGCGTCCGGCAGCCAGTTGCGCGACGAATTCGTAACGGAAATGAGTAAGGCTTTCGATGTCGATGCCGTGATCTTTAACGTATTCCAGATCGAAGAAATGGTCGGGAGCATTGCAATGCTTCAAGGGAAGGTCGGGCGAGTTGCGCCAGCGATCGGGTTCACCTGAAAGAAACGCAATACGTTCAGCGGCTTCCGGGGTTCGAACGAAGGACGGAAAATCCTTCGGAAGCGATTGCAGGGCGAGTTGGTTGACCCAGCGATGACCTTCGTAATCCCATGCGAAGGTTGAAACGGTGGTGAATGCAAACGCAAGAACGAGCAGCGAACGGACAACTTTCATGATTTATTCCTAAGACGCAGGTTGGCTGCTTTCCTCGCCTTTGGAAATATTTTTCAAGGGACGACGACGTTTTTCTTCGTCGGGTTTGTCCTCTTTATCTTTGCGCGGGGCAGGCTTCTTCATGGCTTCATCGAATTTCGCCTGCTGTTCAGGAGTCAGCTCAGAGCGGATTTGTTCGCGGACTCGTTTTACTTCTTCGCGAAGTTCGGGAGCAATCTTGTCGCGAATCGCTTTGGTGCGTTCCTGGCTTTCTTTGAGGGCGGCAGCAACACGCTCACGTTGTTCTGGAGCAAGAGTGACTTCATTGTTCAGGCGGCGCAGAAAATCTTTCTGATATACCTGCCATGAGGCAGGAGGAGGAGCGCCGGGGGTCAAAACACGCGGAGCAGCAGCGGCAGCAGGCTCGAATCCAGGTTCTTTTTCAGAGAGAAACAGGCCGGTTGCCACTCCCGAGGCAAAGATGACTAAAGTGGCAAGAATGACTTTCCATCGGTTCACTGCAAATCCTCATCAAAATGATCTGCAGCCGCGAGAACGGTTTTTTCGAATGCCTGTGAAAGATCAGCGGAAGTTCTGGTGGAAGCCTGGGACCAGGCCATCACCAAAAGCATGGCAACGACACAGGAAAAAGCCGCGCGCCATAGAGCAGAGCCCCATGAACTCCAGGCGTCAGCCAAAGGCTGGCGCAGGTTGGCCATCACGCGTTTCTCAAAAGCGTATGGCACTTGATCGCCAGGAGGGCGGCTGCGAGCCGCTGCAATCAATTTATCTTGGAGTTTCGTTAGATCCATAAGGTCATGATTTCAGACGTGAGCTTTTAAAACGGGGTTACAGGTACTTTTCCTGCGACATTTTCGAAAGGATTTTCTTCATTTCTGCCCTGGCCCGAAATGCCCGCACTTTGACCAGCGGCACGGACCAGCCGGTTAGCTTTGAAATCTCTTTCACCGAACGATCTTCAATTTCCAGCAAAGTGATAACGAGTTGGTTGGCTGGGGAAAGCTTTTCCATGACTTTGTTGATGAGCTGACGGGCAGCATCGGCATGTTCGCTCGCACTATCCGGCTCGGCAACAAAACGTTCCAGCCAATCGGTTTCCGGTTCGCTTAATTCTGCAAACGGCTTTTCGCGGTTGCGCTGATGGCCGCGCAGAAAATCGTAACAGGTCCGCACCGCCAGACGCATGAGCCAATGTTCAAACGGAGCTTCCCCACGGAAACTGCTCAGCTTTTGAAAGGCTTTGAGGAATACTTCCTGGACGATGTCCTCGACCTCACTTTCACGGCGGGCATAACGGCGGGCGGTCGCGAAGACTCGTGGCTGATACTTTGCTATGAGCGGTTCAAAACTAGCACTGTCGCCCTTCAAGACGGCGGCAATCAGTTCCGAATCGCTGGGTTCCATTGGTCTGGCAATAGTGGCAAACACATTTCTGCGACGAAAGCAGAAAGCCACTGCCCGTTAGAGCAGTGGCTTGTGAAAACCGAGTCTCGATTATTTCTTGGAAGGCTTATCGCTGCCCTTTTCCCCGGATCGTCTCTGCTCTGGGCCAGGTTTGGCAGGAGTGCCATCTTTCGAAGGTTTAGCGTCTCTTCCCGGTCTGCCCTCTTTTAGAGCCTGGCCTGGTGCGCCTTCCTTACCCGGGGCGCCTTCTCTGTCCTGCCCAAACTTTTTGCGTGCTTCAAGGCGTTCCAGAAATTTGCTCTCCTCTTCAGTGATGGTCTTGGCCGCCTTTTTCTTGTTCAATTCGGCGAGCTTTTTATCCACCGCTTCGTTCGTTTTCGTGCGACGTTCCTCAGGAGAAAGATTGCGCATTTCTTCAGGTTTGAGGCCGAGTTGCTTCATTGCGGTTTCCATATCCGGACGCCGTTGATCCGATTGAGGACCGCCTGTTCCCTGTTTTTCGCGCCATTCCTTGATTTGCTTCTCACGCTCTTCTGGAGTCATGGTTTTGAATTTCTCACGCACTTCTTCGCGGGAGGGGCGCTCCGGTTTGTTGTCCTGGGCATGAGCCCCTATGGCTGTCGAAATCGCCGCAGCCGCCAGGAGGTAACTCAGTTTAAGTTTCATAATTTTATTTTGTTATCGCTTCCCCTCCTTTGACGAACGGGGCGAATCCTGCGTTACAGGGATAATTTGATGGAAAAACTTATCTTATGAAACGCCCGCCTCCGGATAGGCAGATTCTCCGCTTCGTCTAAGCTGCTGACTCGGTTCACCGAGGATATATATGACAGGGAAATCCCGCAATTTTCACAGGAACAAGGAACGGCATGTTCTGCTTATCGAAGTTGGGTTACGGCAAACCAAAGCCCTTCAGGGAATCATCAGCGGCCCAGCCCAGATAGCTACCGGGCTCTGGCTGGAAGAGCCGTGGCTTTGTGAGGCTGACGGTGAGATCAAATTGATCCCTAACGTTGTGCAGGACTTTCTCGCAAGATTTTCGGGCTCGGGCGAAGTCGTGCTGATCATTGATCCATCGGTCAGCGTGCGATTTGTCCAGAATGTGCCACTCACGACCGAAAAGACGATTCACGAACATTTGCGCCAGGCAGTGGCCAAAACAGAAAGGATTGATCTTGCGACTTACTTTTGGACGGTCACCCCGCTCAGCGTTCCTCACGTGAATGAAAAGGAATTGACCGCCGCAACTTTCCAGGAGCGCAGCGCAGTGCTTTCAGCCACGAAAAAGAAATGGCTCGACGAAATGAAGGCGCAGGTGGAAGCCGTCGGGTGGAAGCTGAAACAAGTCCTGTTTCAGCAAGCATGTGTCATCCGGGCTTTCCAGCTATTCGGCGGTACAGCACTCGAAAAGGAAACGGTCGGTTTATTGCACTTCAGCCATTCGCGCTATTCCCTGGCTCTCTTGCAGAATGGGATCTGGATTTGCCATCGCGATGGCCAGGTGCGCGGCACGTCAAGGTTGCGGGATGACATCAAAACCTATCTTGCTGGCACCCTTTCCCATTTCAGAATCCAGGCGCGTTGCTTGTTCGTCTCGGTCGATGGAGCAGGAGCGGAATTGCTGGCAAACGAATTAAAAGAAAACGGCTCCTACGCCCGCACGTGGAATGCTTTGCGCAAAATCACGGTGGAAACCGGACCGGAAACACGCGAAAACATTTTATCGGACGGAACCCAGTTTAATTCGCTGGTTGGAGCCATGTTGATCGTGGCGGACTGTTCCCAGCCGGATGCCCAGAACAAGGAGATTTCGGTCTTCGAGCAGGTAGTGGAAACCTCTGAACGGCTGTTTGGACGCCCATTGAAGATCGCTGCCTGCCTTGCCTTGTTGGCCAGCGGGTATCTCTGGTATCTCAATTCAAATTCAGAAAGGCAATTTGCGCAACTGGAAGCCAAACTAAAGAAGCAGGAGCAACGATTGGAGAAGTTCCAAAGCGCCGATGGTTCTCCTGAAAAACGGCTGGCAGAACTCGACGCCTTCCGTTCATCGCGCACATTTTGGCCCGGGGTTGTCGCCCAGATCCGCAGTCTAAACGTAGATGGCGTCTCACTTTCACAAGTCAGAATTTCCGACACGCTGATTCCGCCGGATAAAAATCCGTTCGAGACCCATTCAGCAGAAAAGCGGCGGTGGCAGAATAGCGGCTCAATGATTGTCGAAGCCAGGAATGTCGCTGGCATTGGCGCGCTTGAAAATTTTATGAACGCCGTGAAAGCGAACGGCTACATCAGACCTTTGCTGCACAAGAAAAAGCCGGCGCGCGTTTTAAACAACATTGAAATCGTTGACACCGTCTCGCCAGCCACATTGTTCACCGTTGAATATCCGCTTCAGGATAAAACGTTATGAAGACATTTTTTAAGAGTCATCTCGCAAGAAAATTTCTTCTGCTCGTCGGAGCCGTTTTATTGATCGTCATGTTTCTGACGCATCAATCCAAGCGCCACCTGCGCTTGCAAAAACGGATTTCCGCAACGGCGGTCGCCATTACCAAGGCAAAACAGACGGAGGTCACGTTGCTCGATCAACAGAAGTCCACTGTCGAAAACATGGCGTTGCTGGCGGAATACGAAAAACGCATTCCAGCAGCCGATGAGGGTTACGTCTGGGTCAGCCGGGTGGTGCGCGGAGCGGTGCCGAGCCTGGCGTTGACAGTCAGTCCCCCGGAATTCGATGGGACACAGGCGCCGCTCTCTCCTAATTATTGCTGTGGGACGTTTGACGTACGCGGGTCGGGTCGCCTGGATGAGTTGTTGCAGGTCTTGCAAAAAGTGGAAAGCGACCTTCCGTTTGCCCGTGTGCGGGCGCTGCATTTCTCGTTCAGTGGAGAGCAGGTGAACTTCTCTTTTTCACTGATGGCGGTGATGAGATTAGGTCATGAATCCGAGAGCTGAGGTGCTGAATGAGACTAAGAACAGGGAAAAATACCGGGTTTACTTTGGTCGAAAACGTCATCGCGATTGCATTGGTTTCCATGCTCTGCCTTTCGTTCATCGGAGCGATGATTCTGGCGGGCAGGATGGCAGGTTGGAGCCGTGATGCCATGGATGCTGCCGAACTCATCGAGACGAAACTCGAAACTGTGCGCAGCCACAGTTGGGGGCAGATCCTTGCCATGTTTCCTGTGCCAAAACCGTTTTACGTTACCAACGGGGTGGTTTATTCAGGATTGATAGAGGTCAATCCAGTCCCTGCGTCCGGCTTGTACCAGGATGAACTGCTGGAAGTCACCGTCAGCGTTTCGTGGCAATCTGGCCAACGGGAACGCAGTCTCAGGTCACAAACTTACATATCGCCATATGGATTTTCATCGGACTCGTTATAGGGGCGCGGCTTTTACTTTGCCGGAGTTGCTCGTGGGCATGGCCATCGCCGCGCTCTGTGGGACAGCCCTCGCCGGTTTCCTGTTTCAGTTCTCGCGAAACTCGACTGCAATTGTGAGCTTTACCAGTGTCAATTCGACCGATCGACATTCGTTGCAGAGAGTCGCTCGAGACTTTCGAGAGGCGGACAGCTTTTTCTACCTGAGTCCAAGCAACATTTCGTTGAATGTGAATGGTGATGACGTCGAATTGATTCACGATCCACTGGGCAAATCGCTCGTTCGCAAAACCAGAACCGACAGTGATACTCTTCTGCGAAACTGTGAGACGCTTTCCTTTTCTTTTCTTGAACGCAATCCGACAGCCTCAAGCTTCGAAAGTTTCCTCGTCTCAACCTCTTCGACCTGTCGCATTCTTGAAATTTCCTGGGTGTCGCTCGTGCGAGAGGATAAAAAGAGTCGCTGGACAGTGACTAACTCCGCCAGGTTTCTAAACCGTCGCGGTCTCAGTGATTGATCTACGATCTGCAGCAGCGGGATATCCGCGAGAATTCAGGTTCTGCCCCGATTGAATTTCGGTTTTGCCCACAAGAGGTTTCCACGTGTTGCCAGCGGAATTAGAGAACCGGAATCAGCGAGAGGCGGGACTGCGGAAACATGCCATAGCTCTGTCTTCGGATGAGTCGATCCGCGGGGATATACAAACCATGGCTGCGCGTTATCGCATGGTTCGGGCGCTGAGTGAAAGGCTTTCTGAACCACTCGAGATTGAAGATTACGTGGTTCAATCCATGGCGGATGTCAGCCCGACGAAATGGCACCTGGCCCATACGAGCTGGTTCTTTGAAACGTTCGTGCTCGAAAAGGGGTTACCCGGTTACCGCGGCAATCCTCATTACGCTTTTCTCTTCAATTCCTATTACAACACGGTCGGGCCGATGCATTGCCGTCCGAAGCGTGGGTTCATTTCTCGTCCGACGGTGAAAGAGACTTACCTCTATCGCGCCCAGACGGATGACCGGATGATGCAGTTTTTTGAAACGGTCACGGACCGGCAATGGCAGGAGTTCGAGCCGATCATTGAACTCGGCTTGCATCACGAACAGCAACACCAGGAACTGCTGCTGATGGACATTAAACATGTCTTCGCGCAGAACCCGATTTACCCGGTTTATCGGCAACGCAGGGAGCGTGAAGAAACGCGAACCTCTCCCCTGCACTGGATTGATTTTCCTGAGGGGGTTTACACGATGGGAAATGACGGCACGGAATTTTGCTTCGATAACGAAAAACCGCGTCACCGCGTTTTTCTTGAACCGTTCCAACTTGCCTCACGGCTCATCACCAATGGCGAGTATCTCGCCTTCATGGAAGACGGCGGCTACGAACGTCCGGAACTTTGGCTCTCGCTGGGTTGGTTGCATCTGAATGAGCAGAATTGGAACGCCCCGCTCTATTGGGAAAAGCCCGATGGAGACTGGCACGCGTTCACCTTGTCGGGGTTGCGCCGGATCAATCCTGCCGAACCGGTCTGCCACATCAGTTACTTCGAAGCGGATGCTTTTGCGCGATGGGCCCAAGTGCGTTTGCCTACGGAAGCGGAATGGGAAGCGGCATCGGCCACTGCACCGTTGATTGGCAATTTCGTGGAACACGAACTGTATCACCCTGCCCCATCAACAAAGATTCCGTCGCATCAACTGACCCAAATGTTTGGTGACCTTTGGGAATGGACGAGCAGTTCCTACGCGCCATATCCGAACTACGATCCGCCGACGGGTGCGCTGGGCGAATACAATGGCAAATTCATGTGCAACCAATATGTGTTGCGCGGCGGATGCTGTGCCACTTCACAAATGCACATCCGGCGAACCTATCGCAATTTCTTTGCGCCGGATAAACGATGGCCGTTCAGTGGAATCCGCCTTGCGAAGGGAATGTCATGAGTTCATCTGTTTACAGCGAGTTGGCGCCTGCCGCCGCCACAGATGCGAAGACCCTGGCGCAGGAATTTCTTCACGGCTTGAAGCAACAACCAAAGGCGTTGCCATGCAAGTTTTTCTACGATGAATGCGGCTCGCAATTGTTCGACCAGATTTGTGAACTCAAGGAGTATTATCCCACCCGGACGGAAGAAAGGATTCTCCGGAATGCCATTCCCGAGATCGTGCCGCTCTGCGGACCGGGGTGTCTCCTGGTGGAATTGGGCAGTGGCAACAGCAGCAAGACGCGATTGCTGCTCGATCATTTGGAAAAACCAGCCGCTTACGTGCCGATCGATATTTCGCATCCACATTTAATGAACGCCGTGAAACGGTTGGCGCAGGATTATCCCCACCTGGAAATTTTGCCGGTGTGCGATGACTACACCGCTTCATTGAGGTTGCCCACTCCATCCAGTGAACCCGAACGGACAATGATTTTCTTTCCAGGATCCACCATAGGGAATTTCACACCCGACGAAGCCCGCGCTTTTCTGCAACGGATTGCCTCCAATTGCCGCTCGGGCGATGGCTTCCTGATCGGAGTCGATCTTGTAAAAGATCGGCGACTGCTGGAACCCGCTTACAATGATTCCAAAGGGATCACGGCGGCTTTCAACCTGAATCTGCTGCGCCGCGCCAACCGGGAAGCAGGCGCGGATTTTCGGATCAAACAATTCCAACATTGCGCGGTGTTTAACGAGACAGAAAGCCGAATCGAAATGCACCTTGTCAGCAACTGTTCCCAACGGGTGCGCATTGCAGGTGAAGAAATTCAGTTCGCAGAAAACGAACACATTACAACCGAGTATTCCTACAAATACGGTGTGGAAACTTTCTGCCAACTAGCAGCAACAGCCGGTTGGCAACGGGTGAAAACCTGGACGGATCCCCGCCATTGGTTCAGCGTTCATTACCTTACTTTGTAGCCGGAGACTGCAACTCTTCACACAGGTTCCAGCAGGTCAATAGCATGCGGGGCAGATGAAACGGGCCTTTCCACTGGTTGCCCTTGAGTCGGACGGAAGGGGATCCGTCGCGGTGCAGGTAGCCGAACCATTCGCCAGACTGCGGATCAGCAAAGTGCTGAAAACTCCAGTCGTGAACCATTTGGTGCCAGCGCGAATACCTCGCGTCGCCGGTCAGTTGCCATGCGAGCAGTGTCGCAATGGTGGCTTCATTATGCGGCCACCAGAATTTCATGTCATGCCAGTATTCCTGCACTGGCAAACCGCGCAGGTCGCGGAAGTAGAACAGGCCACCAAATTCTTCGTCCCATCCCAGTTGCCACATCCAGTCAAGGATCGTGCAACCGAGCCGGATGAGCCGCGCATCATTGCGTAATTTACCTTCCCGCATGATAAACCACGCGCATTCAATCGCATGGCCCGGGTTCAGGGTGCGGCCATCAAAGTGGTCGATGATCTCGCCGTTGAGCCCAACATTCTCCATAAGCACCGCGTGCTCGGGCTTCAGGAAATCACGTTCAATTTCAGCGATGCTCCGGTCAATCCATTCGGTGCAGGTGCGCCCGGCAATGGTTACGTCGCCAAGGTTGGCCCGCAATTCCTGCGCCGTGACGATGCCAATCATGTGCGGGCCGATTCCTTTCATGGGACGCGTCGGCTCGAACTTTTGCGCCATCACATCCGGAGTGAACGAGTAGCGCAGGTAAGTGGCAAAAATCTTTTCGGCATCTTCGGCAGCGCGCGCTTCGCCGGTGGCTTTCGCGTAAGCGGCATTGGCAATCGCGGCAAATGCTTCGCTGTAAACGTAACGCCGCATGCGCAGCGGATTGCCCTCGCGGCTTACACTGAAGTACATCTTGCCCTCGGGCGCAAAGCAGTGTTGTCGCAGGAATTCGATGCAGGAACGCGCCGCTTCCAGCCATTCCGGACGGCGTTCCACCGTGTTGTAAAGTGTGCCGAACATCCAACCCGACCGGCCCTGGACCCACACCGACTTGTCTGTGTCGAGAATGGAACCATCCCGATCCAGCGCGCTGATGATTCCGCCGTGTTCACGATCGATTCCGTGCCGCAACCAAAACGGGATGACATCGTTCAACAGCGTCTCACGATAGGTGCGGGTCAGTTGTTCAAGTCTCTCAGTGTTCACGTTTTACGGGAGAGTGAACCGGGCGAATATCAGGCTTTCGGCGGCGTTTTTCTCGCCGGTTTCATAGAGCAGACCAATGCTGTTGTCGGGCAGAATGGTCAGGCAGGAGTAGGCGCTCGTGCGCGTGTCAATAAGCTTGGAGACAGGCCAGGTCTTGCCGTTGTCGCGGCTTGCATAAACCGTCATGCGCTGACGCCTGGTTTTGGAAGCTGGATTGGCAAACAGCACGAGGTCTTCACCTGAGTCCGACCGGTAACTGACGAGCGCCCCCATGCATTGCGGATCGTCGAGGGCGAAGCTTGTGGGCGACCATTTGCCACCATCCAGTTTGCCTGTGTCAGAGTTGCGCTTGAACGTCGCCCAGGCACGTTCTTTTCGCGGATCATGGTTCCGCATTGTGATGAGAATATCGCCATTCGCCAACTCAGCGACCTGCGCCTCGGTGGTCCAGAGATTCGTCCCGGTAACGGCGGGCGGCGAGGGTTTCCATAGTTTCCCGTGGTCTTCGCTATAGATAAAAAATGAGTGCGGAACATCCTGCGCATCCTTGAACTGGGCCGGCATCACCAATGTGCCGTCGCGCAACTGGATGCCGCGTCCCGGACCTTGAAAACACAACCGCCATTCCGGACGCTTCACCTGCGAGGTGATGTTGATCGGCCCCGACCAGGTGCGTCCGTCGTCGTCGCTGCGCGTGAGAACGAACTGGCCGGTTTCCTCGGGGGACATGCCCGGCCCGGAACCGCCCCAACCGCGATTTCCCATGGACCAAAGTCCCGCCACAAAGATCGAACCGGTCTGGAGATCCGCCAGAACACATGGATCGCCGACACCGTTGCCCATCGATTCCGGTTTGTCTCTGGGATAATCCAGGATCACCTGCATCGGTTCCCATGTGACTCCAAGATCGGTGCTGCGGCGCATCCCGACATCGACGTCGCCCGGCAAATCGCGCGTATTCTCATGGCGAATATCAAAGACCGCGATCAACGAGCCAGCCTTTGTAGTGGCAAGGCCGGGAATGCGATACGTATGGACGCCATCATCTCCCTGCCTGCGGATCACCGTTTTCACAATGTTACTGCTCATGACTGCGGGAGCAGACGCGGCCGGAATTTTCTCCGCTGCAGAGATTTCGATTTTAAAAATGAATGATGCCGCGAGCAGCGAAAGTAGAAGACGAGTCATATCTAAATGTGATTTAAGCATTTCAATGTTTCAGACTGCCGATAACCCGGTGCGGGCCTTCGCTTGTAAGTGGAATTAAAACGTGGGCGCCACGTATGGCAATCCATGCGCGTCGGCCACGGCTTTGTGTGTGACTTTCCCGTCCATCACGTTGATGCCGCCGAGCATGGCGGGTTGCCGTTGGCAGGCCTCTTTCAAGCCGAGATCAGCGAGCATTTCGACATAGCGATAGGTGACATTCGTGAGCGCCTGGGTCGCTGTGCGGGCGTAGGCGCCGGGCATGTTGGCGACACAATAATGGGTCACACCTTCTTCGATGTAAGTCGGGTTTTCGTGCGTCGTGGGACGGGAAGTCTCCGCGCAACCGCCCTGGTCAATCGCGATGTCCACCAGCACGCTGCCGGGGCGCATGTGACGCAACATTTCGCGGCTGATAAGTTTCGGCGCTTTGGCGCCTGGCACCAACACCGCACCGATCAACAGGTCCACAGTGGGCAGAAGTTCCATGAGATGCGCTTCACTGGAGAAGAGCGTGTGGGCGGTGTGAAGTGTGATATCCAGGAAACGCATCCGTTCCAGATCCACTTCCAAAATGACAACATCGGCGCCAAGCCCTTGCGCCATGCGGGCGGCATTGATCCCCGATGCGCCACCGCCGAGCACCACCACGCGGCCGGGCAAAACTCCCGGAACACCACCGAGCAGAACCCCGTTGCCTTTGTTATGTTTGGCGAGGAAATAACCGCCGACCAGGACCGACATGCGCCCTGCGATTTCGCTCATCGGTTCGAGGAGCGGCAGGCGGCGATTCACTTCGATGGTTTCGTAGGCGATTGCGGTCACACCACATTTTGCGAGATCTTCTGTCATTCCCTTGTTCGCCGCGAGGTGCAGGTAGGTGAAGAGCATCTGACCTTTGCGCAAGAGCGGCAGTTCAGATTCCTGCGGTTCCTTGACTTTGACGATGAGATCAGCCGCTTCGAAAATTGCTTTGTGTTCTGAAATAATTTCAGCGCCAGCCTTCTCATAATCGGAATCCGGATATCCGATGCTGGTGCCGGCGTCGCGCTCAACGAGGACACGGTGACCACGTTTGATCAGTTGGTAGGCAGCGGAGGGGAGGAGAGCAACACGAAATTCCTGGTGCTTAATTTCTTTCGGGACGCCGATAATCATATCGGGAGTTAAAGTGGAAGTACCCCCCAAAGAGTCAAGGCGGAACCGGCTATAATAGAGTCGTTGACCGCAGGGCGTTCTCGTCCAAGACCTGGCGAGAGTCCCGCACCCACTTTTACGCGCCATCCAAATGAGATGCCCACGTTGTTTGCGCCGATTGAGGACTCCGGCGCGTCGTTCCAGTCGGGAAGAGTTCAGCCGAAGAAACAACAATTGGCATCTTCATCAATCACGCGGAGGGCTTCACGAAGTGTTACTGTTTCCGGACAAGGTTTGTAGCGATGCCAATTGCCATCTGCCCGCTTCCAAAACAGTCGCCAAACACGAAGGCGAGGCATGTGTTGAACCTTGGCGATGGGTTCTTCAACCTGTTCGCCGGGACGATTAAACGCCGGTCGCACCATGAACAACTCAATCGTTCGGTCATCGAACTCCGACGGTCCGAGATGATCTTGTGCAGGGCAGTGCTCCTTTCTCTAGCCTGCCGCCATTGTCGCAAGCGCGCTTTGAAACCTGCTCCTTAATCTGGCGTCACGACTAAAGAAATTCGGGAGCCGAATGGTATGCCCGATGAAAGGTTGAATTACGTTTTCAAAACCTCCAAGAACGCCCAAGCCTCGAAGATAGTTGATATCATCGGTCTCAACTCCAACCACACCGTCTGAGTTCAACCGCACAATTCGAAGGTCGAATAGGCGGTGGTGGTTACGGCAAAGGCAGATACCATTCCAAACCTCATCCCGGCATCGGTCGTCGTGAATTGGAATGATGTGCGCACCTTCGACAATTCGGAGTTGAGTCTGACAGATGGCGCATGTCTGCCCAAACTCAGCGAGAACACTTGGACCGAAAGTTCCCGATCGGCTGAGTCTGGTCGCGGTGACTCGGCCTCTCGGTCCCACAGGCGCAATTTCTGTTTCTGCGGCCGGTTGCTCTACTCCGACCGTTATTGGCGGTCGGCACGAAATAAAGAATTGGCGACGCTCCTCACCTCGAAGGTGGCGGGAGTCAGCTTCTGCCATCGCCAGCAAATAGCGTGGCAAGTGCAACGGGTGAACAGCCACTCGGACTTCAGGTCCGTTATCGGTTCGCCGCAGATCGCCTACCGCCCAACCACTGACCAGACAGGCTTCCAGAAGCTCCTCCCTGAACTGAAGGTTCTTACTGTAGCCACTTTCGAAATGAAGGCTGGCATCCCAAGCTGTAAAAACACTGAACAGCGGACTGTATCCGAGGAGCGCAGTCGGCATCCCTTCCAAATTGAGACGTTGCGTGCTTCCGCGAACTGTTCCAGGTAAGATTATCTGTGCCTTGTGTTCTCCAGCAGGTCGTCCTTGCGCCGAAGCGTCCGGGGTCGTAGTCCAGAGGTATATCCGAAATGGCTCCGAGTTTGGAAGTGAGAGGATCATCGGCTTTGTATGGCCCAAGTCCGTAATGACTGTGGCACCCGGAAGTGCGCTAAGTAAAACGGCACGAAGACGATGGTCACTAAGAGCAGGCATAAGCTATTTGCGTTTGGCTTTGTATTTCATGGGTTCTTCCAACAGCCGCATTTGCTCAGTGGGCAGGGCTTTTCGACGTCGGAGATCTTCGTCTCCACGCATCGGGCTGGCTATCCGAGGCGTGTGAAGGCCATTCCCGATTGCCTTGCGTTTTGCCGCACGCACCTTGCCGCCGTCAACAGAAAGCTCCTCGGAATCATCGCATGGCTCAGTGAGTGGATTGGGAACGCTGTATGTTTCGGCCTTGGCGCCTCTTGTCGACCCGATGTCAGCTTGAGAGCGGAGAAAGCGCCCCTTCGCTCCTTTAACGTATCCCTCGTCGAGGTCACAACACGCCCACTTTCTTGCCATCCGCTCCGCCGTTTCGCCGGTAACACAACTGCCGCCAAATGGGTCAAAGACGAAATCACCCTTATTCGTCAGCATTCGAATGAAGAACTCTGGCAGGGCGCTGGGGAACCGAGCTGGGTGCGGGGTGAGTTGGTATTCCGTGCAATATTTCAAGTAGTGCGAATTGCTCTCCGTGTTCGGAAAAGCGAGCAAGTTCGGTGGAATAGAACCTCCGTTATTGATGCCAAACTTATCGCTGATGTCGTGCCCGCTGGGCCGTAGTTTCGGATTATACCCATTGCGCAAGAGCTGGTGCATTGAGTCACTGTAGGCCGCAAGAACCCGACGATTACTAGCCTTCGGCCAAGGCGTGGGGGACAACCACCACAGGCAGTTTATCGCATCCTTGCATCGAACGCGCCGCACCGTCACCCATTCGGCGGGCGTAGGTAAGCGGGCCGGGTTCCACCAAAAGAACTCCTGTGCTAAATGGAATCCAATCTCCTTGCAGAGCATAATTAGAAGTTCGTATTGATATAGTGACCGGGTTGGCTGGCCCGGCATCCACGCTCCGCCGATATCAATCACGAGCGAGCCGTTGTCTTTTAGTATCCGTTTGAACTCGTGCCCGAACTGCTTGAACCAAGCGACATATTCCTCGGATTGGACGTTCCCATACGACTTCTTGCGAACAAGCCCAAAGGGTGGACTTGTCATTATCAGATCCACTGAAGCGTCAGCGAAACGCTCTCTCATGAGGTCGAGAGAGTCGCCGTTATAGATTCGGCCGAGCTTGGTTTCAAAATAGACTGCAGCTTTCATTTTATGAGGAGAGATTATGCTGGCGGCGGTTGCGGAAGTCACGTTCGGCAGTGGTGTGTTTGTTTTTCGCTTGAGTGATGCCAAGGTTTTGGATGGTGCTGACGATGGGTTGTCTTTCACTTCGCAAAAGACCCGCCGAGTCGCTTTGCGGTTGGGGATTCGCGCTCATGCGCGTCGCGGTGTCGGTGTAGTCGTCGGAGAGGCTGCGGCCGGTGAGACGAACCGCCATTGATCGTTTCAAATTTGTCGAAAGTTTTTCTCCAAGGAAGCGCGGTCGCAGATATCGGGTCGGTCGTGTATTTAAGATTGCGCAGCTTTCCAATGAATCCTTCCTCGATGCCTTGCTCATTAAGAACAAGAGCTTGGAGAATCGGGTCTTGAGGATAGTTGCTGTCAGAGGACGTGGGCATTGTGTCAGCAAGCTTCGAAGATAGTCCAGAATTGGAGAAATCTTTTTTGAATTTGTTGTTGGGTTTCGCCATGCGGAGCGGCGCGATCATACTAATAATCGCTTATCAAACAAGGCGATTTGATGGCAGGTCCGGATCAACAGCATCCCCGTCGCAACCCGAGGCAAGCTAAAGTCTGTTTAACGTCGAGAATTTGAGGCTCGTCACATTGTCTACCACGAAGGGGGTAGCGACGCAGTTACATGACTGGCCAAAATCGTGGAATAAATTCCACGGCTACAAAGCGGGTCGTCGCTGACGCGACTGCCGATGGGGATGCGCTGTTACCTGGGTTAAGCGAAGATCCTCGTTCCTGAACCGCTAGCGGTTTGTCCAATCGGGATGAATTCTTCTCGTGGGTGAACGATTGCAACCGTCAGGGTGAGACCGCAAATGTCCCCTTCCCTTTGGGGACGCTCGCGGCGGTTTCCACCTCCTGGATTTTCCGGTGCGGACGGTCGTTGTAAGAGTTACATCGGCGGCCAAACCGAAACAGAGCATCGTTGTAACATTTCCCGAGTGGTCTGCCACGAAAAGGACGTCGTTGTAAGACTTACATCGATGGCCAAACACAGAAATGGGGGGCGATGTAAGAGTTACAGAGACCGCCCAAAACGTTTTTGACGGCCCATGTAAGTCTTACATCGATGGTCTAAAACAATTTTGGGCATCGATGTAACTCTTCCCGAGTGGATTTTACGAGTTTTGACGTCGTTGTAAGACTTCCCGAGGCACCAAAAACATTTTAGACGTCTCGGGAAGACTTACATGGGTGGTCAAAATTAGTTTTGGCCTCGTTGTAAGTCTTACAAGGACGCCAAAACCGGTTTAGACCCCGTTGTAAGACTTCCCGAGACGCCAAAAACAGTTTAGACGCCTCGGGAAGACTTACATGGGTGGCCAAAACTAATTTTGACGCCTCCGTAAGTCTTACATCGACGTCAAAACCCCAACAATTCCCACCTTTTCTCCCGTTTTGACGTCTGGAATGGGTTTTTTTCGGTTTATTTGCTACTTAAGGGGCAATTGATGTGAGGTCCACCCTGACGCATCTTTGACACTGCCCCCAAACCGGACCGCGAGTCGATTAGATGAAATAATCCAGGGCACTGGCCGGTTCGATCTTCAACTTTCTCGAGCGTTCACACAGATCGGCGACGGACACCTTCTCCATGATTTTAACTACGGCTTCACGCACTTCCTTCATGACATTGCGGATGGCACAGCGGGTTTCGTCCGGGCAGGTGCATTTCTCGTAAAACCGTTCACTCACGCAACTGACTGGAGCCAAAGCCCCTTCCACATGGCGGATGATCGAGGCGAGCGTGATTTCCTGCGGCGCACGTGCCAGGCGATAGCCACCGGCAATGCCGCGCTTACTCTCGATGGCCCCGGTCCTTTTCAAGTCGTTGAGGATTTGTTCGAGGAATTTTTTCGGGATATTCTGCTCTTCGGAGATGGTCTGGATGGAAACCACGCTTTCCCCGTGATGCAGCCCGAGCACCAGTAAGGCTCGAAGCGCGTATTCACCCCGTTGCGACAGTTTCATCTCCGGCGAAAGTAGAATCTCCAGCGCAGCAGTCAAGATTAACCTGGAAGAGAGATTAAGCCGGGGAAAAGAGCCGCAACCAAGTAGGGGGGGGGCCAAAAAAGTTCCAACGCACAACGGAACGCCGGATTCATCCGGCAGGAACGTGAATCTGCTCCAGACGCGCCAGATTATTCTGGAGCTATCGGTTGCTTCTAGCGTTTGCTGCCGCATAAATGCGGCGTTCCATGCGTGAAAATTCGTGAAATTCGTTTCAAACCCCCGGCCATAAAATCCCCCAGTATGTGCCCATCCGTTCGTTAAAGTTTTGAATCACATGGCTCCCGATTGAGGAGTAACTCCACAATCTCTATTGACACAGTAGAGATTACCTCTAATCTCCGCCGCGTTGATGCAATGTGTCTTAGTCGAATCGTTACGCTGCCGCCTCACACGGGCGTGCTGCAATGCTTTGGTGGCGATTGCCTTCCTTTTCGTGGTTTTACCCACGTTTTCACAGCAAAAGATTACCCTGCTCAATGTTTCCTACGATCCGACCCGCGAATTTTACCAGGAGATCAATAGCCTGTTCATTCCGCATTGGAAAAAGCAAACCGGGCAAGAGGTAACCATCAAACAATCTCACGGCGGTTCTGGGAAACAGGCTCGGGCGGTGATTGATGGGTTGGAGGCGGATGTCGTCAGCCTGGCCATTGCCACGGACATTGATGCCATTCATGAGAAGCGTGGACTGGTTCCGCGCGATTGGCAGGCGCGTTTGCCTCACAATAGTTCGCCCTACACTTCGACGATTGTTTTCCTGGTGAAACGGGGCAACCCGAAGCAGATCAAAGAATGGGACGACCTCGTGAAGCCCGGAGTCAGCGTGATCACTCCGAATCCCAAAACTTCCGGTGGCGCGAAATGGAATTATTTGGCGGCTTATGGGTTTGCGTTAAGAAAGCACGGCGGTGACGAAAAGCAGGCGCGGCAGTTCATTGAACAACTTTACCGGCGCGTTCCCATTCTGGATGCGGGTGCGCGTGGTTCCATGACGACTTTCATTCAGCGTGGATTTGGTGATGTCCTGATCGCGTGGGAGAACGAAGCGCTATTGGCAATTCGGGAGCTCGGCCAGGGGAACTTTGAGATCGTTTATCCATCGGTCAGCATTCTTGCCGAGCCGCCCGTTTCGGTGGTGGACAAAGTGGCGGACAAACGGGGCACCCGCAAAGCCGCCGAAGCCTACCTCGAACTTCTTTATACTCCCGCCGGACAAGAGATTGCCGCGCGCCATTATTTCCGTCCGCGTGATCCGGTCGTCGCCGAGAAATACAAAAGCGAATTTCCCGAGCTCGAAATGTTCACAGCGGAAGAAGTCTTCGGGACCTGGGAAAACATCAATAAAACCCATTTCGCGGAACGCGCATTGTTCGACCAGATTTCACGGAGTCGCCGGTAGGAAATGGAACAATGAATATCCAAAGTGCAACTTTTCATCACCCAATCCCAAAGGGATTGCGTAACAAAGCCCAGGGTTGCGAGGCACGAGCTACCCTGGGAAAAGTGGCAGGCGTTTCACAACCCCAACGGGGTTGCGTAACCTTTCTGTGGTCAACGCTGCCAACAACTGGATATCAACGCGCCGCTGGCAAGGTGCTGAAAACATTACGCAACCCCGTTGGGGTTGACGCCATCTTTCGCACGATCCCCAGGGTAGCCCCGATCAGATCGGGGCAACCCTGGGCTTTGTTGCGGAATCCCTTTGGGATTCGTGTATTTGTTTCCTGACCCATGCGCACCGCACGATTCAATCCATTGCCCGGTTTAAACCTGACGCTTGGGTTTACGATCTTCTATCTGACGATCATCGTGCTGCTCCCGATTGCCGCGCTGTTCCTCGCCTTGCTCGATATTTCCTGGAGTGAATTCTGGGAAGTCGCGACCAATGAACGTGCGATGTCCGCTTACAAGCTGAGTCTCGGCGCTTCGTTTATTGCCGCACTCCTGAATGCGACTTTCGGGACGTTGCTGGCGTGGGTGTTGGTTCGCTACCGTTTTCCCGGCCGACGCTTTATTGATGGGCTGATTGATTTTCCATTCGCCCTCCCGACAGCGGTCGCCGGTTTGACCCTTGCCAGCATGTTCGCAGCGAACGGTTGGCTGGGACAATTTCTTGTCCCGCTCGGAATCAGGGGCGCTTTCACCCAGCTTGGCGTGATCATCGCTTTGACGTTCGTGGGAATGCCGTTTGCCGTGCGCACATTGCAACCGGTCCTGGAAAGCTTCGACCGCGGGGTTGAAGAAGCCGCCGCCTCGTTGGGGTCCAGTCGGTTGCGAACCTTTCTACAGGTGATTTTTCCCACACTGTTTCCGACCATCATGACCGGCTTCGCCCTTTCCTTCGCGCGGGCGCTGGGGGAATACGGTTCCATTGTTTTTATCTCCGGCAATATCCCGTTCCAAACGGAGATCGCACCGCAACTGATCGTCATGCGTCTGGAACAATACGATTACGTGGGGGCCATTGCTCTGGCGATGGTGCTGCTCGTTTTTTCCTTCATCGTCCTGGCCGCGATCAACTGCCTGGAACATTGGGCGGCACGCTTTGAACGACAATGAACCTTCCGAAAAAACAACGCGAACGGACAAGTTCATCGCAACGCAGCACGCAAGAGCCGGGCTGGGTGAAGTGGTCGCTCATCGGCATCGCCGGATTGTTCGCGGTGGTCTTTTTGTTTCTGCCGTTGATCAACGTTTTCGTGCAGGCCTTCTCGAAAGGCTGGGTGCATTATTTCAAAGTGTTGGCGGATCCCGACACCATTTCTGCCATCAAACTGACGTTGCTGGTGGCGGCCATCAGTGTCCCGGCGAATGTCATTTTCGGCGTCGCCGCTTCCTGGGCGATTGCGAAATTTGAGTTTCGCGGAAAGTCGTTGTTGCTCACCTTCATCGACCTGCCGTTCTCCATTTCACCGGTCGTTTCCGGTTTGATGTTTATTTTGTTGTTCGGTGTGAATGGACTGTTCGGGCCGTTGCTGGATCACCTGGGAATAAAAATCATTTTCGCCGTCCCGGGCATCGTGCTCGCAACGATCTTTGTGACCTTCCCATTCGTGGCTCGTGAATTGATTCCGGCGATGCAGGCGGAAGGTTCCGACCAGGAACAGGCGGCCATGACGATGGGGGCTTCCGGCTGGCAAACCTTTTGGTATGTCACGTTGCCTTCGATCAAATGGGGATTGCTCTACGGGGTGATTCTTTGCAACGCCCGCGCGATGGGTGAATTCGGGGCGGTCTCGGTGGTGTCAGGCCACATCACCGGATTGACCGACACGGTGCCGTTGCGAGTAGAAAAACTTTACAACGAATTTGATCCGGCCGCGCCGTTTGCGGTGGCCAGTTTGCTGGCGCTCCTCGCCCTGGTGACGCTTGGCATCAAGACTTACCTGGAATGGAAGACGGAACGTGACGAGCACCAGGGACAACAATTGGCGCGGGAAGTCGTCGGTGAACCCGGTAAAAATTTCGCGCGCGATTTGCCCGCGCACAGCCCGAAATGAGCATTGAACTAAAAAACGTAAGCAAAAGATTCGGCGAAGTTTCCGCCGTGCACGACATCAATTTCTCCGTGAACGACGGCGAACTCGTGGCGCTGCTCGGGCCAAGCGGTGGCGGCAAGACGACGGTGCTCCGCATGATCGGCGGGCTCGAAATGCCGACCGATGGCGATATCTTCATTCGTGGTGTCCGGGTGAATGACATCCCGGTGCAGAAACGAAACATCGGTTTCGTTTTCCAGAACTACGCGTTGTTCAAAAGCATGACTGTGTTCAAGAACATTGCGTTTGGGTTGAAGATTAAAAAGTGGAAGAAGCCGGAGATCGAAGCGCGCGTTATTGAATTATTGAAACTGCTGGAACTGGAAGGTTTGGCAAATCGTTATCCCCATCAGCTTTCCGGCGGGCAACGTCAACGTGTCGCCATCGCCCGCGCGCTTGCGCCCAAGCCGGACGTCCTCTTGCTCGACGAACCGTTCGGCGCGGTGGATGCCAAGATCCGCCAGGAATTGCGCCAATGGCTGGTGCATCTGCATCATGATTTGAAGGTGACAACGCTCTTCGTGACGCACGACCAGGAAGAAGCGATGGAGGTTTCGGATCGTATCGTCATTTTCTCTCGCGGGAACCTGGAGCAGATCGGCACGCCGCGCGAAGTCTATGAACAACCAGTGAATGAATTCGTCGCCCGTTTTATCGGTGTGATGAATATCCTCGAACTGGAAGTGCGCAACGGCATGGCGCGTTTAAATGAATTGGCCTTCCCCGCTCACGGGGTTCCCGAAGGCAAGAAAATGAAGATCGGCTTCCGCCCCTATGCCGTTCAAGTCTCACCCGACCTGACGCAATACGGTTATCAAGCGGTGCTGAAGCATACTTATTTTCTCGGGGTTATGTTGCGCCTGGAAATCGTCCTGCCCAGCGGACTCGTGGTGCGCTCCCGGATCAGCAAAGAGGATTACTCCAAAATGGGATTGCAAGATGGAATGTGCGTTTCCGTCCAGATCCGCAACTACCGGATTCTCTCCAGGGAAGATGAACCTCTGACCCAGGAAGTGGCGACCTCCTACGATATGCCGGCTCACATTGCCGAAGGGATTTGACGCATGATTCCCCAACGAGACACAGCGCGGCGAAAGTCGAATAAAGTAGGACAGGCATCTTGCCTGTCCCCGGCAAAAGAGGGAAATTAGGAATCGGTTCGGACAGTTTTTAACCGACGCTATCTCTGTGAATTCAATTTAGTTTCGAAGATAAATGGATCCAGTCACTCATGCATTACTTGGCGCGGCCACTTCCTACGCGCTGTTTGGCAGGAAACTCGGACGCCGTGCGGCGATGGTTGGATTTCTTGCCGGCATCGCACCTGACATAGATAATTTTGTTTCCAGCAAGGAAGACGTTCTCCTATACGTCGAGTATCACCGCGGGTTTACCCATTCCATACCGTTCGCCTTCCTCGGGGCATTCATCGTGGCGCTTCCCTGGATTCTTCAGAAGCGATTCCGAGAACAGTGGAAAACGTTTTGGCTCTGTGCCTTTCCGGCCTACCTCTCGCATTGCTTGCTGGATGCGAGCACAACCTATGGCACCCAATTGTTTTGGCCATTTACCCGGGAGCGATTCGGCTGGGATTTTGTTTCGGTAGTGGATCCGATGTTTACCATTCCGCTGGGGATAGCTTTATTCATTGGACTCATCAAGCAGAGTAGGAAATTTGTCGCCGCTGGATTGATCTTTTGCGCAGCCTACCTGTCACTGGGTGCCGGGCAACGCTCCCGTGCGGCCAGTTT
This sequence comes from Verrucomicrobiota bacterium, assembly GCA_013820875.1. Taxonomy (GTDB): domain Bacteria; phylum Verrucomicrobiota; class Verrucomicrobiia; order Limisphaerales; family JACDHS01; genus JACDHS01. Next base: position 15,908 of record JACDHS010000022.1, on the reverse strand, counting down.
CCAGGCGGAACTCGCAGCGCAACGCGGGCACAAAATAGAACGCAGCGAAGTCATGCCGACACTCGCCAACCTGATGGTCTGGCGCTCGTTGTACCTGGAGGACGGACAGCTCTACAGTGATCGCATCCGGGTGGGACTCTTTGGTTCCAGCACCTACCGGGAAGGGACATCTCTCCCGCTGATCACTGCCGCCGATCTCACCCCGCTCGAAAGACGTGGCAACGAACAGTTTCGTGGCTTCGATCGTTTCGCCTGGTTCTCCGACGGATGGGTCGCCCGTTCACCGTTCGACGAAACTGTCCTTGGCGACATGCGTTACTCGCTATCCACCGAAGCCTTCGATCCGGTATGGGGAATCCGTTTCAACGAGGAAAGTGATAACATCAAAGTCGAATGGGTGAGCCGCCAATTAAAACGCGACATCGACCTCCGCCAACTCTGGTCGGAGATCGTTGGAACGCATCCTGGATATGGTATTCCTGAAAAGCAGTAAGTGCGTTCGGTCAGTTGTTTGAAAGATCGGGTTCTACTGCGAAAGCGATGAAGCGCTTCCACAAAGGTGTAATGCGCACTGCGTTGTCTTTCTCGGAACCCACCGAATCCTCGCCCTTGGATTTTTCAATCAGTCCAAACTTAAGCAGCGGTTCGAGCGCAATACTGCAAAAAATCCATTCCTCGGTATCAGTTTCATGGGTCATTGCCTCCCGAAGGTTTTCGTAAACGCGCGGAAGTAACACCTTGCGCGCCAGGCCGAGAATGTTGCACCAATTCTTGAGGATGAAATCCATGCGCCAGAGAGTGGCGGCCATCGTTGGCTGGATCCATACGGCCTTACGAAAAGGAAAATCGTAATACCAATCGAATTTGGTGAAATAGGTTATAAACAGAGTGCGATAGAGTGTTGCAGCCTGATCGACCGAAAGCAGTTTTCGTCCGCTGGCCGTCAGTTGAAAACGCTTCTTTCGGAGTTCCACCAACCCCGCAATTCCACTCACGATCCGTACGAGGTGCAAATTCCAACAATCCTGTTCATTAATCACCCTGCATACCCTGCGAGTCATTTCGCGATACCGCTCCGACAAAACCAACCGGTCGAAGATCTTTGCAACGAAAGCGCGATTCAGATTTCCAGTGGCGGTGGCAGCGGTGCCGTCGTCTTCCGCTAAAGCCTGAAGAAACACTCGTGTGTTGATGAAAAACGCCACGTCTCCGATGTCATCCATCGTCAGATCGGTTCGAAGCCGTATGGCGCCCGTCGGATCGTTCCAATCCGCATTGCGCAATGCATCGACCATTTCCTGCACACTGTTAACAATCACGTTCTTAAAAGGAGAATCTTCATTCGTGTTCATTGTTATTCTATGCGTTGAATTTTCAATTGGCTCCGCAACATTTTTTATACTTCTTTCCACTCCCGCAGGGGCAAGGTTCGTTGCGACCCACTTTTGGTGTGGCGCGGATCGGTTCGGGGGTCGTCATGCTTTTGTATTTTTCCTTCGAGGCATCAGTTTCGAATGTTCTGAGTTGGTCATTCGCAAAACACTGCCACCATGCTGTTGCTTTTGCCACGTCATGAATCGGTCGATGTAATTCGCGGAATGAAGACAGCATTTTTCCGCGCGGGCCATCTCTCACAGCGTCAAGTTCTTCCAGGGTCATCACTGATGGAGAAGCCAGCTCTTCGTCATAAGCGCGGTGGATCTCTGGAAAAACGTCAATGGCCTCAATGTCTGCACTGCAATTAGCCAACGCATCCCACGCATAGCTGGGCTCACGTTCCAAACCTTCCCTGGCCAGCCAGAGAAAATAATCGCTGACCGTTTGGTGCGGCAGTTCCTTCCAGGCGACGAGGACACAAAGTGCTTCGATCCCCTTGGCACGACAATACTCGTTGGCCTGGCGGTTCAAAATGAGTTCCTTGATCGGTTCGATGTCGCCGCCACAAACACTCGCCAGAAGCACGGGGCCATCTTCGGAAACCGCGTCACCACCCAGGTCGTATGCCTCTTCTCCCGGGAGTGAAAGCCATCGGATAAATAGCGGGTAAGCCCGTGGTTCGCGCCACTTTGCGAGGAGATACGTGGCATAGCTGAACAACATAGCCTCACCTGTTGGCGTCCCTTTTGGCTGCTCAACACCGCGTTCCAGTGCTCGGAGAAGGACGGGAACCAGTTCTTCCCGATACGTTTCTGCAGCCGTCAGCGCTTCAATTGGTTGCCGCTTCGGACTAGCCTCCGATAGTTCGGTGACTATTTCGGCTGGTGACATCCCTCCCTCCGGTAATAAATCATGTGTTAACCGGTCTCGATTCTTCCAGAAGGGGCAGTGCGGACATTCTTCGCCTTCCGGGTAATCTTTCCCCTCTTCGTGTGGGCAACCCATGATGCGATGCAGCGAAGCAATCTCCTTCACACGATGCCTGCGGTAAAATGCGGAGACTTGCTGAGTAATCGACTTGTCGTCACGGATGTCACCCACTTGCGTAATCCAGCGATGCAAAGGATCCGGACCGGCATCCGGTCGTTTTATTATCGACGCAACGAGCTTCGTGGCGAGGCGGTTCGTCGGCCCATAATAAGCGAGTGTTCCGACAGGGTATTCCGTTGCGGGTCGTTCGCTTGTTTGGTCATCAACCAGACCCTCCATAAATTCGCGAGTCCCAGGCATTTCCGAGGCGCTGCAAGACGCACAGATGATCTCGTCACCTTTTAAAGTATACCCGTCATACGCCAGGCGCACCCGAACCCCGCATCGATTGCATTGAGTTGGTTCAAAGGCCGGCGGATTCTCCAGTTTCTCGAAATTATATTCGTTAGTGGCGAGATAAACGTACATCTCCAAAGGCTGCCCCTCCTTGCACTTCGAACAATCCTGCCAGCGCCCCTCGTGCTTCTCGTGATGATGACCGGAACAGATCGTGAACTTGGAATGATTGGTGTAACAACTATTCCGCGCGAAGGAAAACGCAACGTATTGGTCTGCATCATCGCAAATCCAATTTCCACAACATGGTGTTCGGGTGAGCTTCTCCCTGCTGCCGCACAAGCCGCAACAAGGTTTCGATTGGGGCTTAGCCTTACGTTCTGGCATCATTTTCCTTTGAGAATTGTAATCAACAAGACTGTAAAATTTTTCAAACGGCGTGAACTGTCAAGCAACCCGAATCAATGAGTTGGAGTCAACCCAGCCATCAAACGCATCAAAGTCGGTTGCGAAAATTCATCCCGACGAAGCTCTCCCATCACCTTGCCTTCACGCAGGACAATGATGCGGCGGGAGAGATTCATGACTTCGGGTAGTTCGGAGGAGATCACGAGAATGGCGAGGCCGTTGCAGGCGAGTTCATCGAGTAAGGCGTGAATCTCTGCCTTTGCCCCGACATCTACTCCACGGGTGGGTTCGTCCACAATCAGGATGTCGCATTCGCGGGCGAGCCATTTGGCGAGGGCGATCTTCTGCTGATTGCCGCCGCTTAATCCGGCAATCATGGTTTCGAGCGAAGGGGTCTTCACCCGCAAGCGGTCGGCATATTTTTGGGCGAGCGACTTTTCGACGCGTCGGGTCATAAAACCGAATCGGCTCAATCGGTCGAGTGTCGCAAGTGATGTGTTCTCGCGGCAGTTCATCGAAAGAACGAGGGCCATTCTTTTACGATCCTCCGGCAACAAACCAATTCCCGCACCGAGACTTGCGTTGATGTTTCCCAGAGGAAGCTCCTTGCCATGAACGACGATTTTACCGCTCACGTTTTTATCCAATCCGAAGATGGCCTGGGCCACTTCGCTGCGACCGGCTCCAATTAGCCCGGCCAACCCGAGGACTTCGCCCGCACGCAGGATGAAACTCACATTGTCGAACTTTCCGGGTGAGGAAAGGTTTTCCACCTTCAACAGTTCACGCCCGGGTTCTTTTTCGATGTGTTTCGGTTTTTGGAAAATCACTTCGCGACCAACCATCTGGTGGATTAGGCGTTCGGGATTGGTCTCCGAAATCTTTTCCGTCGCCACATGTTTTCCATCGCGCAGCACGGTGATGGAATCGCAGAGTTGAAAAATCTCCTCCATACGATGCGAAACGTAGATCACGGTGATGCCGCGTTGTTTCAAATCCTTCAGCAGTGCGAAGAGCTGTTCGCTTTCCCCGGCAGAGAGGGAACTGGTCGGCTCGTCCATGACAATGATTTTGGCGTGGACGCCAAGCGCGGCGGCAATCTGCACCATCTGCTCCTGGCCGGTGGAAAGATTCCCAATCGGTTCATCCACACTGATCTGCGCGCCAATTTCATCAAGCATGTCGCGAGCCTGCGCTTTCATCCTGCCTCGATTCAACCAACCAAACTGCCGCGGCAAATCACCCAGGCAAAGATTCTCTGCGACAGAAAGATTCGGGCAAAACGCCAACTCCTGGTGAACCATGGCGATGCCAAGTTTTCGTGCCGTCAACGGATTGGTCGGATGAATCTCTTTCTCGTCGAGAAAAATGGAACCGGCATCGGGCGTGTAAACACCGGCAAGGATTTTTCCCAACGTGCTCTTGCCCGCGCCGTTTTCCCCGATCAACGCATGGCAGGATCCGCGCTCAATCGCAAAACTCACATTATCCAGCGCGAGGACGCCGGGGAAACGTTTCGTGATGTTTTGAAAATTCAAATGGCGCATTGAATCGGAACAGTTTTGCCCCAGAGCGTTTCGGCACACAAGCCCTTACACGAAATCCCCGATGGATCCACAGCAGATTGCTGACTTCTTTAACCGCCCTCTTACGACTGGAAGCTCCGATGTCGTGGTTTAGCGTAACCCATCTTCGTGCAGGAGGTCTGAAAGGAATTGATGGCGCAGGATACGCAAACCTCGGATGGACATCTCAGTCTATGGGACACCGTCAGCATCATTATCGGAATTGTGATTGGCGCTGGTATTTACGAGACGGCGCCGATGGTGTTCTCGAATGTAGGGAGTCCTGTCATGGCGCTGGGCGTCTGGGTGTTGGGCGGCGCACTCTCGTTAATCGGCGCGCTTTGTTATGCGGAACTTGCCAGCACTTACCCGAGGTCCGGTGGTGATTATGTCTATTTGAGCAGGGCATTCGGATCGTGGGCCGGGTTCCTTTTTGGCTGGGCACAACTGGCAGTCATCATGACCGGCAGCATCGGCATGATGGCTTACATCTTTGCCAATTACGCATCCCAACTCTGGAACATCGGTTCCCACTCGATGTTTTTCTACGCGTTTGCAGTCGTCGTGATCTTATCGGCCACCAACATGGCGGGGGCAATGTTCGGCAAACGAGCCCAGAACATTTTGACGGTGATAAAGGTTCTCGGGTTGCTTGGCATTCTTTTCGCCGGATTCTTTTGGGCGAAACCCGAAACCACCGTGCTGACTACCGGCAAACTGATTGGCGGAACTGGCTCAATTGGTCTGGCCATGGTGCTGGTGCTTTATACCTACGGCGGATGGAACGATGCCGCTTATGTTGCTGCCGAAGTAAAAAACAAACGACGCAACATCCCTCGCGCATTGATCCTCGGCACAGCGGCTCTCGCAGCCATCTACGTCCTTGTGAATTGGGCCTACCTCGCGGCAGTTGGTTTCGAAAGCGCGCGTAACTCGACAGCCATTGCTGCCGACGTGCTGGCGCAACCACTGGGGGTATTCGGTGCGCGTGCCATGTCGCTGTTGGTGATGGTCTCTGCGCTGGGCGCGGTCAATGGGTTGATCTACACGGGCGCGCGCATCTACTCAACGCTCGGTGAAGATTTCAGGATGTTCAGCAAACTCGCGCGTTGGAATCAGAAGCGCAATTCACCGGTCACTTCTCTCGCCACGCAGGGGGTGATCACCCTGGCGATGATCACACTCGTCGGCACCCAAATAGGTCAGGGCACGATCAACTTGTTTTTTGTCACCGCAGGAGCGACCGCCCTGAACTTCAGTGGTTATAGCGCCTTCGAAATGCTTTTGCGCTGCACGGCGCCGGTGTTCTGGCTGTTCTTTTTACTGACGGGGATTTCGCTTTTCATTTTACGCGCCAAAGACAGGAATATTGAGCGGCCGTTCTCCGTGCCGCTCTATCCGGTCTTGCCGCTGGTCTTCTGTGCGACCTGCGTTTACATGCTTTATTCCGCCGCCAATTACGCCGGGAAACTCACCTGGCTCGGCGCGGCGCCGCTTTTCCTTGGGTTCGTTCTTTACCTCTTTTCGACACGTTCCCTCGGCAAAGTGCCCGGACAGGTCTGGGCGCCCAAAACGCAAACACAAGGTAACAAAATTACTTAGAAACATTATGAAACGTTTATTGCTCTGCTCATCTCTCGCACTGGCGACGATTCTCCCTCCGCCGCTCCAGGCCCAGGAACTAATCACAGCTGCCAAGGCGCCCCAACAAGCTCCCGCGCGCCGTCCGGATGTCATATTTGTCCCCACGCCCCAGGAGGCGGTGGATAAAATGCTTGAAATGGCCGAAATCAAAAAAGGCGATCTCCTCTACGATCTCGGCTGCGGCGATGGGCGCATCGTGGTGACTGCCGCCAAGAAGTATGGCATCCGCGCCATCGGTGTGGACATCGATCCCAAGCGAATCGCCGAATCGCGGGAGAATGTTAAAAAGAATAATGTCGGCCACCTGGTAGAAATCCGGCAAGCCGACATCTTCGAACTCGATTTGAAAGATGCGGACGTTGTGACGCTATATCTCCTGCCGAGCCTGAATGTTAAACTCATTCCACAACTTCAGAAACTGAAACCTGGCACGCGCATTGTCTCCCACTCTTTCGATATGGAAGGAGTCGAACCGGTCGAGGCCGTTGAAGAGCCCGCAACCATCTACAAATGGGTCGCGCCCATTAAAACCAAACGGGAAGCTGCTGGTGCTGAACCCGGTAAGGAGAAGAAAGCAGTGGGTCGGTAGGGGACAGTATTCAGTGTTCAGTTTCTGCCGACAGGTGTCGGCAGGACATTGGCGCCACGGGGTCATGCAACTATTCACAATTCAACCATGCAACTCACCCATTCCTGTCACACCGTTGCCATCAACGGCTGCGTCTTGATTACGCGAATGTCAGACAACGTGTGCCATTCGTTTTCTGATGAATCCGGACTCTTGCCGATTCGAACGCGGGTTTCGTCGTGTGAAATCTCCTGGACAAAACCCTCCAGCACGCGCCTGTCTGGAACCTGAAACCGAACCCAATCATTCTTGTTGATGCGTGTTAACGTCTCCATGCCCTAAACGTAGAGCCGTCACACAGTTTCTTCCAGAGGGGGCAGGAAGGAAAGGTGATGGAGTGATGCTGGCAAAAATCCAGAATCCAGCATCCAGCATCCAGCGCCCTTCGGAATTAAGTTTCCACTTTGCTCACTCCAGCTTAGGTTCCTTGTGCCTATGGGCAAATTTTTATCCAGGCTCAAGAAGCTTCAGAGAGAAATGTTCTCCGGCATAAACGACCGGTGGTCCGGCGATAGCGAGGAAACTGCAACCGCCGATGAAAAGATTGTGCGCTTCTGGGCTTTTGTCTGGAGAAGCTTTGTTCACAACCGCCTGCCGACACGCGCCGCCGCCCTCACTTATGCCACCCTCCTGGCACTCGTTCCAATGCTTGCGGTCGCCATCAGTATCGCCACCGGATTGCTCAAAACTGAACAAGGCCAGGAACAGGTTGCCGAACAAATCGAGCAATTGATCGACACCAGCGTCAGAAGATTCGCGCCTCAACTCGATCTGGAAGTCAAAGAAGGCGAGACCAATCGCAGGCAGGTGACTGACACCATCAAAGCTTCCATCACAAACGTCCAGAGCGGGAGACTCGGCGCTGCTGCCACTGTCATCCTGATTTTCATTGCGATCTCCCTGTTGAGTTCAGTGGAAAATACTTTGAACGACATTTGGGGAATTAAACGAGGTCGAACCTGGCTTTCACGCATCATTCAATATTGGGCGGTGATTACTTTGGGGCCCCTCCTTCTCCTGGCGGCAATTACCTTGAGCGCCAAACAACAAGTGCAGGTGACCCAATGGGTGCCGGGCGCGGAAGTCCTCAGCGCCTTCATTTCCGAGTTTGTTCCCTTGATCGTTTTCACCATTATTTTGACCACCATCTATCGCTTGATGCCAAATACCAAAGTAGAATGGCGCGCTGCTTTGGTGGGCGGATTTACCGGCGGCCTGTTGCTCTACCTGAACAACAAATTCAGCATGATCTACTTCGGGCAAGTGGCTCGCAACTTTGAGATCTACGGCAGTCTTGGCTCGGTGCCGGTGTTCCTGGTGGGACTCTATTTTTCATGGATCATCCTGTTGCTGGGAGCCCAGGTGGCCTACGCCTTCCAGAACCGCCGAGCTTATTTTCAGGAAAAGCAGGCTGAGAACATCAATGAACGCGGTCGCGAATTTGTCGCTTTGCGGATTATGACGATGGTTGCCGAACGATTTACAAATGGGGAACCGCCCCCCACCACTTTGGAAATCTCAGAACAACTCTCCATCCCGACGCGCCTGGTGGCAAAGACTGTCGAGCCACTGCTCGAGACCCGGTTGATGGTCGAAGTGAAAAATGGGGAGAAGGAAGAAGTGGCGTACGATCCCGGTCGCCCGCTGGAAAACATCAGTTACCAGAATATCCTGGACGCCATGCGCACGGGAATCGGTCTCGATGTCCCCACCAAAGATGACGACATGCGGAAGCTTGTTGCGGAAAGATTCGAAAACATCAATAAGGCCGAAAGCAGAATCGGTTCGAGCATCAACCTGCGGGAGTTAACTGCGCAACGGAAATAATCTTTGGCAAAGTTGAATGACAGGATTGCAGGCGATCGCCCTGCAAAGATTAAAAGCCATTAAAACGATAGCGGTCGAATGCGATAGAACATCGGCCAGCACCCCAAACTTCTACAACAATGTAGAACCCAGTAATGCGAATGTCATCCCAAGACGCGGGATAGTCGCTCCAGACTGTGTGCCGAAACAATCGAGAGATAGGAATGGAATAAGATTGCAGACTACCAGTTAATGTCGGTTGAGCATCGCCAGGAAACATCCCCGGGATTTCCTCAAGCTTGGAGCCTGAATAGTAGACCAAATCCGTCGGAGTAAAATACGCCCGCTTGTCGTAAACTCCACTTGCGTCATCGTACCCAGGCCATCCAGGGGGGTGACGGGTCAAAGTTCCAGTTCGTGGTGACGTCATCATAGTTATCAGTCCGCCACAAATTAACTTCCAGGTAATGAGCGCGGTTATTCCACTCAGCTTTAAATCCAGCAGCAACACATGATTTCGACCAGCCTATTGGACATCGAATCCGTTGGTTGCCGACACCTAGTGGCGTCTCCGCCAAAAGCATACGAAATTATGCATAGAACTCCGTCTCAATCCTTGGGCCCACCCCGGCATCCCAAGCCTCAGTCCAAGTGAATGTGTCAAGATGCGCCCCATTACAATCCCCTCCTGCCCTCCTGTAAACCGCTGCTTTGGCGCATGGCGGGCGAAGTGTTCGCAACGAATGAGGCTTCAGAATCGGGCACTCTGGATTTTGTCTTCGCGATCTGGATTACTTTAAGTTCAGACTTTTTCTTCTGGACAGATTCACGAATTCGCCAAACATCAAAAGGGAATGGCGACTACATTTGTGACGGATGCGTTTGCTCAGAAGCTAAATAGCATTAACGGTTGGCTGGCTCCATTGGCAGCAGAATTCACAGGCTACCTTCTTAAATCTGAACGAATTGGCAACGTTGTTGAATTTGGGGTTTATCACGGAAAGTATCTGGCTGTGCTCTATGAATTGACTGCAGATTACGACAGTCGCGTAGCGGGATTCGATGCGTTCATAGGAGCTGATGATCTACAGATCCCCCAAGATATCATTTTTAGGAACATTCGTGCGGCCTGCGGAAACGCTGATCGGCTTTCAATTGTTCATGCAGACACGATGGTTCTGCAACGCAGCGATGTGCTGAAGCATGTTCCAGAACCGATTGGTTTTATCAGCGTGGATGCAGGTCATGAGGCCATTAACTTATTGAACGACATAAATCTCGCTGCAGAGTTGATCAAACCGGGCGGAATTATCGCGGTGGATGATGCCTTCAACCACTCAACACCTGGCGCAATTGAAGGCACCTGCCAATATTTCCAGCAAAAAAATCAGGGACGGCTTGCCCCTTTTGCTCAATGCTACAACAAGCTATTCCTGACCACTGCGGACAGGCACACTCACTTCCTGGATTTGACCAAGCAATATGTTTGCGAGAATGCTGCTACCGACGAAAAATGTGCTCGGACTTTGAAGCGCGAGCAGGAAAATAAAAATGTTAGGTTTGTACCTCGATTTTTCGGTTGGGAAATTGTGCCGTTCCTGTGAACAATTTAGACAGACCCGCTCCGGCTATTGTTGCCAACACAAAAACACCTATGGGATGGTCGGAAGGACCAATGACGAATAAGGTCTTCGAAAAAAAATTCATTGTATGCGTTGATATTTTTCGTTCATGGCTGAAGGGGAAAATTAACTTTACGGAATCCACCATTCTCGATTTCGGCTGCGGTGATGGGGTGATGGCTTTTGGAATGAGCCTTAAACTCCAGCCCAAACGAGTAATCGGAGTGGAAATTACGCCGGAGTTCAACGTCCTCTCAGGAATGGTTAGGACACAGATTGGCTTGGAAGCATTGCCTGAGAATCTCGAATTCCACCTGATCCAACCTAACGTAAAACTGGCGGAACGTTTTCGAGCCGATTGCATCTTCACCTGGTCAGTATTCGAACATGTTTCGCAGGATTACCTCGACGCTGTAGTTTCGGACCTCCGCAACGTTCTTCGGGATGGCGGTTATGTTTTCCTGCAAATTTCACCGCTCTATTATTCTGCGGAGGGGGGGCACTTGTTTGAACTGGCACCCGAGCCATGGGCACATCTCTCCGTTCAGACGAACCTGCTCCAGCATCACGTAATGATGGCAAAAGAAACCAATGCCGCAGGGCAATTGATCAGTGTTCGCGGCGAAGCCCAATTCCAAAGTTATAAAGAAGCTGTCTGGAGCTGCTTTCAGACGCTCAATAAAGTCACTGCCGATGACATTCTTGATCTGTTCAAACGACATAACTTTCGAATTGTTCGGCAGCATCGCACCGAATGCGAGGCAGAGCCGGGACCAGCCTTGAAGCGGATCTACAGCAAGAAGACTCTTAAAACCGAACAGATCGTTGTTTTGTTTCAGAAGGTTTAAAACGCCCAAGCCCCGTCATTTATTCTCGACAGGTGCTCGAATTGCCTAAACATCGAACGCCATGGCGAACAATGTTTTAACCGATGCGTTCTCTCAAAAGTTAAAAGGCATCGAGGGTTGGCTCTCTCCTTCGGCTGCGGAATTCACAGCCTGCCTCTTTAAATCTGAACGAATTGGCAACGTCGTCGAATTTGGGGTTTATCACGGGAAATACCTGGCTCTGCTCTATCACTTAACCGCCGATTACAACAGTCGCGTTGTCGGATTCGATGCCTTCATCGGAGCCGGCGATCTGAACATTCCGCAAGAGATTATTTTCAGGAACATTCGGGAGGCCTGCGGGGATACTGATCGGCTTTCCATTGTTCATGCCGACACGATGGTTCTGCAACGGGGTGAAGTACTGAAGCACATTCCAGAACCGATTGGCTTCATCAGCGTGGATGCGGGGCACGAGGCGGATAACCTGTTGAACGACATATCACTTGCCGCGGAACTGATCGCCCCCGGAGGAATTATTGCGGTCGATGATGCATTTAACCGTTCAACACCCGGCGCAATTGAGGGAACCTGCCGTTATTTCGAAATGCGGAACCAGGGAAGGCTGGCCCCGTTTGCTCAATGCTATAACAAACTCTTCCTTACCACGGCTGACCGGCACGCTCACTTCCTGGATGCGACCAGGCAATATGTCTGCAAAAATGCGCCTACCGATGAAGGGTGTGCCAACACTTTGAAACGAGAGCAGGAAAATCAAAAAGCCGGTTTTGTTCCGCGCTTTTTTGGTTGGGAGCTTGTCACGTTTCTCGGAGCGGCGCGAATGCAAGCTTAACGGCAGGCACTCCAGCCCTCGCTGGTAACGGTAAAAATGGCTCCATTCGGCGTCTCTGGAAGGTCTCATGTGGCCAATGCTTTGCGCACAAGCGCGCACCTATTTCATCCGCTTTCCGATCACACCCTTTGTTTTTTTAGGTTCAACCACCCCGCTGAATCAATCGAATCGCATCGAGTCTCAGGCGGGCGTTACTCAAATGCTGCTCCAATGACGCGTGCTGTTGAACCAGCAATTCGATTTCTTCCGGGCGCACACTGCGGTTCACCTTTTGCAATTCTTTCAACCGGGTGATCTCGTGGCCCAGTTGCGCGCTCATTTCTTTACGCGCTTCAGCCACGATCCGCGGCATCTGATTACTCGCGATCTCTTCCGCTTTTTCAATCAGGAGCGGAAGCAAATCTTCGCGCAATTCGGGGCGATCCAGGAGTGCGTAGGGTTCGCCAGGTTTCAGGTGGCGTGTGAGCATTTCGATGCCGATGGCAGCACTCGTGTCATTGCCACGATGATCCACCAGGACGCGCAAAGGAGTGGGCGGTAAAAAGCGGTCCACATGCAAGTGTGGCGGAGCAATGCATTCGAGAACGTAAACGGTTTCAAGATATAAACCGGCGACCTTATCGTCTGACCAGACGGCAAAACCGCTGTTCCCTTTCTCTGAACCAAACAGGAGATCGAGGGCGCCAGTGACCAGCGGATGATCCCAGGTGAGGAATTGCACCGTCTCACGAGAAAGGGCGCGCTGGCGATCGGCAGTAACAGTGACTCCTTCCGCCGGCAGACCGGGGAACGTATCGGCGAACACTCCGGCCGAGCCGAGATAATAAGTGCGGGGAGCGAGTTCCTCGACGTGGATGGAGTGATGATCAAACACCGCGAGCATGAATTGATCGAGCGATAGATCTTTATCTTCCGCGCGAATCTCCTGCACCACTTTGGAGGCGACATCGGAACGAAACGAATTCATTTCCAACAAACGGTCCCGGCCTTGTTCCAGTTGGATGGTCAGCTCTTTGCGCGCGACTTCTGTTTCGGCGATCAAACGATCCAGTTCCGGTCGGGAGGTTTCTTCCGTCTCATGAAAATCCTGCGCGAGGTCATGCACGCGTCCGCCGAACTGCTCCAGTAGTTTGCGACCGCCGAGAAGATTTTTCTGGAACGAGTTCAAGCCCTCATGATACCAGCGCGCCAACACTTCCTGCGAACTGCCAGTGACAAACGGCACATGCACTTGAATCTCTGAAGTCTGCCCGATGCGGTCGAGTCGGCCAATGCGTTGTTCAAGCAATTCGGGATCAAGCGGCAGATCGAACAGGACAAGGTGATGCGCAAATTGGAAGTTGCGACCTTCACTACCGATCTCTGAACAGATCAAAAGGCGAGCGCCATCGTCGTCGGCGAACCAGGCCGCATTGCGATCCCGCTGCACCAGCGGAAGACCTTCATGGAACACCGCCACTTTTACATTGATCTGCCTCCTGAGCGCCCCATCGATCTCCTCGACTTTGCTTTGTGTCCGGCAAATCAACAGGACTTTTTCAATGCCGAGACTTCGAAGTAAGTCAGCCAGCCAGACGATGCGCGGATCGTCTTTGAACTCCGGATCAAAATCTTCAGCAGCAGCGGCGTTGGAATCAGCGGCAAATTCTTCCGCCAGATTTTGAAACAACGTTTCCCCTTCTTTGGGAGTGGACAGGGAATGCAGTTGCGCGTTTCGTTTCGGAAAACCGCTGATGGTGGAACGGGTGTTACGAAACATCACGCGCCCGGTGCCATGTTGATCGAGCAACGCCTTGATCAACTCGTCGCGAGTGGCATCGTCGCCCTGGGAAACTTTCTGAAGTTTAACACGAAGGCTCTCTTCTTTATCCCCAAGAATACGGGAGAGAACGAGGGCATCCTCAGCGGCGATCTTATTGTTGAAAAGTTTATCCGTAATGACCGCAACATCCCGGTAATGCTCCGCTTCATTGATGAATTCATTCAAGTCGTGGAATCGACTTGGATCCAGCAATCGCAATCGCGCAAAGTGACTCGCCATGCCGAGTTGTTCGGGTGTCGCAGTGAGGAGCAGGAGACCCGCCGTTGTTTTCCCGAGCGCCTCGACGATCGCGTATTCCGGACTGACCGCTTCAGGCGACCAACCGAGATGATGCGCTTCGTCCACCACGAGAATATCCCAACCGGCCCCAATCGCTTGTTTCAGTCGTTGTTCGTTTTTTGTGAAAACGCCGATGCTGCAGAGCACGAATTGATCGTCCAGGAAGGGATTTGTTTCAGGATTCGCCGTTTCGATGGCCTGGCATCTTTCTTCATCGAAAATGTGGAACCAAAGATTGAACCGTCGCAACAACTCCACGAACCACTGATGCACGAGCGATTCCGGCACCAGGATCAACGCCCGTTGCACACGCCCGGTCAGGATCAGCCGATGCAAAATCAGACATGCCTCAATCGTTTTCCCGAGGCCCACTTCGTCCGCCAGCAAAACACGCGGCACAAGTCGCCCAGCCACTTCTGAGGAAATAAAAAGTTGATGAGGAATGAGATCAATGCGGCCACCCACAAACCCGCGCACGCTGGACTTGCGACGGCGATGCTGTTGTTTAAGCGCCTGAAGCCGAAGATCAAAAGCCGCCGGTTCATCCACCTGCCCTGCGAACAACCGTTCCTCCGGCTTGTTAAAGCTGATCGCGTCGCTCAGGTCTGTTTCGCATAATTCCGTTCCATCACCGCGATAAAAAATCAGCCCGTCCCGTTCACTAACCGATTGAACCGCCAGCGCCACATTCGCATGGTTCTTGATGGTGTCCCCAACACGAAATCGAACCCGCCGGAGAGGCGCATTATCGCGAGCATACTCCCGCTTTTCATTGCTTGCCCCAAAGGCAATCGTGACCGTCCGCCCAGTGACCTGCTGCACCGAACCCAACCCGAGTTCCGGCTCGCTCTCACTAACCCAGCGTTGACCTGTTTGAAAATAATTTACCATCTGTTAATAGGTGTTTGTAATAATCAGTGCCTTCGATTGTTTTCCCTGTGGACCAGCGCGGCCACGATTGTATCCAGGACGTGGTCGAGGTGTTTGCCTGCGTCTTCCGTGAGGAAGCGCAGGACGAAATATCCATTTTGCTGCAACAAGGCATCCTTTCGCCGATCACGCCGGTAGGCATCGGCGTCAGCCAGGTGCTGAGCACCATCGAGTTCGATCACGGCACCAGATTTCTCACAGAGAAAATCCACGGCAAGAAAGAAACAGGTTTCGTCCAGGAGCATGGGGTAGATTCCCATCACAAAATCCTGACCGTGAGCATCCTGCCCGGAAAGATGCCAGCGAACCACTTCATCTGTGACTGGCAGGAATCGTCGATTCGGGCAATCAGAACATTTGATTCGCGGCTTCTCGCAAACACCGGGAACCCACTCATTGCCGCAGGCTGGAGAGTAGCCTGCTTTCCCAGTCTTCCGGCTCACGAAACGCCGCGGATAAACATCGTCTCGTCCACGAAATAGTGAGCGAAACAACGCTATCTTGGCTTGGGGTGAGGAATCATTGGTAATGGACTGGCTCATCGAATGCCGCTCGTGAACGTATCGAAGAGTTGAGCCTTCGCCTCACGGAATACTTGGACGTCACTTGACTTTCTGAACTACACGATGGTCTGAACGTTTCTGTCGTTTACGCGCTTCTGCGAAAAGACGGTGCACATCGTGTTTTCGTGCAGCAGATAATTCATCCTTAGAGCCTGTCTGAAAATAGGTTTATATAAGTCGGCCTGAAGAAATTAGCGTTTAATGGGGAAAATCTGGTAAGTGCTTGACATTGGCGCGGCGACAAGGCGGTTCCAAATC
>JACDHS010000021.1 GCA_013820875.1 Verrucomicrobiota bacterium | reverse complement strand
AGTGGCCTTGAGACCGTCCAGGCGGTTTCCGGATGATCCGGAAGTGGCCTTGAGACCGTCCAGGCGGTTTCCGGATGATCCGGAAGTGGCCTTGAGACCGTCCAGGCGGTTTCCGGATGATCCGGAAGTGGCCTTGAGACCATCCAGGCCGTTTTCGGATGATCCGGAAGTGGGCTTGAGACCGTCCAGGCCGTTTTCGGATGATCCGGAAGTGGGCTTGAGACCATCCAGGCCGTTTTCGGATGATCCGGAAGCGGGCTTGAGACCATCCAGGCGGTTTCCGGATGATCCGGAAGTGGGCTTGAGACCGTCCAGCCCACGTTCCGGGCGTCTCTAAGTTCTCGGTGAATCTAAAAAGGAGTTTTACTCGTTCGGTATTGCTTCGATTACGTCGTAAAGATAAAAAGCAAACATGAAACTCGGCATTATTAATAGCGCATTCGTGCAGGCGGGGGTGGATACCGCCACCGGTTTGAAACACATTTCCCGCATCGGCTTTGATTGCGTGGACATTCACACCGAAGCCATCGGCATATCGCAAAAGGAAGTGAAGAGCGTTGCCAATACCTGTGCGAAATTGGATTTGCCGATTATTTCCCTCCCGGTTTGTTCGTTGGGATTGGCAGATTTCTGCGAACCGGTGCGTGAGTTTCACATCGAGCGCACGAAGAAATTTATTGATCTGGCGAAAACGTGGAACGCGAAGAATGTTTTGCTAGTCCTGGGCGAATACATTTGGAACCGCGAGATCATCCCTCCCCAACAACAATGGGCATGGGCGGTCGAAACGTGCCGCCGGATTGGTGATTACGCAGACAAAAAGAAGATTGATATCGCGCTGGAACTGGAACCGTTCCGATTAAGTCTGCTCAACAGTGTTGATTCCATGGCGCAGTTTGTGGATGACTGCAAACATCCACGCATCCGCGCCAACATAGACATCAGTCACATGGTGTTGTCTGACACTTCACCCACTGAACTCAAAAAGTTGAAGGGTAAGGCGATTCACGTTCACCTGAGTGATTGCGATGGCAAAGTGCATGGCGACCTTCCGCCCGGCCGAGGCATTGTGAAATTCGAACCTTACCTGCAAGCCATTAAGGAACTGGAGATCGACGGCGTCGTTTCGATCGAACTCGAATATGCGCCGGACCCGAAGAAAATCGTTCAATGGGTTGAAGAAGCCTATCGCGAAACGGCGAAGCGGATGGATCTGGTTGGATTGCGTGGCTGAATCTAAGCTGGGGCGAGCAGATTAAGAAGTAGAGAAACCACAGATGGACACAGATGGGAGCAGCAAAGGTACCCTTTTAATTCGGAGCAAAGCCCAACTTGGATTTATCTGTGTCCATCTGTGGTTTCTCTACTGAATAGTTCCTGTTGAGGGCCCATCTCTCAACGCTTATCTGTTTTGCCGGACTCCACACTCCCCGCAATCGTCTGACGAATAGCTTCCAGGACCGGTTCACTATCCCTGATTCCTTCCCAGTTGAAGATGCAGATCAAACGGCAGTTCTCGTCCGATAAAGTAGTTTCAAGCGCTCTGCGCCAGGAATCCACTTCGCGCGGCCCCTGGAACAGCCATTCGATGGCAGCCCAATGCGGGGCATTGCTCTTCTTCAACGCATTTTGCACACCCATGTCCTGTTTGGGATCGCGTGCGTGCTTGTAAAAACTCCAGCCCGGCGAGCTATATCGATTCACCGCAGCCTCATAAAGCAACTCGCCATCCTTCCAACCGACGCCATGTGTAAACAACTTCCCACGCGGGACACCAAGTTCCGACGCAACCCGTGAAAGATCCTCCAGATGCCGTCTTGTCACCTCCGCTAAATCGGCTTCCGTAAGATCCCCTTTCGTGCGTATCCCAGCAGTCTTCACTGCCGCATAACCGGTGGCAGCAACACCGCGCCCCGGCAACTCATCTGTCTTTAAACGGTAAGCAGGATCCTCGCTCGCGGGTTTATCCAGAAGATCGTTGCCGTCGGGAAAATACCATGCGTTGACGCCGATGGACGATTCCCATCCTACCTTGATTCCCACCAACAAATCCTTTTTCTCAGCAGGCAGCGCTTTCCACCATTGCAGAATAATCGGGATCAGAATTTCCATCTGTTTGTGGGATTCCTTGCGATACCGCGGACTCATCAGATTGGGAGGCGGTCCAATGCGATGCTGTTTCCCCCAATTGCGCCACGCGATCTTTAGCGCTTGATCGGAACTCCAGCCGAACCATTCCACATTCTCGCGATTGGCGGGATCGTAGCCCGGCTTTTTTGGATCCCACCAGTTCCATAGGTCGGGTCGTCCAGTCCACCAATTTTCCCCGTCAATCTGCACAAGAACCGGTGTGTCGGTCTCGGCTGCGATTTTCAAAAATTGCCGCAAAGATTTCTGCAATGTTTCCTCATCGTGACGGAAATAAGGAAAAATGCAGCCGATGCCGGGACGGACTTTTGCGCCGGGAATTTCGGGCAATTCCCGTTTCACCTCTTCAAAATCCTCGCGCTGAATGGAAGAAGGATCGTTGAGATTCCAGGCGCTGTTTGGCTTTCGATTCACCAGGATATATTGCGTCTTTTCCGATTTATCCTTTGCCAACAAGGGTGTTATGGGTAGAGCTAAAATTGCAGACAGCAATAGGGCTGATTTAACCGGGTACATTGAAATAATAGTTGTGGCTGCGCTTTTCTGTTCGCAATGCAAATTCGAATTAAAATCCTCGTGTCTCGCTTAGCAGCACTCGCAAACGCTTCACGATTTCGGGATGTGCTGGCGCGACATTCTTACTTTCCGAGGGATCCAATTCCAAATTGAACAACTCGTCTTCTGTTGGAGCGCCTTTCCGACGTTGCATCAATTTATTCCTGTGTTGTTCGCTTCGCGGCTGCAATGCGGACGGATTCTCACGCTCAATCAACTTCCACTTGCCCTGGCGCACCGCGTAGGTCGATGTGGAATCCTGCAATACGATCACATCCCGCGCCGGTTTTCCCTTCCCGAAAAATGAACCACTCACGTCCACGCTATCCTCAGAGTATTCTTTTGGAAGAGATGCCTTCAAGATGCTGCTGGTCGTGGCCACCAGGTCAGACATGCTTACAATGTCATCGCAAACGGAGCCCGCGGCCACGCGGCCTGGCCAACGCACCAGGAAAGGCGCGCGCAATCCCCCTTCGTAAATGTCATGTTTGCCGCCTTTGAAAGGTCCGTTGATTGCAAGCCCCGCTTTCATCGCCGCTCCCGCACTCGGATTGTTCAGGTGCGCCACACCGCCGTTGTCGCTGGTAAAAATGACAAGTGTATTATCGGCGAGTTTGTATTGATCCAGCGCTTTGAGGATTTCTCCCACGGACCAGTCAAGCTCATGAATGAAATCGCCATATTTGCCAAAAGGAGAACCTGTGAACTTCGCTGCTGGAGTGATCGGTTCATGCACGGCAATGGGAGCGTAATAGAGAAAGAACGGGGTTTTCTTATTCTTTCCGATCCACTCCACGCACTTGTCTGTGAGCTTGTTCATCACATCATCGGCAATTCGAACCACCTGCAACGCTTCCTGCTCATCTCCTTCGCTGCCGACCACGATTTTCTTACCCGGCTCGACGCCAAGGAGCGTTTCATTTTCGATGTAGAGATTCGGAGGGTTGCCGTAATTGGCTGCCAATCCATAGAAGTAGTCGAAGCCGATCGCTCTCGGACCAGGCGCGAGCGGCGCGTTCCAATCCACCTTGGAATTTGCACCGAGACCAAGATGCCACTTGCCAATGACGGCGGTCTGGTAACCTTTGCTTTTTATAACAGAGGCAAGGGTAGTGCGGTTTGTTTCAATGTGGAGCGGTCCATTGCCAGGTAAAACGAGACCGTCCTTCATGCTCGTGCGCCAGTAATACCGTCCTGTCATCAGGGCATAGCGTGTCGGTGAACAGACCGAACCTGTTGCGTAAGCATTTCGGAAAAGTCGTCCTTCCTTTGCAAGACGATCAATGTGCGGCGTCTGCAATCGGGTGTCGCCATAGCAACCGACACTTCCCCATCCAAGATCATCCGCAAGAATAACTACGATGTTTGGCCGTGTTTCAGCGTAGAGCTGATTGCAGAGAATAAATGCGAGAATTGCGCAGGCGAGAGCAAGCTTTCTGAAAAAATGTTTCATGGGTGTCCCAGCAGAATAGAGGAACTCAGGCCCATTTGGTTACACCTTTTCAGGCGGATGCAAACTAACGGATCAGATTTTGAAAGAAATCAGCGCAGAACCGGAGATTCACTCGGAGAGGCCGTTCGACTTTCGTGAAACTCTTTTTCGTAGCCTTTCACCCGACGATCAATGAGGAAAGGGCCGAAAGGCACAATTGCCGCGATGAAGATGAGCGCACCTCGCTTTAAAGACCATTTCGCTACAATCATTGTTTGCAAGAGCGAGACGCACAAACTCACGAACAATACACCGTGAGCCCAACCGACAATCTTCACGGGCGTCGGCATTCCCCAAATGTATTTTAGCGGCATTGCCACTCCCATCAGCAGGAGAAACGAGATGCCTTCTATCAACCCGAGTTTGCGGAGAAATGGAATAGGATTTTTCTTCATGTTCAAAAGGTTTTCAGTGGATGTTTGCCCAGGCGGGTGGCGGCGCGCAGAATTCAACCGGTTTGTTGGTCAGTGGATGCGTGAACCGGATGCTCCACGCATGCAAGCAAAGCGGTGAGTCGTCCATTCGCAACGTTTGGGTGTCCCCGAGTTTTTTGCCGGGCAGATAGACCTGGTCGCCACACACCGGAAAACCGAGATGCCAGAGATGGACGCGGATTTGATTCGTACGGCCCGTCAATGGACGAGCTTCCAGCAGCGCCGTTCCATCTTCATTGCGTTGCAACACTCGAAAATTAGTCTTCGATGCCCGCCCCGTTTCCATATCCACATCGCGCGACCCAATCTCTCCAGATACCGCGCTGATCGGTGCATCACAATTAAAAACATCTTCCTTCGGCAAACCCTGCACGCGTACGAAATACACCTTTTCAATCTCTCCGCGTGAAAATTGCGGCTGAAGTTTTCCAGCGAAATGGCGGGTGCGAGTGATGAGAACGACGCCCGTGGTGTTCGCATCCAGACGATGCGCAGGCCGCGGTTTTTGCGGATGATAAACTTCGTTCAGGATATACTGCAGCGTGTTGCGAAAGAATCGGCCACCTGTGTGCATCGGAAGTGGCGCAGGCTTATTCAGGACAACCAACGCTTCATCTTCATGCAAGATCTGAACATCCCCGTTTACGCTGGGCTCAACGATATTGGGAAACTTATGCAAATACATTTCGCCTACGTGAACAACGTGCGTAGTTGGAACGGGTTGATGCTTCATATCCACCAAGAGACCGCGCGCAGATTCAGACTCCCATTTCTCGGGCGGAAGATGTTTTACCACGGCGCAAAGCGCATCCATTAACGTTTTACCGTCGCAATCCTGAGGGACGGTAATGGGACGAAAATTATCGTAAGGCTGACTTCCGGGCAGTGGGTTCACGGCTCGTTTGATCGCCTCATGCCGCCGCGCCACACTGAATGCGATCTCTTCTTCAGGCGTCTTGAAACAATATGCACATGATCGACCAGGCACAAAGCGGCTGTCCACCTGCTCTTCTTTCGTGAGCGGCGTCTGGCAATTAAAACATTGGTCGGAGTCCGTTTCATGCAGACTGGGATCGACACCGACCCGTTGATCAAAAACAAAACATTCGCCGTCGTAATGCGCGCCGCCGCATTCTTCGAAATATTTCAGAATGCCACCTTCGAGCTGGAAGATATTTTTGAATCCTTCGCGCTCCATGAATGGCCCCGCTTTTTCGCAGCGAATCCCGCCGGTGCAGAACATCACGATCGGTTGATCTTTCATTTCCTCCGGCAACTTGCGCACGGCATCCGGAAAACTTTTGAAATGGTCAATGCCTATTGGCAACGCATTGCGAAATGTGCCGAGCTTTACTTCGTAGTCATTGCGGGTGTCGAGCAACGTCACCGGTTTGCCATCATCAAGCCATTGTTTGAGCGTGGTGGCTGATAGCTTCGGCGAAGTGCGTTTTGCGGGATCAATGCCTTCAACCCCAAAAGCAATGATCTCTTTCTTCAAGCGAACCAGCATCCGGTTGAACGGTTGATGATCGCTTTCGCTGACTTTCACTTCGAAATTCTCGAGGCCCGGAATGGTGCGGAGTTCCGCGAGCAACAACTCGATTTTTTCCGGTGCACCGGCTGCAAAAAGATTAATTCCTTCCACACTGAGAAGAATGGTCCCTTTGAGTTCCCAACTTTTGCAAAGGGCCAGCAAGCGGGAGCGCAAGGAACGCAATTCGCTCAGCGGAGCAAACTTATAAGCAGCAATGTTACTAAACTTTGGCATCGAAACGGCGGAAAGATACGCGAAAACTCGCGGCATGCCACGGGGAAGTTTAAGAACCTGTCTGAAAATGGGTGGAACGGGCTACCCGTTGCGGTGGCAACCTGCCACCGACTTCGGCTACTGAGACGTTCTCCTAAAATGCAGAATTTTGAATTCCTCACAGTCACGAACGACCTCGGCCAATTCAAAATTGTTTTCGAACGGCGGGAAAAAGGCGTCTCCATCCACCACGCGTTTCACCAGGGTCAGATAAAGGTCCGAACACAGCGGTAACGTTTGTTCGTATATTTGTGCGCCGCCGCAGATAAAAATCTCCTGCCCTGAAACTTCCGGCAATGCTTCCAGACTACTGATTGTTTGGACTCCCGGGTGGGAGAAATCCGAGCGGCTTAGGACGATGGTCGTCCGATTCGGCAAAGGCCTGCCAATCGACTCAAACGTTTTTCTGCCCATCACGATCACATTCCCGGTGGTCACCTGCTTGAACCATTTGAAGTCCTCCGGCAGGTGCCAGGGGATCTTGTTCCCCTGCCCGATCACTCGATTTTCGCTCATCGCGGCGATTGCTTTGAATGCTTTCATTGATTCTGCTTCTGCAAAACGATGTAGATGTTGTCTGCCAGATTGGTTGCGCCCAGACATTTTTCAGAAAAATTGTAAGCCCATTTGATGGGAGCAAGCAGCGGGTTTTGTTTATACGACGTAGTTGCCTTCAGCAACTTCACCCGTTCCTGATCGGAAACGAACGCAGCCCCTTTATTCTTTCGATCCTGCCAGATGACCATGGGATTGAAGTGACACGAACCTTCCTCGACGATTTTCCAGTTTGATTCCGTTCCAACCAACTTCCGCAAGGTAGCCGATGTGAAGTAGTTTACATGCTGCGGGAAAATATACCGGTATTTCGCCCCTAGAAGCCGTGTCGCGAGCGACCTGAAATTCGGAACGAGGATGAAGCAAAACCCGCCTGGTTTGAGTAATGAAGCTGCTTTCGCCAAAAACAATCGGGGATCAAGCAGATGTTCCAGCACCGCCCAAAATGTAATCGCGTCAAAGTGCGATTCACCAAAGTCACATTTCAAGAATGACTCTTCCACTACACTGACTTGTTGTCGTTTCGCATAGGCCAGCGCCGGTTGGCAAATGTCCGTTCCCAAAATATCATAACTCTTCGGCCACCGTTTCTTCACCTGGTAAAGAAACGCACCGGTTGAACAACCGACATCAAGGATTCTGCCACTTGATAGATGATGACGGAGAAGTTTGATCTCTCTTTCGAACCGGACGGTAGCGTAGTCACTTTGCAGTTTCTCTTCCGAAAGGTAGAGGGAATCGGCGACCTCATTGTAAAACGCGTCGGCATATTGCGCCGGCACTTGGTCGGCGAAGACCATTTCACAGGACTGACAGCGCACCAAAAGTAATTCTTGTTTCGCCAGGACTTCCTCCTTCCTTGTCTCCAGGCAAACCGGACAAATGCGATTCAACTTCTGTTCAGAGTTCGAATGCATTACGCGACGAGTTCATCGGACAGAGTGCGACGCATTCGATTCTGAAAGCAATCACACCGCAATGGGAGCCTTGATACCTGGATGGGGATCGTATCCAACCAACTCAAAATCTTCGTAATTGAAGTCACGAATGTTTTTTACTGCCGGATTGATCTTCATCTGTGGCAGCGGACGGGGCTCGCGAGTGAGCTGAAGCTTCGCTTGTTCCAGGTGATTTGAGTAGAGATGCAAATCGCCAAACGTATGAACAAATGTGCCGGGTTTCAGATCGCACACCTGCGCCACCATCATGGTGAGCAGCGCATAAGAGGCGATGTTGAACGGCACGCCTAAAAACAGATCGGCACTGCGCTGATAAAGCTGGCAGCTCAACTCGCCATCCTGAACGAAGAATTGGAACAGCGTATGACATGGCGGCAGCGCCATTTTGTCTATTTCACCGACGCTCCATGCGCTGACGATCAGGCGGCGGCTGTCGGGAGTCTTTTTGATTTGCTCGATGACCTGTTCAATCTGGTTGATGGAACGGCCATCCGCGGTTCGCCAGTCGCACCATTGCGCGCCGTAAACCCGGCCAAGATCGCCGTTTGCATCCGCCCATTCATTCCAAATTGTGACGCCGTGCTCGTTTAAAAATTTGATATTCGTGTCGCCACGAAGAAACCAGAGCAATTCGTAGATGATCGATTTCAGATGAAGCTTTTTGGTCGTCACAACCGGAAAACCGTCTGAAAGAGGAAATCGCGCCTGCGCACCGAAAACTGAGTAGGTTCCTGTTCCAGTCCGATCCGACTTGAATTTTCCCTCTTCGAGAACCAACTGAAGCAGTTTATGGAATTGCAGCATGCGTCGCATTATTTATTCCCCTGCCTCTGAAACGCCACTTTTTTCTGGGCGACAAACTGAGTCCTAATCAGAACCGATTCGACCCATGCGTCCAGCTTTCGTCCCCAATTTGTACTACTATATACGTTGAAGAATCGTGGAACGATAACAAGATTTCGAGGCGCGTGTTCTTCAGTCGTAGCGTGGATATGCATCCTTGTGGTTACGCCGCGCTGGGAAAAAATACCTGCAATTCGTGTCACACAAAACCCTTTTCACCCGATCATTTCCATCCTCAACAAAAACGTTATCCATCCACAACCAGCACTCCCGGAACCACTTACAACAATTAAAACCCCAAAAAACACCTGCTTTCCACGCGGAAATGGACCTGTTTCCGCGCAAACAAGTCTGAATCAGCGTGATTTGGACTTGTTTCCGCGCAAACTTCTTCAAATCAGCCTGATTTGAACTTGTTTCCCGGGAAACTTCTTCATTCCATCCTGATTTGAACTTGTTTCCGGAGAAACTTCTTTGAATCACCGTGATTTGAACATGTTTGCGCGGAAACAAGTCTGTGTCAGCGTGATTTGAAGAAGTTTCCGCGCAAACAAGTTCAAATCACGCGGTTTCAGACCCCGTTCCCCGGAAACCGGAACGGATCCGCTCGTCCAAAACCACCCCGGCCGGAACGCAGTCCGAAATCGGCCGACACCCGCCCCACCGACACAGAATGCCGTCCAATTCCCAAGGACCCATTTCCGACCCGATGCCTTACCGGCCGGAATGTGCCCCCAATGAGCCCTTCCCTTTTTGCGCTCTTTGCGTTCTTTCGCGGCTAATCCCTTCCCTCTCCCGCGAGAGCGATCCTCGAAACGACCTCATTCCATACAGGCGAGCCTGTCTCGCCGGCGACCCGAACGATTTCATCGGCTGCATCCTTCAAGAGGTAACAATCCCGCCATGTTCCCTCTGCCATGGATTCAATCGCCTGTAGAAAAGTCGGGATGACCGCTGGATCACCGCGACGCGCCAACCCAACCATCGCCCCATATCGCGTTTCCTGGTCAGGATCCTTTAGCCTTGCCCCAAGGGCATCGCGAATTTCAGCGGTATCCAGATCAATCTGCGAGCCGAGTCCGAACGTTGCCCAGTCGCGCACTTCGTCATCAGCATCACGCGACAAAAGAAACAAGGCCGTGATTGCCGCCCTGTTTTCCGCGTATTGTGGCAATGCATAAACAAGGGCGCGCCGCAGTTCCTCTGACGGATGGTTCTGAAATTGAATCAGGCGCTCGCAACTCGGCGGGTGGGGAGTATGTCCCAGCGCGTAGATCAAAGACGCGATTACCTCCTCGTCGGTCTCAGTTTCGAGCGCCTTTCCCAACAGGTGAGCCGCCGCTTCTCGCTGGTGTTCATCTCCGTAAGCGACCTGCGCCAAAACATCCGCCGCAACAATTCGCTTCGCCGGTTCATCACCGGTTAACCACTCCCGCACCCTGTCCATCACTTCCTGATCGGCCCGGCAATAAAGCACCACAACGGCATCCCAATACCGTTCCGCACTTTCGTCGTCATCAGAATGCCGTACGGAAACGGCGTTAAGAGCGTCGGCGAACAGCGCTTCGTTGGTGCGAGGATCTTTGCGCCGCTCCTCTTTATGTTGATTCCCGTCTCCCATACCTTTGAATACTATCTCAGTAAGCAACTACCGCCAACCGCTCTTGAAACATCCCCATGATAACTCCCCATGAATTTAAGGCGCTACTCCCACTCGCCTGCCAGTGGGTCGAAGAACAGGAGCGTTCAATTCTGGCTACGGAGTGCGACTACTCGCCCTCTCACCCACATACCAACCTTGCTGTTCTAAAACCATTTGGCATTCTCGTTTTATGCAACCGCTGCTCACTCGAGAAATGGCTCTCCTGCAGCAAATCTGTTTTTTTAACAGAGGAGCAGTATCTCGGGTTCACGACTTCATTCGCGACAAGTACCTTTCTGGATTGGCGGGAACCTACCGGGACAACCTGTCTCATAAAGACCACGAGCTTGGTTTCAATTTATTTGAGCTGATCTCAGATTATTACTACCGGGAAACGTTCCACAGCGATATTCTATATGCGCTGCTGAACCCAAATGGGAAACATCAACAGAAACATCTCTTCTGCTACTTGTTTCTTGAATTTCTAAAGCTGCATGGAGCCCGGATAAACCTGGCAGACTACACTGAGCCTGAAGTCACACGAGAAATCGGCCGCATTGATCTTCTGATTGTCGATCAGAAGTCGAAAAAAGCGATTTTCGTCGAGAACAAGATCAACAACGCTGCCGATCGACGGCGGCAGATTCCCGGTTACCTGGACTATGTCCGCAGCAACGGCTACTACTGTGACGCGATCGTTTACCTGCGATTGATTGGATGCGCCGGACCGGCAACAACCGACTGGACACCGCAGGAAGCGCACGAAATTAAAAACCTGCTCAAAGTTATCTGCGCTTACGACAGTTCGCACAATGATCTACTGCACGGCTGGCTGCTCAAATGCGCAGAGCAATCTACCGATTTAAACGTTAAATACAGCATCTGCCAATACGCAGAAATAATCAGAAAACTTGGACGAAACATCATGAACAAACCTGTGATGGAAGCATTTCATCAAATCATGTGTCAGGGCGACAATTTCCAGACTGCCCTCGCACTCAAAGCCATGGTCGATGATCTGGCTTCCTACCGGGCACACCGGATTGTTGATCATTTTAAGAACGATCTGCGTCCCTTCGGCAGAATTGATATCTACTCGAACCGCGACGCTTATTTCACCGAATGCCCTTGGAAGGACGCCCATCTTGGAATCGATGTCTGGGCTGAGCCTGATTTCTATCTCTTCCAATTCTGGGACCGGAACGATCGACCGCAAAAGAACGGCAGAGCGGCGGCGATGCTGGAGAAGATGGGCCGACTGGATGAATTCGTCTTTGAAAAAGACTTTTTCAGGATGAAAAAAAACTTTATTTACCCAACAGAGGAAACGCTGCTTTTTGATTATATCTCCGCCTTCAAGCAGGATCTTTGGCACATCGTGAAACCGAGCTAAAGCAGATCAACGTCTCCTCCATACTTTCAGGTATGTCTCTCGCGTTTTTGTTTGGTGCCGGAAGTTCAATCAGAGCCGGTCTCCCCAGTACAGCACTACTCACGACACGGGTTCTTGGAGATAGTGACGTGTTTCTGCACACAAGCGGTAGATACCTTTCCGGCGAATGTCCACAGGCCATGGAACATTCCTCGACCGGGGCTTTAAACCGAATTCGCCTGCTTCTTCAACTGCTCAAGTCCGAAGCCGATCTATATTTTTACGCGGAACGGCAGCCAAACTATGAAGATCTTCAATTTATGCTTCATCAGATCGTTGGCAGTCTCAGCGGCGATCTAGAAAATCCGGCGTTGAATCCCTTGATTCGAGATCTAGACCATAAACTTCAAAGCGTGCTGACTGAAGATCCTCAAAAACTTAGGTCCGTACGAAGGAGTAACGGCGACTGGTACATGCATCGTCTTTCCAATCTTCTCCAAGTCGCGAATGAAGCGTCCAACTACATTCGCGACATTGTAGCTGCAGAACTGTCAAAGCCAAAATGCTCAGTCGACTACTTATCCTGGATAGGTGAAGCGTGCAGAACTGCAGAAACCAACTGGATTTTTTCTCTGAACCACGACCCCCTACTGGACCGGTTACTCCAAAAGTTAGAGGTGAACCATGTGGATGGCTTTGATCAACCTGACGAACACGGCGTCCGTTATTGGAGGCCTGAACTGTTCGATACTTGTATTTTGAAATTTGTAAAGCTGCACGGTTCAGTGGATTGGGTCTGGATTCGGGAGTCTAAAACTGAAAAACGTGTGTCTCCAGGTGTGGCTCAGATCACCAAAGTGTTACCTGGAGTGGACATAACGAGACCACTGATACTCATGGGAACGCACAACAAAATGAGCGATTACACGAACTATCTATATGAGGATCTCCATGTGGAATTCTATAATGCTCTTAAGAAAGTTAATCGGATTGTAACTTGCGGATACGGCTTCGGTGATAAGGGAATCAATTCGCGATTAATTGCATGGCTTCTACGATCAAAAGAGAACAGAATTGTGGTAGTCCACCCACACCCTCAGAACTGCCAGCAACACGCTCGGGCAGCTATTTACCAGCATTGGGATCACTGGGTCCAAGCAAGGCAACTGTGCCCTCTACCTAAGAAGGCCGAAGACGTGACTTGGAGCGAAATCAAAGCATTTCTGTAGTTCAATCGAGGCTAATTCGCCAATGGAAAAGGGTTCAGTCCATAGTATTGACACAAGTTTGCAGTGGCTTGAAGCATTCCAAGCCATCGGCGGCAAAGTCTCAATACTCTAGAACGATTTGGCGATCGGCGAGAGGATTGATGTAAATAGTGAGGAGTGACCCCTTTTTTCGCGTTGCTGAAGAAACCGCTATTCCGAAAATAACATAGGTGCGATCTATCAGCAGTTCCGAGGTTGCTTTTTATACGATTATTGCGACTACACTTTTTCTGGGAATGAGAGCGCAGTCTTGGATGTTGCCCCAAGAACGAACTTACTAATCAATCTGCAGCGGAATCGAATTGCATGTCCGTCGTTCACAGAACCGGTTAGTTCATCGAACTTCATAAATTCGTAGTCAGCCTTGGTAATATCTTTAGCAGCAATTTCGGAATTTTTTTCTCGATGAGCATCAAATTCGACGAATCTCTTTCGGCTAAGCCCTGTTAATTCTCCTGCTGCCGCGGCTCGCTTAAATATAAGAAAGTAGGCGACAACTGTTCCGATATTTTTCAAAAGTGGGTCACCCACTGTGAAGATATCACTCATGTGAGTAAGTATCTTTGTAGTGGCCGCATACAACTCCCGTCCCTTTTTGGTATCTGACGATTTCTGGAAATCCTTAACAAACTCGTCAAGCTTGATTTTTTTTGTATCCGCCGGACTGCCTATCATACAGAGATAGAGGAATTTGCAGGCCACATCAAAATGGCGATATCGACTGTTCTTGAACGGAAGTTTAGTTACGAAAAGAGATTCTTTGACCAGTTTCCGGATAAGAGGAGGCAATGGTCCGCCAAAAGCATTACGTTTCTCGGCGGCATTTAATGGAACCGCTTCATTTAGTCGCGAGAACATATCTTCAATCAACTCGATGTCATCGGTACGCACCACCATTATCGCCAAAGGCCAATTATCAAATTGCGCTTTGACGTGAGGGTAGGATTCCGTTAATTCGCGATAAGTAAGCCCGGAAAGATTTAAGCTTGGATCAGGTAAATATTCAAATCGGTCCCCCAAAGGAAAAGCATTGTCAATGAAGTCCCAAATAGCCAAAAGACGCTGTTTCCCGTCGATGACTGCGTATTTTTTCTTTTTTCCTTCAATAAGCTGAGGCTCAAGATACTCGTGAAAGTACAGTTTTGGAATATCGAAGCGATTGATAAGTGAATCAATCAATAGCTGTTTTTTTTCATCAGGCCAAATATTTCCTTCGCGCTGATACGTCGGATTCATGAATACCTTATCTCTATCGAGATACGTTAGAATCGCTGAGTTTGTATTAGTGAGCGGAAATACGTTAATCTCAGTCGGTGAATGGGATAAGGAATTTGTCTTCATTTTTTGAGAATCAAAATTCGTGCTGCGACGTTTTCCAATTCGGGGAAGAGCGCAAGCCGGTCAATTTGCAGAAGTTGCAGCTCTTGACGCAGCTTAGGCTTGGCACTTGCCGGTATAATGAACTTTACAATATGTGGAGATTTGCCGTAGTCATCCACGATCTCCTCCAAAGGAATTGGGTTGCGGTGAAAAAGTGTAAAAACACCCTGCTGAACGTGTAGGCGCCGAAAGGGGCGTGGGGCAATCAGCGCAATCGGTTTAGGTGACGCGCTTTTGATTCCAGCCGCTCGTGAAGGAAGATAGCCGTCTAAAACATCCTCATGACCGAAACTCGGAATGTCATGGGTTGAATCCATGCGAACACCTACCATATGATTCAGTGAATGCGGAAAAAGGCACCAAAGCGCTGCATCTTCCGAATCGTGTTTACTATCACCCGACGGCCCAACTGCGAAATAAAGGGAAACTAAAGGGCTTTCCGTCCAATCAAGGAGTCTGGTCGGAACATCATGATGTTGCATCAGGAAGAGCCAATCCGCTTCCGATGTTGGCACGGCGTCCATCAATGAAACAGCATTTTGCTTAAACCTTTTAAGAAGAACAACCTCATCATCGAACGAGTGCGGTGGCCTCATGATCGAGGGCTGCAGCTTCCATTTTGCTACGGATTGTCCCCTAAACCAAACAGTCGACTTCCCGATAGACCCGCGTTTGAGTAAATCGATCAGTTCTCCAATGCTTTTGAACGAACCATTGTTCGTGGTTTTTTTCACGTTTTTCATGCGGTTCTATCCCGTTGCAGTCGAAGGGTTGATGTCCAAGGGTTGATGTCTAGGGAGTTTGCTTGGAATTAAAAATTTGTCCAATGAAAGTTTGGGGTCAGGTCCGTACTATTGACACAGATTTTTGAATTTACGTGGTGTTGAAGGCTGACCCGTTTTCCGGTTAGTCTCGCCACCACATGCTCACCACCTTGGCCGTTGAGAACTATCGCTCTTTGCGGAACCTCGTTGTTCCGCTGGGAAGATTGAATGTCATCAAAGGGGTGAACGGGTCGGGCAAATCGAATCTCTACAAAAGTCTGCGGCTGCTCGCAGACACGGCGAGCGGTGGCATTGTCAGTTCGTTGGCTCGGGAAGGCGGGCTTCCTTCCACCTTCTGGGCGGGGCCGGAGAAAATCACGCGCGACATGCGTGCCGGACGTGTCCCGATTCAAGGGACGGCGCGAAAGGATCCGAAGCGCTTGAAGCTTGGATTTTCGGGAGAGGATTTTGGTTATTGCATCGCCATGGGACTGCCGCCGCCAGCGGATAGGATGAATCCAACGGCGTTTGCGTTGGACCCGGAGATTAAACGTGAATGCATCTGGTCCGGCCCGGTTTGCAAACCGGAACGGGTGCTGGTGGATCGAACCGGGCCCTCAGTCCGAATTCGCACGGATCAAGGTTGGCAGCTTCACGACGGCGGATTGAACCTGTTCGAAAGCATTTTTCTCCAGATCGCTGATCCGAATACGGCACCGGAAGTTTTGATGTTGCGCGAAACGATTCGCGGGTGGCGCTTTTACGATCAATTCCGCACCGATCCCGACGCGCCGTGTCGCTCGCCGCAATTGGGCACGCGGACGATGGTGCTCGGACACGACGGCAAAGACCTTGCTGCCGCGCTGCAAACGATCATGGAGATCGGTGATCCCGATGAAGTGGCGCACGCCGTCCATGAAGCGTTTCCTGGAGCGGAATTGTCCATCGCTCAACCGGGCGATTGCCGGTTCGCCGTTGAACTTCGTCTGCCCGGTCTGCTGCGACCTCTCACCGGAGCGGAGTTATCTGACGGCACGTTGCGTTATTTGTTGTGGGTGGCCGCGTTGCTCACGCCGCGTCCTCCTCAGATGATGGTCTTGAACGAACCGGAGACGAGTCTGCATCCCGACCTGCTTCCTGCGTTGGCCAAACTCATCGTCAATGCGTCCGAACGAATGCAGCTCTGGGTCGTGACACATTCCGCCGCATTGGCGGATGAACTGAACAGAGGCGCGGATGTTCATCTGATCGAATTGGAGAAAGAGCTCGGCCAGACGCAGGTGAAAGGACAAACATCGCTCGATCGCCCGCATTGGAAGTGGGTGGAGTGAGTGTGCATGCAGCTTATGACCATTGATGATTTTTGGGCCATCGTTGAGCGCGTTCATGTCGCCTCGGGCGGCGACATGGATACGAAATGCAAATTGCTTGCGGACGAATTGCGCCAATTACCTGCTGAAAAGGTCCGAGCATTCGGAAGACATTTCCGCGACTTGTATTATAGCGCGTATTCACGTCCCTTGTGGGACGCTGCTGCACTGATTTGCGGCGGGTGCGGTGACGATTCGTTCATGGATTTTCGAAGCACGCTTATCTCAATGGGCAAGAGCACCTACCAAAATGCCGTGTCCGACCCAGACTCGTTGGCAGACACAGATATGAAGGAGCGTTCAGCGTGCTACGAGGGTTATCAGTATGTCGTAAGCGAGGTTTACGAGGAAAAAGGAGAGAAGAACGAGGATGACGGGATTTCAAATCCGCATCCCCGCGAACCGTCCGGCCAGTTCGCGAACGAATGGGAATTGTCGCGGCATTTTCCAAGGCTGGCGGCAAAATTTCATCACGATGACTCCAAGTATTTATACCTGAAAGAGAAGCACAATCTGGATGAACGGCGGCGGCAGTTTGCCGAACACTTGGCAAACCTGTGGCTCGAGGGCGAACTGATCTCGGCGAACGGTTTGATTCCGCCGCTTCGCGTGCTCAAGAGGGTGATGCGAACTGGTCGTTCCCCGCTGCCGACAGGAAAGAAAACCACGTGGAAACCGTTCGAATTAAACGAGGAAGATTATTGGCCCGCAGTGATGCTCCTGGAACGAATGCCTGCAGACCAGATTAAGGCCAAAAGCTTCACGATCGACAAGCTGGCGCCGGAGATGGATCGTGCCTACCATTTCCCCAACCAATGGGCGCTCGGACTGGTGGAACGCAACGACTTAATCACTGGAAGACAGCGTCGCCGCTCTTCTGTTGAAGGGGCGTGTTAACCAAAACTCAGGCAGCTCCTTATTGCATTATTGTGCTGGGCCATTATGGTTTGTGCATGAAGACGGTATTTCTCCGTTGGGGTTCTTCACGTTGTATTATCCCCGCAGTCGTGCTGTTTATCATCGCGATCGCGACTTCCGCTCAAGCCGACCAGGTGGACATGCAGAACGGCGACCGCTATTCCGGTAAAGTCGTGGCACTGGGAAGCAACACGGTGGTGTTAAACAGCGATGTCCTTGGAACTCTTCGCATCCGCCGCGACAAGATTGCTTCGATCTCTTTTGGCACACAACCGACGCCAGGCACCGCACCATCCGCAACGCCAAAAGCGCCGCCCGTTCCCGTTGTTTCACCTTCAACTGGACCAAACCCGCAGATAGATTTCAATTCCTCCTTGAGTCATCACATCGCTGCGAATCCCCATCTTGTCAGCGAAGTTCGAAGCCAGGTGCTGGCTGGCGCCGGGCCCAAAGCATTGCAAAAGTACGATTCCATCGTCGGCGGACTGTCTACCGGAACGATCAACATCGCTGACCTTCGCAAAGAAGCCTCCTCGGTAGCAGGTCAATTGCGCCAGCTTCGAGGCAGCGGAGATGATGAATCCGCGGATATTTTCGATGAATACCTCGCAATCCTGGATAGTTTTTTAGCGGAAACCAAAACAGCCATTCCGCCAGCGAAACCAACCAATGCTGCCAAACCATCCGCTGCCAGGACGCCAAATTCCTCGCCACCTGCGGCGACCTCGAAACCGATTGCGTCGCCGAAGCTGGATAGCGAGTAGTCTCTGTCGGGATTCAGGAGAAGATTCTGAAAACAAAAACCGCTCGCGAGCAGTTAAATAACCCGCGAGCGGCCGATCGAATTGTAATCCAGCGTTAGCGGCGAACGAATCGAACCGCATCGGCCATCACAACAGGCGTTGTCGAGCCGATTGAATTGGACAGCCGCACAAAGCCGGTTGTTCCAGCGTTGAAAGTTCTTCCAGAGGAAATGAGCACCCATTTGCCGCCGTTGATCTGTTGATTCACGTTGACGGTGATGGCCCCAGCCGCGGATGAAATCCTCCAGGGCGCATTCGATGCCCGGTTGCTTCCTTGCGGATACCAAATGTAAACGTCGTAGATGCCGTTGCTCGGAATGTTCGGACGATAGGTCGCGGTGTGGGTAGCCGTTCCGCTGACGCCGTGCGCGAAGCGATAGTCGCTGCCATATTTATCGGTGGACGACGTTCCCGTGTTCCAGGTGCCGACATAGGCAGCTTGACCATTATCAATAATGATTTCGCCCGGGGGCGCTGGGAGGAGGAGGTTGCGGGTCGTCACGGATCCGGAAGTGATGGAAAAGGTGGTGCTAACCGGCGAAAAGCCGCTGTACGAAGCGTTCAAGGTGTAACTGCCCGGTGGCAAGTCAACCGAACCGAAGAAGCCGGTGCCATCGCTGATGAAACTGCGGTTCACAGGGCCGGTGATCGACATGGTCGCGCCGTCAAGATCATTGGCGGTAGTGCCGCCGCGAACGAAACCTTTCAAGTGACCGCGCGTGGGAGACGTTTTCCATGGCATGGACGGTATTGCGACCTTTTGGGAAAAGATGGGAGGCGTCGTCGAGTCGTAGCTGCTGGGGGCAACCCAGGAATTCAGCGTGGTCGTCAAGGCAATGCCTTGATTGTTGGGTGTGTTGTAGTCGTACCCGAAAACTCCGTCGGCCTTTTTGCCGGAGGGGGTGGGAACACGGCTCAAACGCATATGCCGGATGCCATCCGAAACACTGTTCAAATACAACGCAGGCCCAATAATCACGTGGCGGTTGTGTTTTTGATTCGCGGCAAATTGGATCCATGTCCGGTAATCGGCCGCCTGCACCGAGTTGAATTCACGGAAGTAAGCCATGGGACGATTGATGTCCAGGATCCCCTCCTCCATCCAACCGCGCCAATCCTGGAGGACGTCGTTATAGGCACGTGCTGAATTGGTCCACTGCGTTGCCGTGGAGACGGCTGGAGACCAGGTGATGGTATCGGCGATGAGTTTCACCTGGGGCTTGGTCGCCTGGATGTTAAGATAGATTTTTCGGACGAGCGCAGTGATCTGATCGCGGCGCCATTGTTTCCACACCGGATCTGTAGGGCTGGGCTGGCCGGTGCGTCCGAAGCGCTGATTGAATCGCGCGACAGCAACGGGGTTGTAGCCTTCGTCGGCGCTTGCATAGCGAATGTAGTCAAAGTTAATCGCGTCGATGTTGTAACGGCTGACGACATCCATGAACACGTTATAGGTGTGGCGCTGCACTTCAGGATGCCCTGGATCAAACGAGTATTCATTGCCGATAAACGTCTGCCCCGCGCTATTCCTGAGAAGCCAGTCGGGGTGCAGGTTGAAGGGATGGTTCGAAGCAGCAGGAGGCGTGGATCCTTGCCAGATATGATACGTGACCATCCAGGCATGAACGTCGAGACGCTGTTTGCCGTTGCTTGTGTCGTGCGCCTTGGTGATCAAATCGGCAAGCGGATCAAAGGAAGATGCCACCGTCGGATTTTTCGGTTCGTAATTGGAATTGTAAAACGCATCGCCGCGTCGCCGCATCTGGAGGGAGACGGAGTTGAGATTGCCGGCGCGAGTTTGATTGATGACGGTGGTACACTTCGAGGAAGTGTCGTATAGGCCGGCCCATCCGTTGACCCAGAGCCCGCGATATTCCGGGGTGGTCTGGGCGAACGCAGTGACGGTGCATAAACCGAGTGTGAGAATGGGGAGGAGTCCCCGAACGAAACGTGATGCCATAAATGCTTTTTTTTTATGAATGGTTAAACTCAGGAAGGTGGGGGGTGGCAACCTGGGTATGCGAACGTTAATGCCCGGCTCCTGGTTTTTGAGCAACCTGATTTCGGGCTACTGAAAGCGATGAGACAAAAGATTGCACCGTGAAGTTTGTATCCTGTCATTTCATCAGGAAATTTCCATCTTGATTAGTGGCACGGTTCGGGCGCACGTTTTCGGTATGAAACGCCTGTTGCTTTGCTCCCTGGTGGTTCTCCTCGCTGGGACGGCTTTTGCTCGATGGGTTCTTATCCCGACGGAAAAATTACTGACCGAGACCGATCTGGTGGTGGTCGCCCGATTGTCCGATGTGACCAGGACGACTAAGAAAGATGTGGATCATGGCTCTGGCATTCTCACCGTTTCGGAAGTTTTAAAAGGTCCGGCCACGCCCGGCCAAAAGCTCACTTTGGAATGGGCCAATCAGCAACGAATCAGCCGCCGGATTGATCACGCCGATCAAAGCGGCAAAACGAACATCTGGCTCTTGCAAAAAACCACCAACGGCACTTTCACGGCCAATTACCCTGGACGGGTGCTGGACCTGGAGCAGCGGGAGGAAGTGAGGAATCTGTTGAAGAAACGATAATGAGCATCGGTTTTTCAATCAACAGATCCCAGAGGGTGTGTTTTTTCTGGAAGCTATGGTTTCCAGCCTTGGCTGCTGCGGCTGATGCTTCGCACACCGCGCTCCGCTTCATGCAGTTCCTCGTCCTAAGGTGTGGGCAGGATGAGATCGCGAGTCGTCACTAACCCAGCAGTAACCGAGAAGTTGGTGCTGCTTGACAAATAGCCGTTGAACGATGCGTTCAAGGTGTAACGGCCCGGTGGCAAGTCAACCGAGCCGAAGAAACCGGTTGCATCGCTGATGAAGCTGCGGTTCACAGGGCCTTTGATCGAAATGCTCGCGCCATCAAGGTGATTAGTGGAAGTGCCGCCTCCAACGAACCCTTTCAAATGACCGCGTGTGGGAAACTTTTTCCATGGCATGGATGGTATGGCGACCTTCTCGGAAAAGATGGCAGGAGTAGTTGAGTCATAGCTGCCCGGAGTAACCCAAGCATCAAGCACGGTCGTCAAACCAACACCTTCATTGTTGGGCGTTTTGTAGTCGTAGCCGAAAACGCCATCGGCTTTTTTGCCGACACTGGTGGGTGTGCGCGTTAAGCGCATCTGTTGAATGCCGTCCGAAACGCTGTTCAAATACAGCGCGGGGCCAATGATCACCTGGCGGTTGTATTTTTCATTCGCCGCAAACTGAATCCAAGTCTGGTAAGCCGCCGCCTGTGCCGAGTTGAATTCACGGAAGTAAGCCATGGGACGATTGATGTCCAGGATCCCCTCCTCCATCCAGCCCCGCCAATCCTGCAGCACGTCATTATAAGCCCGCGCTGAATTGGTCCACTGCGTTGCCGTGGAGACCGCTGGAGACCAGGTGATGGTATCAGCGATGAGTTTCACCTGGGGCTTGGTCGCCTGGATATTGAGATAGATTTTTCGGACGAGCGCGGTGATTTGATCCCGCCGCCATTGTTTCCACACGGGATCTGAAGGCGCGGGTTGGCCGGTGCGTCCGAAGCGGTGGTTGAACCGCGCGACAGAAACCGGGTTGTAGCCTTCCTTGGGACTATTGTAACGAATGTAGTCGAAGTTTATGGCGTCGATATTGTAACGGTTTACAACATCCATGAAGACGTTAAAGGTGTGCCGCTGCACTTCCGGATGTCCCGGGTCAAACGTGTATTCGTTGTCGATGAAGGTTTGGCCGGAGTTATTTCTGAGAAGCCAGTCCGGGTGCAGGTTAAATGGATGCTTCGGATTTGCCGGAGGTCTGGAGCCTTGCCAGACATGGTACGTTACCATCCAGGCATGAACATCAATGCGTTGTTTGCCGTTGCTCGTATCGTGAGCTTTGGTGATCAAATCGGCGAGCGGATCAAAGGTCGAAGCCACCGCGGGATTTTTCGGTTCGTAATTGGAATTATAAAACGCATCGCCGCGTCGTCGCATCTGGACAGCGACAGAGTTAAGGTTGCCTGAGCGCACTCGATCAATGGTCGTGCTACACTTGGCGGCGGTATCGTAAAGGCCACCCCATCCGCTGACCCAGATCCCGCGATATTCCGGGGTGGTTTGGGCGAACGCAGTGAAGGTGCAGAAAACAAGTGCGAGAATAGGAAGTCCCAGAATGCGACGAGATGCCATTAGTATATCGATTTTTTAGTAATGAATGTGACCGCGAGGTTAATGCCCGCCTTTTGATTTTTGTGCAACCTCATTCGTCAGGTTGAAAAACTTGCGCCACAGGCTCAGATCGGCTTTTCGTAAATTTTTTCGAACACCTTGTCCGCCCCTTCGCTTGCCCGGTGAGGATCGATGATCGTGATTCCATCGTTGCCGAAGCGGGCGGTGACGGGTGCGCCTTTTCCCTCCGCAAGATATTTGAAATTCAGATCACGCACGATGACAGCGGCGTGGACGATGGCAACTGTGATGCGGCCTTCTTCGGCGGTCGGATAAATCCCGGCCACAGCCTCGCGGCTCTCGTTCAAAAACTTCATCCGACAAATCGCAACCAAACCGGCAATCAAACTGTCCACGCCATAACCGACGTATGCTTTGCTTCCATCCGGACGTGAGACGTCGCGGGTAAAATGATTGTTCGAGGTGCGACTACCCCCGCCCTTGTTCCAGAAACGGAAGCCGCGGTACTGCTGGTCGCTTTCCACTTTGCCATCCGCGCCGACAATTTCGTGTCCCTGGTTCACGGGCCCTTCGAAGTCGGATGGGGTGATCCAGTTGTTATGAAAATTGATGCTCATCCCGTTCTCGAATTCCACCCGTACCTGGACGGCGTCGTAGGCATTGATGCCATCGCGCACCAGACGTTTCTTTTGGCCAACGGCGCTTAATGAAGCGGGCTTCGATTTGTAGTAGGAGTAAATGAGATCGGTCCAATGCGGTCCCACGTAGCTGAAAGGATCGCTTTGCTCGGCCCACTTGAATGTGCTGGTGGAAACTTCCAGCGGTTCCTCGAGGTAAGCGGTGCCGTAGAGGGGTGCGCCGATGCGCTTTTGGATATCGTCGCGGATGCGTAAATGGTCCGGATCATACCGCTTGTGCATGTCCACTGCGACGACGCGATCCATTTTCTGCGCGAGTTCAATGATCTGATCCGCTTCATGGATGGAAAGACACATTGGCTTTTCCGTCAACACGTGAACTCCTTTTGCAAGCGCCGCCAGGATAACTTCGGTGTGGAGATTGTCCGGCGTGGCAACTGCCATCACATCGATATCTGGAAAGTCGCGAAGAATGTCATTCCATGGGGTATCGCCAAAGTAAATTCGCGGGGTATGACCGGTCCACTCTTTGAAGTTTTCAGCGGCGCGCTTCGCCGAACCCTCGGAACGGGTGGCGACCGCGACCAATTCAAATTTCACACCGGCAAAATCTCGGGTGTACGTATCCAACCCGACACGTCCGAGCATCCCAGCGATGCCATACTTCTGTAGATCAGCGTAACAACGGGCGTGAACATCGCCGCCGAACATTCCAGCGCCGACCAAAGCAATCTTGATTGTACCTTCCATTTGAGGTCGCGTTTGTAGCAGTGCTGCCGGTTGGTCTCAATGTCTTTGTGGCAGGCAAGCTGTTACCCGTTGCCGAAAAATGGATTCTGGATTCCAAAGGGGATTGCGTAACCCGGTTAACTTGAAACCGTCGCTACACATCCAACGCCCCTGCCCTGCCCGGCAAAATTCGCCCTAGATTCAAAATCAAAAAACTATGCAGGAATTGTTGAATCTCACTGATCTGGCCACCGGAAAGCTTAAGCATGGACAATGCAGCCCAATCCAACTCATTACATTTCTGCAGAACTTTACGGCTGCCTTCGCTCAACTTTGCCTCACCAAGATCCGGGTGCAATCCGAGTTCATTCAATAATTTCATTTCAAAAGCAAAAACCGGCAACGGGCCATTCGGACGGGTTGAGACATACGCCAGGTAATCTCGAACGAGCTGAAACAACTCAGGAATCGGCGTTTCTGTTTCGGTGACCTGCTCGATCAATGCAGCGGCATACGCAGCTTGATTGAGGTATCCCATGCTGGTGCGTAATACCGGGTGGGAATCGAGGATATCCACCTCTCGCAGCACATGAAGTTCAGAGCGACTGCTGCGTCGAAACGTAAATTGCGCAGAAAAAAACAGGTCAAGTTTACCGCGAAAGGGAGACTTCGGTCGTCGCGCTCCTTTTGCAACTGTGGCAATCCGCCCGGCTTCCCCGGTAAGCCAATGAATAATCAAACTGGTTTCGGTTAAAGGCCGAACACGCAGGATGATGCCGGTGGCTTTCTCGTCCATTTAGTCGGAACCAACGATATCCCCGGACGCCATTGTCGGAGCAACCAGAGTCGGATCGACTAGCGGTGTATATTCTGGAGAGATGGATCCAAGGCTTACCACGCATTTAATGCCATCAGGCACCGACATATCGAGCTTCGTCATGAGACCTTCCGGAACGAATAACAGATAACCGGTCGTTGGATTGGGTGTCGTAGGGACAAAGACACTTAGCACCCGATCTTTTGTTTTCATCTGGATTTCCTGGTTCTGTTCACTGGTCACAAAGCCCATCGAATACATGCCTTTCCTTGGAAATTCCAAAAGAACCACCTGTTTGAAAGAGGACTTGCTGGACGAGGTAAATGCTTGATTCACCTGTTTGATCGTGCCGTAAACCTTATTGACCAGAGGCGTTTGCATGAGCGCCCAGTCCACAAACTCAATGGCCTTCCGCCCGACGTAATGTCGCGCATAACGGCCCATCAAACTGATGAGGGCCACCGCCAATACCAAAGCAAACAGGCTCCAATACCAATGCATCGGACCTGTTCCCGGACCACCTGCTCCTGTTTGATGCGTCCACTGCTTCGGCAGAAAGACCAGGAGCATATCGGTCATGTTTGAAACGGTTCCGAACAGCCACAGGATGATGGCTATGGAAATAACCGCCGGAAAGACCACTGCCAATCCGGTCAGAAAATTTCCCTTAAATCGGTGCCATGGGGTGTCGTGTTTCATTTGCTTTGCGCGCGTTGCAATTTGCTCAGATTAAATTGTTTAGCCACTTGTTTCAGCAATCGGTTCTCTTCCCGTTTCATAACTCGCCGCTTCTCCGGTTGCAGATCATCGTAACCCAATAGGTGTAGAAGAGAATGAACGGCGTAGCGTGTCAATTCGGATTGCCATGACGTTTTAAACTGTTTTGCCTGCTCCAGTGCGTCATCCATGCAGATAAAAACCTCCCCGTGCAGCGTCGCCGAGGATGAATCGTTGTAATCAAAGGTGATGACATCTGTAGAACCGGCGTGCTGCAGAAATGTCTCATTCATCACGGCCATTTCTTCCGCGCCGACGATGTATAAACCGAGTTCGTAATCGGTACACCCCAAAATGTCGTGCAGCACAACGCGGATGATCCGTTTAAACAGCACCAGGTCAACGCGACAGATCCGCTGCCGATTGCGAATGGAAAGCACTTTCATTTAGTCCCGTGGATGCTTCCCGCGATGCTCTTCGTAAGCTCCAATGATGCGTTGAACCAGCGGATGCCGAACAACATCGGCCTTGCCGAAATGCGTGATGGAAATACCTTCCGTGGTTTCCAGCGCGCGGATGGCTTCAACCAATCCGGAGTGTTTGTGTGATGGTAAATCAATCTGCGTAGGGTCACCTGTGATGACGGTTTTGCTGTTGAATCCCAGGCGCGTCAGAAACATCAACATCTGCTCGGTCGTGGTATTTTGCGCTTCGTCCAAAACAATGAAAGCGTGGTTCAACGTGCGACCGCGCATATAGGCGAGCGGAGCGATTTCAATCACGTTGCGCTCCATGTTTTTCTGAATCTCATCCGCTGGCATCATGTCATGCAGTGCGTCGTACAAAGGCCGCAGGTACGGTGTGATTTTCTCGTAAAGATCACCTGGCAGAAATCCGAGCGCTTCCCCGGCTTCAACGGCAGGACGCGTCAGGATAATGCGTGATACTTTTTCTTCCTTGAGCGCGGCAACCGCCATCGCCATGGCCAGGTAGGTCTTCCCGGTGCCTGCCGGCCCAACGCCAAACACGATGTCATGGGCGCGGATCGCTTCCACATACTTCTTTTGCCCGAGGGTTTTTGGGCTGACCGGACCTTTCTTCGAAGATGTTTGAATCTTTTCCGAATAAAGACTTTTCAGGGCTTCGACCCCTTCATTTTTGATCACGTTCAAGGCTTCTGAAAACTCGCGATTGCGAATGACTGTGCCGGATTTGAGCGACCCTTCCAGCAATTGAAAAAGTTGTTTGGCTCTCGCAATATCTTCAACAGCGCCATCCAATTTGATCCAGCCTTCTCGCGAGGTGGCTTTCACTTCCAGCTCTTGCTGGAGCGCCTGAAGATTTTTCAGGTCATTGTTGAAGAGTTGCTGTGCAAACCGCGCATTT
Source organism: Verrucomicrobiota bacterium (assembly GCA_013820875.1). Classification (GTDB taxonomy): domain Bacteria; phylum Verrucomicrobiota; class Verrucomicrobiia; order Limisphaerales; family JACDHS01; genus JACDHS01. The sequence continues at coordinate 19,412 of JACDHS010000021.1, read as the reverse complement.
TCAAAGTGGAGTGTTTCAGTAGCCATGTATCATCAAGTTCAGGTTGAGCAATGTAAGACTTCAAACAGCCTCTGCAAGGGCGCTTCTTAGCTTGTTGGCCACCTCTTGAAGCGCTTCAGGAACGACAGTCGTACAGGCGAGCACCGGCATGAAGTTGGTGTCGCCGTTCCAACGGGGAACAATGTGAATATGCAGATGTTCCAGGATGCCTGCGCCCGCGCATTTCCCGAGATTCAAGCCAATGTTAAATCCGTCGGGCTTCATCACTTTGGCCAACGCATTCTGGCAACGTCGCAACAGCAGCATGAGATCGAGCATTTCGTTTTCCATCAGTTCGTTCCAGTCTGTAACCTGTTTGTAAGGAACAACCATCAGGTGGCCGCCAGTATAAGGATAACGGTTCAGCACGGCGTAACAGGTTTTGTCCCTTGCGATAACAAGATTCTCCACGTCGTCATTGGATTGAGCAATCTGGGTGAAAATGGAATTTTCATTGGAAGGAGTTTTCGGGGCCAGGATGTATTCGATCCGCCATGGGGCGTGCAGGTTTTCCATGTGCGAACGCTAGGGAACAGGGATTAAATTGTCAAAAGAGGGAGCAAAGAATCGGTTTTGCTCTTGTCACCTGAACAAACGATAAAACAAAAATCGCCGGAGCATTGGAATGCGCCGGCGATTGCCATCGTTGATGAGTTTCTCTTAGAACGTCGCCGTCAACGCAACACGGAACGAGATCGGTTCCACTGGATGGAAATGCGTGTCGTCGAATCCACCCGCCGGTTCACCCGCAAGGCGCGATTCATATTGATAATCGATTTCATGATCCTTGCGATTGAGCAGGTTGAATACTTCCGCGCTGAGCGTCCATGTCTTGTTGAATTGATACCCCACCTGGGCGCTCAACAGAATGGTTTCGGACGAACGTAAGGAATTATCTTCCACCAATGGTCGTGGACCGAAATAACGCAAACGCAAACTCCCAAAGAACCCATTCAAGTCATGCACGGAAATACCAGCCGCGATCACGCTTTCGATCGAACCCGGAATTTCACGACCAACAGGCAACAGTGTCGCCTCATCTATCGCCCGATCCCGGAATTCAGAGTGTGACAAGGAGAAGTCGGCATCAATGGTGAGCCATTTCAATGGGGTATAGTAATTCGCGAATTCGATGCCGTAACGCCGGCTCGGACGGCTGGCTTCGGTGTTGCCGGCATCGCCGATGAAGAGAAGTTCCGAATCAATATCCAACCACCAGAGCGAGACCGAACTGTGCAGGTTCGGAATCCATGTGGTGCGCACACCGATTTCCGCGCCATAAGTCCGAACAAGCGGATCAACCGGGTCAACGGCCAACCCGGTTGCAGGATCAATCCTCGTCGTCACACCTCGACCATCATTACTGTGAAAACCAAGGCCGCCATTGAGGTAAACTTCCGTATTCGCCCATGGACCGAACACAAGGCTCAGTTTAGGGCTGACGATCGCATCCGTTTCATTTCCTGAATTCGCGGGATTGTCACTATCCACATCGAAGTGATAAATATCAGCGCGCACCCCTGCCACTGTGCGAAATTTTTCCGCCCATTGCGTTTTGTTTTCCACGTACGGCGCGATACTGACTTCCCAAACATCATCTTCGCGAACCTGATTCAGGGTCTGGCGATTCACCGTGTTGAACAGGCCATTGTGAATGAAATCATTTCGCAACTGCAAACCGATCGTGTTTTCCATCTCGCGTTCCAAAATGTTGTTGTACCAGGTGTGACTCGCCTTGATGCCGCCCGTCATACGGTCGTCATGCTGATGAAATTGATCGCCGTTGATGGGATCATCCAGGAAATAGGTGAAGTTAGAGAACAGATCCAGGTTGTAGTAGAACCCGTAAGCCATGATTTTTGTGGCGGAATTAGCATCAGCGCGATGCCATTCGGCTGCGAGGCTGTAGCGTTGGGAATTCCCGCCGCTGTCCGGATCAATCGTATCGAATCGCGACAACCCGCCCTGCACCGCTCGCAACGGAATTTGATCGCTCGCATCCCAGTCTCCAGCGTAAGCCATTCCAGTGATGCTGAACCCAAGATTGTCATCACCCTGGCTGTAGCGCAGAACACCGTTCACCTTCTTGAAGTTATCCGGGTTTTTCCACGGACCGTCGTTGTGCATCAATTCGATGCCGTAAAGCAAATGGCCCGCGCCCAGTTCCGGTGAAGAGGCAAACAAACCACGCGCATACCCGAAGCTGCCGCCTTCCACACGCGCGATGCTGTTCGGCAATGCATTATAGTATTGCATGTCTGCTGCCCCGGCGGAGGAGAAATCGCCTTCATCGGCGTAGTACGGTCCCTTCTTGTAATTGACCCGGTAAACCAATTCCGGAACCAGCATGTTCAAATCGGTGTAGCCCTGGCCATGTCCATGCGATGGCATGTTGATCGGCATTCCATCCAGGTGCGTGGCAAAATCCGTTCCGTGATCGAGGTTCATGCCGCGCATGAAAAACTGGTTCGCTTTACCCGCCCCGCTGTGTTGCGTGAGGATCAGGCCGGGAACAGTTTCCAGAACTTCACCCGGTCGGGACAATGGCCGCATTTCAAGTTGAGCAGCGCCGACGGTTCCTTGCGAGGCCGATTCAGCGATGCCAACCATACTTTCCTCACGGCCTTCGATCACCACTTCTCCGAGGCGTTCAGGAGTGGTGGTGTCAGTTTGTGCAACGCCGGGCAAAGCAGAGATGGAGAGAGACAGGAGCACGCCTAATTGGCGTTTAACAGATTTTGAGTGGGCACTTTTTTTAATTCTTTTCATAGGTATGGAAATTTTTGATTTTTGGATTCGAGTGTTGCTGGGATGATTCCGCCAAAGTGCTGCCGGCATCTTGCCGTCAGAAAAGGCGGGATGAACAAATCTTTAGGCCGCAGCAATGTGGAAGCGCGTTGATTCGAGGCGAACCTGCCTGTGAAACTCAATCCAGGTTGGTGCGCCTCCAAATTGCTGCGGCTTTATGATTTTTTCTTTTTTGGGTTCTTCTTCGCCGTTTTGCTTTGCCAGAGCAGATGCACTCCGCCCCAGATACCAAACGTCGTCCCACTGGCACTCAGGAGAAATAAACCGACAGGATACCTCGCGATCGGACTCGACTTGATGACCGATGGTGGCCGCTCTCCCGGATAAACGATGGTTTTCAAACGTTCCATACGTTGTGTCTCAATGGATCGCGCGCTGATGTACATTCCAAACGCGAAGCTATAAACTCCAAAGCTAAGTAACAGGACTGCGAAAATTTGTTTCACACTGTTTTCTCACTGCATACGGAAGATTATTTCTTCGCGAACACTACAGTGTTGGTTGATGAATATTCCTCCGACAAGCTTAACCTTGCGGAAGACCGAACAGGAATCAGGTGTGAAGAGTCGGAGGCCCACGGCCGGGAATGATGAAGTAATCGCAAACAACAAAATGAAAGGTTGAATTGTTTTCGCCAACCCAAATGTAGCGAGGCTCCGGTATGAACACATCCGTGGAGACAATTTCAGCATGCGCGTTGAGAGACCAGTGAGTCACTGCACAACGCAACTCCGGTTCGCCATTTGCTTGAAAGCTTTTGGTCAGTTGCTCAGAAGCGACGAGGAATTGCAGGAACAGGAATAGATTAAGCAGGCAAAGCGAAAGGAACGTTTTAATAAAGCTGTCGCGTATCATTGCCAATTGGGTGCTTGCCGCACTGAACTAAAATGAGGGACGGGAGGCAAGCCTTTTTTCAATTACCGCAATAGTCGGGGTGCGGAAGAGATTTCCGAAGGAACGGAGCGCGGCTGTGTGCGAAGCATCAGCCGCAGCACGTTATTTTTGAGAGCGATATTGGGACTCCAAACACTTAATTCCAGTCTCACGCGCTCCGTCTGCCAGCACCCACTTTTTAATCGCGCCCCAATAGCCGTGGGTTTTAACCGGTTGAAACCCACGGCTACCATCAGTTGCCGCTCTGCGGCAAAAAGGCGCCTCCCGTCCCGAGACAGAGCGACTGGCGAACTCACCAGTCATCGTAATTTCCGCCAAAACATCGTTGGCTGGGTTTCACCCTTCACCACTTCAAAGGCGAGTCGGTGCCTTTGGTCGGTCACCCAATGGAGGTTCTCCGCCGGGAATGCCCCCTACCACCTTGCCGGTTTCCATATCTTCAACCCAAAAGATAACGGAGTAACCGCTTATCCGACGGCGAACGATGTAGGAGCCTCCAGCCTCAGCATCAAACCAGACTCTTCCCCATGCGTAGGAATTGTAATGCGAATATTTCAGGTCGAGATAATGGCGCCCCGGCGAGACGTATGCAGCCTCTGCATAAGGATCAGTATCGGTCAGCGCACCCTTCACCGTAAAAGTGGATTTGCCATCGATCCTCGCAATGAAAACTTTTTTATTGAGGCCATTGAGAAACTTATGGGTGTTCTCGGAGTCGCACATGATGATGGCAGACGCGCTGGGATCGAGTGGCACACCCTTCTGAGTGTAAGTTCTTTGTGTCGCACAGCCGCAAAGAACCAGGCACAAAGCCATCAATAAAAGTTTTGAAACAGGGGAAGTCATAGTGTCGAAGTCCGGATTTAACTTGGGTTGGTTGATGTTGTTCAGCGGGACGGGACACCTCGAATGGCTGCCCCCCCCGACCGCGCTATGAATACCAAAATGCCAAAGCAAAGCAATCGCGGCGTTCATGCCATTCGTTGTCCTGACAAGAACATCTGATCAAAGCCCTCAATACGCCCCCGCGCAATTGCGGAAGATGGTAGCCGACTCCGGCATGGCGACTTACTGCGAGAATCAGGAGGAGGAGGCGTCTTTAGAGTAGGACAGGCATCCTGCCTGTCCCCGGGTTGATGGGAGAAAGTGAGCAGGCAGGAAAGTGGGAAAAGGAGAAAAGGAGCCGGTGAGCTGAAATTCCTGGAACAAACAGCAGGTCGCTCGCTCTCAATCCCAAAAGGATTGCGTAACCAAGCCCAGCCCCGATCTGGTCGGGGCTGGGAAACGCGATCCCTTTTTTACAACCCCAGCGCGGGTTGCGTAAGCCACGCTACCAACGAAATAACCCATTACATATTACAAATCTGCAGATCCATGGTTCGCAATGTTGTGCCTCATGATGCCCAATGATCTAACTCCCAAATGCGAAAAGAGCGACCGAAAAACCACAAGTAGAGAGCACTACCACCATCGCCGTAGACCGGCCCGCTCTGCCAACCATAATCTGCCCGGATCAGAAACGGTGCATAGGCACGAGTTGAACAAGAGACAACAGGCGTACCCTTCGGCACATTCATAGCCTGTATTGCACAGCTACGTACCTGATGTGCGCCAAATAAATGGGTAAAAAACCACAGGCTGCAATAGAGCCCCGCAGCAACAACTCCGAACCATATCCTTCTTTTGCAGACCGGGAGTGACGCCTTCATGCATGCCAACGAGCTGACCGATGATGAGGAGCGCGCCAAGAAAATACCGATTGGAACAAGGATGCGACCGCGCTCCTCGTCATTCGATCCAGCGCTTGGTTGGGCAATTCAATACTCACTATAGCCTATAGTACAACTACGCGAGAAACCGTAAACTTCAAAAAGCACCGCCTCAACCATAAGAATTGCCTGCGAGACGTCACCGCCCAAGTCCTTCTGGAACGCTGTCTGCTTCCATCCCTGCGGGCCGCTTCCGATTTGGTACGTCTCAGGACCTTCGATTCCGTAGTGTTTTAGAATCACGGCTGCACGCTTCATCTCTGCTTCTGAAAGGGTCTGATGGGGCAAATCGAAAAAGAGATTGGTTCCTGCAAACTGCACATATTTCTGGCTGCTCCTCTCCGTGATAATGAGAAAGGGACCATCATTAGTACGTTGTGTCAGAGCGGTTATCTTCGTTCTGAATTCTTCCGAATTGTAGATTGATGGGGAGGTCTTCTGGGGTTGTATTTGCATAGATGGTGAGCTTGCTTGTGGTTCCATTTGGCCGCGTTCTGAGCAACTCCAAATAAAGAAGAGAAGTGACAGAAGAAGGAATTTTGAAAACAAGCGCATTGCTCAATCCGCCGAACGATTGAACTCAGCCACTCCGGGCAAAAGGACATGAACCGCGAAGCGGAACTGAAAGCGCTTCCCGGCGTTGGCTGCAGTGACCTGGTTCGCCTTTGTCATCCGATGTATGCGATCAGAGCGCGGCCTGACTGTGCTGACTCAGCGACAAATTTCTTAAGCTCCTTAAAATATTCCGTGACGTACCCAATGCACTGCTCCTTTGGCTCCGTCGCCCAAATCTGCGGATAAATCTCCTGCTCAGTGAACTTTGAAAGATCAGCGCGTTCATAAAGCGCGGACGCTTCGACATCTCTCAGTGCCGCATCGATAACTCTCACTTCAGAAGAAGTAAATCCATGCGGGGAACCATAGCCGAGGTCCTCGGGAATCTCACGCCCCCCATGCAGGATGAACGCTAGCGGACCATCGCCCTCCCAATCACTACCAGTCAGGAGAAAATGGATGCCTTGCCATGCCTTGTCCACGTCGAACGCCGTAGGCTTGTCCGAAGGCTCCCACTGATCCTGATCCGCAGGCGACTGTTTTTGTGCTCCGAATAATCGACCTAGGAAGGATGGTTCCTTTGGTGGTGGCGGCTTGCTCCAGAGCCGATGAATCCGTTTGGGTGCTTTGACGATTGCTTCGAGGTCTTCGTCCTTCAAAGCGTAGAAACATCCGATCATGCTCATAGGCGTATCAAATTGGGAGAACGCCCCGGCTCAGACAGGCCGGAGCAATAGTATTCGATTGCAAACAGAAGTGCGATCCCGGCCTTGTCTGCAGCCGGTTTGTTAGCCTGCCCGATTGTCATGCTGGCCTCTCTCTGGATAACTTCCGTCGTGCGAAACCCAGCACAGCGCTGGATGACGTGAGAAGTGTCCAATAAATCGCGAAATAGACAAACGCCAAACCTGTCACGAGCGCCACAAAATCCATGCCTCGGGTCTGTCCAAAGGCCAAGAGAACGACAACGAATGTGAGCAAAGGAATGACAACCACAGGAAGCCAAACTGGAAACGGCCGCTTCGTGCGAAGCCAGGTCAGGAGAGTGGAAATCACGAACGAACCAGTCGAAGCAGCCACAGCAAAAACTCCAGTCACGAACATCAACATGAGGAACTCGGGTATCACCGCTGCGGGTGTGTCAATGCCCTGCGGTGCGGTGGCGAGTCCGACGATGTAGCACACCAAAGTCACAAGCAGCGTCCCTAAGATCACGACAGCGCCAGCGAGGACGTGTCCGACAATGAACTTCAGGATGATGTGAAATGTGACCATGCGCTTGGCAGGCTAACGTAAAAGGTCCGCCACAGCGCCCATCAACGCCGGCTCGCCTGGAACAAAACCAATGGAAGATCCAAAGGCACAAAACTGAAAACGCGGGGCGCTGTTGGCTGCACCGATTTTGTTCGCAAACGTAATCATCTGCTCCTTGCGGGGTAAATCGCCTCAAGTGCAGGAGCCATCGACTGCTCGCAGTATGCTCCGAACTCGCCTGTGTCGAGAGCTATTTGAGAATCCGTGTGTTCGTTCGTAAAAACATATCTGAGCTCGCCGGAAAGTGCGTTTCGAGGCGGCATCGCCGAAGGCGGTGAGTCGACATAATGCACGAAAGCGATCTTCTCACCGGTTCGCCAATTTCCTTTATACGATCTTACAACAGTAGCCCGGTAATTATGTGCTGTGAGTCCGTAAGGTCCTCTTCCCGTCGAGAAATCTTCATCAATACGGACAATAAGGACGTGCTTATATTGCTCTAGCCTGAATTCTGCGTCATCGAGACTTTCCCAGCCCCAAGCAAGCTTATTAGACCGGCAGCCTGGGAGGGGGGCCGAGGCAACGAGAGCGTCTTGAGCGTCTCGCCCGCTTATTCCGCCGGTTTCTACGCCGGTTTCGCGGCCCTGCGCTTCTAATCCTGCATTTGAGAGAGTGCCTGGGCTCTTGACCGCATGCGGCGGAGTTCTCGTTGCAGGCGGCGGCTGATCACCGGTGTCGCATCCAGCAACGAACGCACAGCTAACGACAAACGCTATGGGCAGTCTCCCAATCATAACTCGCAGCGAACGTTCCGGATCACCGACGCCGCGCCAATGACGACCAGCTTGGCCCACCAGCGCTATCGCGGCGTTCGGTGCATCCGGCTGGTTCGGCGTTCTCAGCAGAACTCGCACGCAAAACAAACGGCCTGCGATGAGCACGCCAAAATACAACACGATATTGATGACGAAGTCAGGCCAGAGGGGAACGACGGGCAAACGCCGATGTTCATGAGCGTGCAACCACGACGGAAGCCAACTGGTCTGGATGCCCCGCCGCAGTATCTCTCTAGCGGGTAAATCCCACCGTGCCTCATAATTGTGGAACGTCACGGTGGACTGGAGAGCGTGCATAGGCCAGCCGCCGCGATAATAGGCGGGTGTGTGGCTGCCTCGCCAATACAGGAACTGTCCGTCCGCTCCGCGTGCGCCGGAAGGAACTGACTGCCAGACCCCAAAACCAGCGGCGGAGAACCACCATGCCTGCTGCCCATATGGCCCAGCAGTAGTGGGCGGATAGCCGCTGGCGCTCGGTTTGTCGGACGGCTTGGTATGACTCGTGTACGGGGACCACGAGATGCACGCCCAAGCAACAAGAACATTGAGCACCGACGCAGCAATCAGCAGGATGAGAAATGGACGATAGGCACGCATACTTTTCTACGCCGAACCATATGATTCACAGGCAGATTTGCCCTGATAACATGATATTAGACCGGGTTTTCGAGCGGGACTATCTGATTGCCTTAGGTGGGCGTCTGGGGCAAAAACCATTTGACTGAACCTTGAATTGTGATGAGGGAAAGTCAAGCCAACAGCGTGATCCAGGAGAGTCCGAAATGGCTATTCCAGTTTCGCTCGAAACTGAGACGACACCATTAGTGATTCCCGCCCTCCCGGCACTCGCACTGGCCACTCGGCGGGTTCTGCACACGCACCTTTCCGTTCGTGCAATCCACACCCAAACACACTCAGTCGTTCCTCCGGAACTTTGGGCCTGTTTCCCGTTGTACCCAATGTTGAAACATTGGGCTTTTCTCAATTGTCCCTTCCGGGAAACTGGCAGATCGGACAATCCATTTCGCGTCCCAAACCACGTGTGGAACGATTTCAAAACTCTTTTTTATCACTAAACATATGTGGGAAGATTTTAAAAGAGTTTTAAAACATCCGGGACACGTCACAAGCCGTTTCAAATCAGATACTTACCCGGATCTGCGTGGTTTGTTGCCATTTTCAGTGGAATAGAAGGGGCTCGCATCATCCTTGGTTCCGGAACGCCGCATTTATGCGGCAGCAGACTCCCGAACCCCAAACCGGTGCCCAGAACAACTGCCGCGTTCGGAACAGATTCACGTTCCTGCCGGATGAATCCGGCGTTCCGGTGCATTTTCAACTGAATCGTTCCAGCCAAGGAGAAGACGAGCCAACTCGGGGAGCGCCGGTTTGGCTGCATCATCCAGTGCTGCAATGCCAAGGATTTCGGTGGGAAGGCAAGCCATCGTGAAGGGATGCCGGAATTAGACGGGGGGCGAGCGCAGCGAACACCCCCGGCTATTCACTGCCATTGGGTTTCAGCATCCGGCCTTTCGGATGATTCGGGGAGATGCGAGCGAACTTGGATTCCGTTTTGCGGATCGAAAATGGCGGAGAGGGGGGGATTCGAACCCCCGGTACGATGTTAATCGTACAACGGTTTAGCAAACCGTCGCTTTAGACCACTCAGCCACCTCTCCGGTCTGTGAATTTTCCGAAACTGCCGCGATGATCAAAGGCATCCTTGCGGATGGATCCAGACAGTCACGGTCGTATCAGGCGCGAAACTGTAGCACTTTCCGTTTTGGCTTCAAGCAAATCAACACCTCTTTTTGATGTTTTTATATACGACGATCATGCTTATCGTCCAAAAATTCATCCCTGTAAGACTTCACTTAATCAATCCGGCCTGCCCATCTCAAATGTCCCGTGATCGTATTTCGAGTTGTAGGTGGAAAAGAAGTTCCTGGGACTCACACGACCTTCATAAGTGTAAATGCCTCCGGCCAAGCGTCCCAGGTCTGCGTCGCCGGAAAAATAAAAAACGTCGTTGGTGTGCTGACCGGTGAAGGTTGCGGTGTAACCGAAACTTAGGATTTTTCGATACTTCGCGTGGAAGCGTGCTTCGTAAGTGTTTTCGGAAATGGGCGTCAGCAGACAGCGCACCTTGTCAGTGTGGCCGGAGGCATCGCTGGTCCACGTTCCTTCCCATCGTCCTTCGATTTCGACCGGTTCTGTTTTGGCGGCTTTCCGCCAATCCCGATGGAAGCTGGAACAACCGGTTACAAACGGGAGCAGGAGTGCGATCGTCATAAGTGCGAGCTTCAAGCCATTCTTCATGTAGTAGTTCTCTCGCAAAGCTTCGGGCAGCTCAAGAGTTGATTGAAGACGCCCTTCGCCTGCGGCGTCACAATAGATAGTTAAGTTACGTGAAACCTGGGATTCTAGTTGAGCTATCCCGGTCTTTTCCCCTTAAATTAAAACCATACGACATGTTGAAACGACTTTTGTTCTTACTGGCACTGGCTGGCACCACTATTAATGCGCAACAAGGAGATGGAAAAGATGCACCGGGCGAAGTGCAGGTTTCTCGCGTTCCGGCAGAAATGATTCCTCCATCCCCTGTCCTTTCCTCCGCCGAGGCATTGAAATCATTCACGCTGCAACCCGGTTTCCGCATCGAACTCGTCGCCGATGAACCGCTTGTGCGTGATCCTGTCGCAATGGCTTTTGATGCGGATGGCCGCATCTGGGTCGCTGAAATGAGCGGCTACATGCAGACCTACGAAGGCGGCGGCGAAGATCAACCGGTCGGAAATATTGTCGTCCTCGAAGATACAAATGGCGACGGCAAGATGGATAAACGAACGGTGTTTTTGGATAACCTGGTCATGCCGCGCGCGGTGTCGCTGGTCCGTGGTGGTGTGCTGGTGGCTGAACCGCCGAATCTCTGGTTCTGCCGCGATACCAATGGCGATCTCAAATGCGACGAAAAAACATTGGTCGCAACAGATTACGGCGATACGAAGAATCCGGAACACACCGCCAACGGGCTTCTCTGGGCATTGGACAACTATATTTATTCCGCGGATACGACGATTCGCTTCAAAAGTTTGCCCAATGGGGAATGGCAACGCGATGCGACTGCGTTTCGCGGGCAATGGGGACTCGCACAGGATGATTTCGGACGGTTGGTTTACAATTCCAACGCAGACCAGTTCCGCATGGATTTCGTTCCCTCACATTACCTGAAGCGCAATCCGAATCTCCGCGATGCCAAAGGATTGAACATTGATCCTATTCGGAATCAGATCACCTGGCCGATTCGTGTTACGCCCGGTGTGAATCGCGGCTATCGGGAGGGGATTTTGCGCCCGGACGGAACGCTGGAGAAATTTACCGCTGCCTGTGGTCCGCTTATTTATCGCGGCGACCATTTCCCGAGCGATTTTTATGGCAATGCGTTCGTGTGCGAACCCGCAGCCCACCTGATCAAACGCAATGTCCTGGTCGAGGAAAATGGAATCATGCGCGGATGGCAGGCTTATACAAATGCAGAATTTCTCGCCTCAACGGATGAACGTTTTCGTCCGGTGAACCTGAATAATGGTCCTGACGGCGCTCTTTACATAGTGGACATGTATCGCGGTGTGCTTCAGCACAAAATCTTTCTCACCAGCTACCTGCGAAAACAATCCGAAGCGCGCGACCTGGAAAAGCCGGTTGGGCTTGGGCGCATTTATCGCGTCGTGCATGAAGGAAAACCACTCTCCAAAGTGCCACAACTCTCAAAAGCGACTTCGCCTGAACTGGTAAAACAGTTATCCAATGGAAACGGCGCGATCCGTGATGTGGCGCAACGGTTGTTAGTGGAACGCAACGACAGAACTTCGGTCGCTGGATTGCGCCAGCTTGCGTTGGAAGGAAAAGAACCGCTTGGCCGCTTGCATGCATTGTGGGCATTGGAAGGCATGAAACGACTGGATTCAGATTTTCTGCTACAAGCGTTGAACGATTCCCACCTCAAGGTTAAAGCCACAGCCATCCGCTTATTGGAACCATTCCTGACAACGGACGCGAAAGACAAATTGCTCATTGCCCTGCGCAAAGAGATCGACACCGATAGTCATGATGTCCGGATGCAGTTGGCCTTTACACTTGGCGAAGTCAAGGACGCCAAAGCTGAGGCTGGCATGCTGATTCTGGCGAAAAATGTCGGCAATAACATTTATCTGCGCGACGCATTGGTCACCGGTTTGCATCAGCGCGAACTCGCGTTCATCGAGAAACTGCTGGGAGAAAAAGGCTTCGAAACAAAGCACAACGGCAATGATGTTTTGTTGGGAGCACTGGCGCAATGTGTGGTTGTCGAAGCAAAACCGAAACAGGTGGAACGCTTACTCACCTTGACTGCTGAAGCACTTTCCTGGCAGCAAATCGCTTTGCTGAACGGAATGGCCGCGGCGATTCCGCCGCCGCCAAAAGGTAAAACGCAATCCAACATCAAGCCGATTCTGTTTTCTGGTGAACCGGCCAGTTGGAAACAATTGTCTGCTATTGAGGAAAAGCAGACGGTGGCACTTGTCACCAAGCTCAACCCGCTGATTGTTTGGTCCGGCAAAGCGGGGTATGTCGCTCAGGTTGCGGCAAAGCCACTCACCACCGAAGAACAACAGCGCTTTGACACCGGCAAAGAGCTTTACGCGATTACCTGCGGCGCCTGCCACCAACCGACCGGTCTCGGCATGGAAGGTCTGGCCCCGCCATTGGTGAATTCAGACTGGGTGCTCGGTTCGAGCGAACGCCTCGCCCTTATTGTCCTGCACGGAGTCAAAGGGCCGATCACTGTGAATGGAAAATTATGGGACATGGAAATGCCCGGCCTGCCGTTTTTTGATGACGAACAAATTGCATCCATCATTACCTACATGCGCCGCGAATGGGAGCACGCCGGTGAGCCAGTCTCACCCGAGACGGTCAAGAAAGTCCGAGAAGCTGCCGGTGACCGGGCGGAAGCATGGACAGAAGTGGAATTACTAAAGCTGCCGTAACCGGGCAAATCTTGCTAATTGAGCAGGAGGCTGGCAATTTTAAGATAGATTATGCGAATTCTTGCCGTTCTTACTCTGGCTGGTGTGTTGCTTTCAGGCACAGCCGCTCACGCTATTGTTGTAAAAGACAAAACCAGCAAGGTGAAGAGTATCGAGAGCAAATCGGTCAGTTCGGCGTCCCAAAAGTCGAGATCCAGTTACAGCCAACCCTCCAAGGATCGTTATACCCAAAAACTACGCAGTCCTCAGCGCGGAACTCGCCTTAACACGGATCCCAAAAAAACACGGAAGCGCAGCCACATCTCGGAATGGCCTTGAGCCAGGGTTTTGGAACGGAAAAAAGGAGCGGACGGTGACCTGCCCGGTGCATTGGAAGTCCTCTCGCTGGCGATCGGTGAACTGAACAGTGTCCCGTGCAAGAGCGACCCGCGCACCATCGAGTGGCTCAGTAACAGCATCGACGTCTGCCGCGCGGTGGAGATTTATTGCAAAGCTAAATTCACAACTGCAAGTTTCTCCAGGGCTTCCTCGGTAGAACGGGCTGAATGCGAAAGCTTTGAATATGACATACTCGAAATTCATCTACGTTTGCTGCGCGCTTTGCTTCTGTGGAGCCCCCTTCACGATTGATCTTTCGGCGCAGGAGACCATTGCCGAATCACCACTGCTTCCACCCGCGACCGAGCGCCAGCGCGACTATAAGCTCCTTTACAAACAGGATTTCGAAAACCCCGCTTCCATCAAGGACTTTGTCATGACTGATCCCAAAGCATGGAAGTTGACACAGCACGACCACGGACTGGCGCTCCATCAGTCAACGCAAAGTGATTATAAGCCGCCCGTGCGTTCGCCCCTGAACCTGGCGCTGATCGCTGACAAAGTGTTCGGCGATTTTACTCTCGAAGCCGATATACTTTCGACCGGGCGTGAAGTTCCTCATCGCGATCTATGCCTGTTCTTCGGAATGCAGGATCCGGCGCAATTCTACTACATTCACATTGCCAGCAAAGGCGACGCCGTCGCGCAGAACATTCATATCGTGAACAATGCACCGCGCGTCAAGATCACCAGTAAACGCACCGACGGCGTCGAATGGGGCGATGCATGGCATCGAATCCGATTGGAAAGAACGACTGCTGATGGATTAATCCGCCTGTTCTTGAATGACATGGACAATCCCATTATGGAGGCGAAGGACACAACTTTCAGTTCGGGCTACATCGGGCTTGGTTCATTCGACGACACCGGTCTTTTCGACAACATTAAAATCTGGGGCCCGCACATGGACGTGAAGCGCACCCCGTTCTTCACCCGTCCCGCTGAAAAATTACAGTGATTTGAACCGGCGGAACCTCATCGCGCAGCATCGTGGAATCCACCGTTCAATGTAAAAATTGACAGGTATTGACTTGCGTCAAGGCTGGCTTCTCGCAAATGACGCATTAGAGAGTGGTCCCTTTCGGTTTTATGAAGACGCCCGGAACCAGATTCCTGTCGATGCCTTGCGTTTTGCTTGTCGCTATTTCACTGCTGTTCGCCGGACATTCGGCTTTCGGCGCGGACGCCTGCGGGCTGTCGGACGACGGCACGCTCTTCTGGATCGGCAAACCTGATGGCAGTGCCATGGAGTTTGGCCTGGCGAAGGAAACCTGGCGGGGGTACCAGAAAAAGTATTCGAATCCAGTCATCTTCAACGTCGGCAAAGACACTCTCGATGCCTGGCCTTACATTCATCCGAGTAACAGCGACGGCTGGGCTGGCAGTCGCGCGCACACTTTCACCATCCGGTTCGCCCTCACTGCCGTTCCAGCGGATGCTATGCACCTGATCATAGGGCAAGCCGAAGCCTTTAGCGCTTCCACCCTCGATGTGTCGTTCAACGGAAAACAAATCGCCAGCCGCAAAGTGCCACGCGGCTCCGGGTCAGGCTCGGGCGATCCCACCCTTCTGGGCCAACCCGAGGCGATGGTCTTTGCCTTGCCTCCAGATGCATTGCGCGCCGGACCGAATGAAATTCAGCTCAAATTACGCGACAGCAGTTGGATCATGTACGACTACATTTACGTCGGAACCAATCCACAGCCGCCAAAGACTCCAAATAGCATCGCTGAGGAACTGCTTCCCGATTTTCTCCAAGGCCCGATGCGCGATGTGGATGAAGTCATCTTTGCCGCCCGCGCTTTGGGAGGCGACGGCCATTGGTATGCCAATTTCGGCAATTACGGACCCGAGCCAGAGCGGAAAGCCTACGCCGAAGGGGCAAAACTTTACCGGCTGAATCTGCGAACCGGAAATTTGATCACCTTGCTTGCTGATGAGAAAGGCGGCATTCGCGATCCGCAGGTTCATTATGATGGGAAGACAATTTTGTTTTCGTATCGGCCCGGCGGTACCGAGCACTACAACCTTTACGTAATGAATAGTGACGGCACTGGTCTCCGCCAATTGACCAGCGGCCCTTTTGACGACATAGAACCGACCTACATGCCGGACGGTGGCATCGTGTTCGTTTCCAGCCGGTGCAATCGCTACGTCAATTGCTGGCTCACGCAGGTCGCGGTGTTGTACCGATGCGACGCGGACGGCTCAAACATCCAGGCGCTGTCGAGCAATAACGAGCATGACAATACGCCGTGGCCGCTCCCCGACGGGCGCATTCTTTACACCCGCTGGGAATATGTGGATCGAAGCCAGGTTGATTTTCATCATCTCTGGTCGGCCAATCCCGACGGCACCATGCAGCAAATCTGGTACGGCAACATGCACCCGACGATCACCATGATCGACGCCAAACCGATTCCCAACAGCCACAAAGTCGTCGCATCATTTTCGCCGGGACACGGACAGCGTGAGCACGACGGCGTCATCACCGTGGTAGATCCCAGGGGCGGTCCCGATGCGAAGAACTTCGCCCAGAGCATCAGTCGTCGGGCGAACTACCGCGATCCATGGGCGTTTTCAGAGGAATGTTTTCTCGCTGCCTCTGGCGACACGGTGGTCGTGATGAACGAGCGCGGCATCGAACAACAAATTTTCCAACTCTCCGAAGAAGACCGCGCCGCCCGCTTGGAATGTCACGAGCCGCGTCCACTTGTTCCGCGTGCGCGCGAACCGATCATCCAACCGCGTGTCCAGCCCGACCTGAACGTCGGTTACATGCTTCTTGCTGACGTCAATCACGGTCGCCGCATGGATGGTGTGCAACATGGCGAAATCAAGAAACTGCTGGTGCTCGAATCCTTGCCAATGCCGATCCACTTCACCGGCGGCATGGAACCAATCAGCTATGGCGGGACTTTCACGCTCGAACGCATTCTCGGCACAGTGCCCGTTGAGGAAGATGGCTCGGCTCACTTTGAAGTGCCCGCGCTACGCAGCCTGTTTTTCGTCGCGTTGGATGAAAACGATCTCTCTGTGAAACGCATGCAAAGTTTCACAACGGCCATGCCGGGCGAACGGCTCAGTTGCGTTGGCTGCCACGAACATCGCACGGAAACCCCGAAGACTGATGGAAAACATCTGTTCGCACTGCGCAAGCCACCGCAGAAAATCGAACCGATCCGCGATGTGCCTGATGTCTTTGATTTCCCCCGGGACGTGCAACCGGTTCTCAATGCGTTATGCACGGATTGTCACGGCTACGAAAAAACTGCGCGAGGCGGCCCGGCGGCTGGAAAACTCCTGCTCACTGGAGATCGTGGCCCTATCTTCAGCCAAAGTTATTACACCATCACAATTAATCGACTCGTTGCCGATGGGCGCAACATGGCGAAAAGCAACTACGAACCGCGCGCGCTGGGCTCCTCAAACAGCAAATTGCTTTCCTACATTGACGGCTCTCATCACGGAGTCAAAGCCACCGCGCACGAGGTGAAATTGTTGCGACTCTGGATCGAATCCGGCGCAGCCTACCCGGGCACCTACGCCGCGCTCGGTTGCGGTATGATCGGCAACTACATTGAAAATGTGCAGGTGAATACAGGCGCCGACTGGCCTGAAACAAAGGTTGCTTCGAGTGTCGTGAAAAATCGATGCTTCGATTGTCACAATGCTCCCTCGCGTCTGTTGCCTTTGGATCTGGCCGACGAACGGGACGTTTCCTTCTGGCGTCCGAGCATGGACGATCCTCGATTGAAAACCAGCCGGCACATTGTCTGGAATCTTTCCCGGCCTGAAAAATCTCTGATGCTCCTTGCGCCACTGGCCGAAAGCGCGGGTGGCTTCGGTCTTTGTTACGATCCGAAAACACAACAGCCAGTGACCGTTTTTGCCGACAAAAATGATCCCGGCTACAAAGCTCTTCTCGCCCTGGCAACGACTGGCAAAGAGTATCTCTCAAAGGATAAGCGATTCGACATGCCCGGTTTCCAGCCGAGGGTGGATTGGGTCCGTGAGATGAAACGATACGGGATTTTGCCTGACTGCACGACTCCGGATGATCCGATGAACGTGTATGCGGTCGAACAAACCTATTGGAAATCCCTTTGGTATCGACCTCCACCCGATCACGCCAGTTCAGAAGCTCGCAAATGAGCCGTGGTCTGGTGCAGGACTTCTCGGGCACAACGATGTTTCCAGCACGCAAATCTACACGCACCTCCTCAGCAAGCCGGGCCTGGGCGTCCGTAGTCCGTTGGACTGACAGGGACTGAATCTTTTCCAAAAATTCCTCTGGAGAATGGTCAGTCAACCGAGCGCGGCAAGGAAAACGTCGAAAACCCCTGCAAAATCGCTCAAAACGTTTCCAGGAAATGGCTTTCCGACGTCAGAAAGGTCAAAATTTCCGGAGTTTTCGACTTTCTGACGTCAGAAAGGTCAGGATTTCCGGAGATTTCGGCTTTCTGACGTCAGAAAGCGCGATATTTCCGGAGTTTTCCAGTTTCTGCCGTCATAAAGTCTAAAATTTCCGGAGCATTGGCCTTTCTGACGTCAGAAAGTCTAAAATTTCCGGAACATTGGCCTTTCTGACGTCAGAAAGGTCATTCCCCGAATTTCAAAATCGGCGCAAGAGAGCAATCGCCCCGTTCATCCCACTTTCTCGTTTTCCCACTTTCTCACCTGCTCACCGGGACAGGCAAGATGCGCTGTCCTGCTTTATTTGCGGCTCCGCCGCGCTAAGCCTTTGCGTTAACTGCTTTTTCCAGGGTAATCGGCGCCAAATTTGTTTTTAAAGGTGTTCCTTTCTATTTCAAAACCGCGCCCCATCTCTTATACTGAATTGTCGTCGTTGAACCGTTGGGAAAAGCATGCCACCAAACCAAACAATTGTAGAGTTGCGCCAACTTTTGGCGGAACGCTTTCCGGGCGCGCGGTTCAAGGCGGAACCCGCGGAGGAGAAGGCCAAAAATGTCTGGCCCACCGGCATTCCCAGGATAGACGAACTCCTGCACGGCGGACTGCTCAAAGCCGGGATCACCGAACTGGTCAGCAAACAGAAAAGCTCCGGCAGCGCCCTGTTCATTTCTGCCGTGCTGCAAAAAAGTGCTGCGGAAAAGCAAATTCTTGCCCTGGTGGATGGATTGGATTCGTTCGATCCCGCCACATTTGAAAAACACGTTTTAGCACGCCTGCTCTGGGTGCGTTGCAAAGATGCCGTCCAGGCGTTGAAAGCCACTGATCTTCTGCTGCGGGATCGGAACTTCCCCCTCGTGATACTCGATCTGGCACTGAACCCGGCGCAGCAACTTCGCAGAATTCCCTCATCCACCTGGTATCGGCTGCAACGCATCGTGGAATCCAGCGGGACAACGTTCGTGGTCGTGACGCCCCAGGCCATGGTCGGTTGTGCCCAGGTGCGGATGAATTTAAACGGTCGCTTTGCCTTGGACGATTTGATGGAGGACCAGGATCAGTTGGTGGGAAAACTGAAAGCCGAACTGACACAGTATCGCCTGAAGATCAGCGACATTGCCGAGAAGAAAGCTGCGACGGCGAGTTAGAACGATTACCAAAAGTAATTTCCGAAAAGAATGGATTCAGAGAAATTATTGGCTCGCATCCTAACCTTCTCCCCACTGCCGTTTAGTTAAGGCGAAACAAACGCGCGGTGAGGGAGGTGGAGCGGGAGCTCCTAGCCAAAAAAGGTGGGGCAAACCTGCCGGTTTGCCCTGACTTCTGCCTTTGCCGCCGATCTTAGATTCAGATTCGATATGATGACACGACGCTGACAAGACGATTGTTTCTTAGCAAAGCAGTTCTTCCAATCACCGCAAAGCAAACCCTGGCAG
>JACDHS010000173.1 GCA_013820875.1 Verrucomicrobiota bacterium | reverse complement strand
CTTGGTGCGCGATTACGAAACCGCAGAAACAAGCGCAGAAGCTTGGATCTATATCGCTATGATACGAATTCAACTCCGCCGATTGGCTTGATTCCTATGGAATACTGACTTTTCAGACAGGCTCTTAGAGATTATGATCTCGTTGTCGTTGGCTACAGCGGACGCGATTCGTCGGTGATGAAGGTATTGGCGCGAGCTTATTCAGAGACGAACCAGTGCCGCTTATTCTGGTGCGGGTTCGGGTCAGAACTACCCCGCCCAGTTGAGGATCTCATCGCAACTGCCCGCCGAAGTGGAACGGATGCATTTTACATAACCTCCGACGGTTTCGACGACTTGGTATCAAGATTGGCACTCCGACAATTGGAAGGAGATCTTCTAACCGGAGCGAAGGAATTGCTAGACTCGTCCGTGCAGCCGGCGAGTGTGCCAGCGGCTTTCGTGGCACCATCTGTCCCCGCAACAGCCCTTGTTAAGAGCAACGCTTATCCGTTCACCTTTCCGGTTCACGCGCTGAAACTTGATCTTGCGATACCTCAGAGCGCTGATCGGCGAGAATGGCTTAATGAGCGTTTACCGGCGGCTAAAGGGGCTATTGTAGCTATGAACAATGGTGCATTGGCTTTCGCTAATAGCATAGACGTTCAACAGGCATTTGGTTCGGCACTCCGCAGCAGCCCGCTGGGAATAGCAATTTCTGACGATGACATCTTGCGGGACGGGCGGATTCGATCGCTAGTTCGCCAATCGCTAGTCCAAAGTATTTCCACCAAAATCGAGGCTGATAGCGATGGAAACCGTCGGTTGTGGGAACGCGCATTCTACAAATGCCACACCTTGCAAGAAACTCAGTATCGGCTGCATCGGGCTGTATCAATCCGAATAGAATCCATAGGTGGAAAGCCATATGCTGTTCTTATGCCCGAGGTCATGGCCACCCATGAAGGTGTTTTGGCCGACCAAGACTCCATCAAGCTGATTAGAAGTGCAGTGTACGGTTACCAGCACAATCATGTTTTCGACTCTGATTTGAAATATTGGATTCAAAAGATCGCAGAAATAAATATTCCAGCACCGGGCGGTGGTTTATTTCGAGTTAGTCGTGCTCCAATTTACGCCGGTCTTTTTCAAAAAGGCTGGCAGGCTCTTCCAAAAGCAATGCAGCGCCACGCACAGCAGCGGGGGCTCGTAGTGCCTGACGCGAATCTGCTGTTCAGTTCGTCAAACGGTAAGCTAGAAGTGAAAAACCCAAATCCTCTCAAAGGTTTGGTGGAAAACAGGCCGTGGGATTTTCAGCTTACCACAGCAGGACTTTCGCCGACAGTTGAAATCGCGGCGATTTCTCCAAACCAAGATGCGACAAAGCTCAAGCGGTTTTTAAATCAATTTCAAGAAAACTCACAACCCAAAGATTCGGAACGCGAGTATTTGCAAGATTTCCCAGGGTTCTCGGCAGCCTTTGGGATTCCTCTAACCTATCCACACCAAGGCGGACCTTCGTGGATTGACCTCGATGATTCAGTTTCAGGTTCCGCGTTCAATGCAGCAAAAGAGCTGGCTCGACGTATCTGTAAGGCGCTTGATGTCATTCGCAGCTTCCGTCCTGGAGCTGTCGTTGCGATCTTTGTGCCATTTCGCTGGAGCGGGTTCGAAAGAATTGAAACAGAAGTAGAACACTTCGATCTCCATCATTTTGTGAAGGCATATGCTGCAAGGCACGGGCAGAGTACGCAGTTTATACGCGAGAAAACGACACTCACCCCTCAACCGTGCAGGGTCCGTTGGTGGTTATCGCTCGCGCTTTATGCAAAGGCTCTGCGAACGCCCTGGAGACTTGACAGTCTTGACGATGAAACCGCCTTCGTAGGGATTGGATATAGCATTGATGCCAGTGCGGCGTCTGCAAACAAAATTCTACTCGGGTGCAGCCATCTTTATAACGCACGAGGCGAGGGGCTTCAATTTCGGTTGGGACGCATCGAAAACCCAATTATCCGAGGGAGGAATCCGTATATGTCTGTCGATGATGCAAGAAGAACTGGGGAGACCATTCGACAATTGTTCTTCGATGCTAAGATGCGCCTGCCCACTAGGGTGGTAGTTCACAAACGGACGCCTTTCACCTTAGATGAGCAACGCGGCCTACTGCAGGGACTTGAGGGTGTTTCAAATATCGAATTGATCGAGGTCACGATTGAAGAGTCACTTCGCTATCTCGCCTCCCGAATGACGAATGGGAAACCTGAAATTGACAAGTTTCCAATCCCCCGTGGAGCTGCGGTGCTTTTGGATAAATCCTCCGCATTGTTGTGGGTTCATGGGGTCACTCCAAACGCGATGAACCCGAGTTGGAAGTATTATCAGGGGAAGCGCAGAATACCGACGCCATTATTGATTCGGCGATATCGTGGCCAATCAGATCTTGTTCAAGTAGCTACCGAGATTCTTGGATTGTCGAAAATGAATTGGAATACGTTCGATTATTATTCGCGACTTCCTGCAACCCTCGACTCTGCAAGTGCAATCGCAAAAGTAGGGAATTATCTAAGTGGTTTTGGATCCGCACCGTATGATTATCGGTTGCTGATTTAAATTTTCTAATTTTCGCAATCCGGATTTGATCCGTCATTTTCAAGGGAATAACCAATCGCAGTATTGAAGCCCATTTCTGGAGTTTTATGGAAACGAAAGATCTGTTGCGTCTGACTGCTAACACGTTTCGTTGAGGAGAATCGAAATTCGGCGACATGAATTCCAGCTTTCTAGTTCGGCTTTGATTCGTCTGATGCAATAGCCCTCCTTTCCACGTTATAAATGAATGACCAGAACACCTGTTCTGGGTCAGCAATATGGCGCAAAAACATTACTCACCTGAAATCGACCGGTTCCTGGTTTCTGTCCTTTGGCATGAAGGACAGAAGCAAAAGGAACCAATGACCGCCGTGACGAATCGACTACTGGAACAGGCCCTCAAAGACTCGGACAGCTGGCGCCAGGCCCAAGCTGCCATGTCGATGCAGGAACCTGCTACAAAGTATTCGGCTCAGTGACGGAAACATTAAAACCATGGCAGAAGCCCCGGCAACAAACCGGGGCTTTTGCTTTTCAACAGAAAGGAAAGAATTGAAATTAAACCTAATCATCCTGACAGCACTTTCGTTGGTGTTGACAGGATGTGCATCAACCAACGGAACCTCCCTTCCCACCACAGCAATAGTGATCCTGCTCGTTCTACTCTTGATGTGGCTACGTCGAAAAACCCCACCAGAAGCACCGCAACCAGACCATTCATGGGATAACGAAAACATTACGGCAGCATTCATTGCCGCAATCCCAGTTCTGACGAAGGAGTTAAACCTGGAAGTGGCAACGTCAAAGCAAACTGAAGTTTTGGAATTGGAAAGCAACCGAGCGCTTTTCGGCATCAACCTGGGCACAAATCATGTTCAGGTCCAGGTGCCGGTGACCTATCGGTATGCCATTCCTCTCTACGATGAATGGCAACTGGAGGTCCAAGGAAAGGTGGTGCTCGTTCGTTCTCCGGCCATTCAGAGCAGCCTCCCGCCTGCAATCCACACAGATGAAATGAAAACCCACTCCAAGCGAGGTTGGGCGCGAATGCCGCCAGCAGAATTACTGGAACAACTGCATTCTGAGATTACACCCACGTTATCTCAATTTGCTTCGGACCCGAGACATCTGGCGCTGGTAAGAGAGACCTGCCGAGAGTCCGTTGCTGATTTCGTGGAACGTTGGTTGGATTTGGAGGAGCGGTGGAAAAACAACGGAATTGAGACTGTTACTGTGCAATTCCCGGACGAGCGAAACTTGCTGAAAAAACCCGCCAGATTACAGAACTTTTCTTAACACACAAAACGCTACTCCGCTTTTGATCCAGGCGGCTTAGGCGTCAACCCAATCAGGATCGAATGAAGACCCGGCCAACTGAGCCGGGTTTTTCGTTTAGAAAGGACACATCAATATGGCAATCGTGATTGAAGCCAACTACAGCAAGAAACTCGGCCTGCCTGAATACAGTTCACATCAGTATTCCGTGACACTTCGCACCGAAGTGTCGGATCTGAGCAAAGTGGAGGAAGAAAGCTATCGCCTCTACAACCTCCTTCAGACCTGTGTGGACGAAGCGTTGCAGCATGCTGGATTTGTCCCAGGAGCAAATGAAAACGGGAAACACAGTCAGGGGAGTAATGGTCATGGGCATCTCCGTAATGGAAACGGGAATGGCAACGGAGATTACTGGAAATGTACTCCAAAGCAGAAGGAACTCATCTTGGGGATCGTAGATGAGCATAGCCTGGACAAAAAAGGGGTGGAAAGCACCGCCCAACAACTCTTCAGCAAGCCAGTGAAGGCGCTCAATAAAATGGAAGCGTCCGGTTTGATTGAAGAATTGTTCAGGCAAACAGGTGCCGTTAGCGGCCATGGAGATAATGGGAACGGCAATAGTTACCACCGTGGAGGAAACCGTCGTTACCAGAACGGGAACATCCAACGAGCAGGCAAAGGATGAACTCGGTGTCACAAGTGCCGCTTCCCGTGAAAGCACGGGAAGCTTCCCTGCCTGACGAGCTAATTGGGGAAAGGAGTCCCTGTGGCTGAATACTGCATCAGTCGTCTGACCGCCATCGGTTCAAAACGCCAGGTGCATCAGTTTCGGCTTGGGCAATGGGAGCAGTCGTTGAAGGCGAAATACGGTGAACCGCTGGAGTGGCCTTCGGGACGTTTCGTTTGTCAGTTTGAGACCAGTTCTCCCCCACTTGAACAATTGAAGGCACTGTCCCGGCTCTGGCCGAAAATAACACTGTTGCTCGATTATGAGGTGGAGGAGAAACGGATCAAAGGATTGGCAAAAGCGAAGGATGGAACGATGGAGTCACACCAGGTCAGTTACTAACAATCAACACCCAACAAGAGGCCGGATGTCACAAGCATCCGGCCTTTTGCTTTAGAAAGGAAGTACATGGAACAAAGTTCTCCTTCGTTGCAGCGACCGGAACTGCGACGAGGTCCGATTCGGTATCGAAATCATTTCCGGTGGCGTGTGATGCCGCCAGACGGTGCATCACAACAGGGGTTCTACGACAAATCCTTCTCCACAGCAAGAAGGTGGCAGTTGCCTACCAGAAAAGAGTCAAAGAGCGCTTTCCCAATCAAACCTGCTGCCTGCTCGATACGGGCCGCTGGTACGACTCCATGGGGAGAGCCATCCATTAAATATAAAGAAAGGAAACAAATGAACGCAGTTATGAATCCGCCCCAGGCGGAACAAGTCACCTTGTATTACCGGGAAGGTTCCAGCGACAAGGTGTATCAGTGCAGCATCGAACCAACAGGAGAGCATTTCGTCGTGAACTTCGCCTTTGGGCGGAGAGGAACGACGCTCTCCACTGGAACCAAAACTTCTTCGCCGGTAGATCACGGGACGGCAAAGAAGATGTTCGAGAAACTCGTGCGGGAGAAAACAGCCAAAGGTTACACGCCGGGAGAACAAGGGATCCCCTATCAGCACACGGACAAAGAACAACGGTACAGTGGCATCGTGCCGCAACTGTTGAACCCGATTGATGAAGCGGAAGCAAACCGACTCCTCAACGATTCAGGGTGGTGTATGCAGGAGAAGCACGATGGCCGGCGTGTGCTCTTGATGAAAGTCGGGCCGGTCATCTCAGGGGTGAACAAGAAAGGGCTCACGATCGGGTTACCATCCACAATCATGCAGAGCGGTAAAGGGATTGAGGGAGATTACATTCTTGATGGTGAAGCGGTGGGAGACACTCTTTATGTCTTCGACTTGCTCACCCTCAATGGTGAAAACCTGGAATCACAACCTTACCGCACCCGGTTACTGGCATTGATGAATCTGATCGCGGCCAATCTGGCCCGGCACATTCAACTGGTGCATACCGCGTTCAACCCCAAAGACAAAGCATTGTTGCTGGGTGATCTGAGAACCGAAGAGAAGGAAGGCGTTGTGTTCAAGCGATTGGACGCACCCTACACACCAGGTCGCCCCAATAGCGGTGGTTCACAACTGAAACACAAGTTCTACGCAACCTGTTCTGCAGTGGTCACCGGGATCAATGCACAACGGAGCGTGGAAATTCGGTTGTTGGATCAGGATGGTTGGCAACCAGCTGGGAATGTCACGATTCCACCTAACCAACTCATTCCGGTAGTCGGAACAGTGGTTGAGGTCCGTTACCTCTACGCACTCCGGGAAAGCGGTTGTTTGTATCAACCGGTTTATCTCGGCGAACGAAATGACGTTGAGAAACAGGAATGCCTTGTTTCCCAATTGAAATACAAACCAACAGACAAAGAATAACTCAGTCCTCGATTCGGGGACTAGACGAGAGCGCCAGCTTCAGCAATGAGGCTGGCGTTTTCGTTTTAACAGAAAAGGAAAAATAAAAATTGAAATCGAAATACCCGTGGCAGACCTGAAATCGGCACTGCCTGGATTCAGTAAAGTGATCCAAAAGAAATCAACGCTACCCGTTCTAGGCTGCGTGAAACTGTCGCTCAAACCAGATGAAAAGCTCATTGAACTTGAAGCGACCAACCTCGACGAAACAGTGCGTTTCCGTTTGCCCACCGATTCCAAAGGACCGGCAGGCGAAGTTCTCGTGCCTTACGACGAGTTGTGCAAGGTGGTGAAGGGCTGCACTGGCAAGGACGTGATCCGTGTTGTGGGAGATGGCAAGAATACGCGTATCAGGTTCTCGCTGCATGGTGGCTTCGTTGATCAGACAGTCGAACATGTGCCATTACAGGAATGGCCGAAGGCTCCGTGCTTGAATGGGGAGGCAATCAACTTGCCTGAGGAGTTCAAAAACACCCTCAAACAAGCGATCGAATGTTCCAGCACAGATTCATCCAGGTATGTCCTGAATGGCGCATGTCTGGATGTTTCGAGCCCCACCGGTCACTACGTGGTGGGAACAGATGGACATCACTTGTACGCGGCGAACTCCTTCGCATTCAAACTGGACACGTCTGTCGTAATCCCAAGCCAAAAGTTCCTGCTTTGGCCTGGCTTCATGGATGATGGCGAATGGCGCCTCAAAGCGTGGGCCAAGGAAAAAAATGTCCCCTGGATGCAGATCGATTCTTCTCGTTGGACCTATATCTCCAAGCAGATCGATGGGAATTATCCGAACTGGAAACAAGTGGTCCCTTTAGCGGATGGGAAGTGGACAAAGCTCACCCTTGATGAAAACGCAGTCGAGATACTCCTTGGAGTTCTTCCCATGCTGCCGGGTCGTGACGTAAGGGACCAACCAGTCAAACTGGATGTCCAGCAACACGGTCTGGCGGTCCAGGGGATTGCGAAGAGCGGTCAATCCAGTGATGCGCGTATCGATGGGGTGCGGGTGGATGGGAAAGCAGTTTCCACAACATTGAACCGCACCTTCCTGATCAAGGCGCTACGCTTCGGATTCCGGGAGATCTCGATCCTGGATTCAATGACTCCCCTGCTCTTCACCCTTGGGGGTAAGACGATGGTGGTGATGCCGCTGCGTAGCGGGCCAGTAGCGCCTCCCGCTCCTGCTACCGTAAGAAAAACTTCTCCAAGTGAGACTGCTCCTACCGAAATTCCGTCACCGGTAGAGCAGCAATCCAATCAGACGGAACAAGAAACGAAACCTATGCCTGCAGAACCAATGACTCCGCCGCAACGCGGCAACCTCAAACCACAAGAGCCAACCGTACAACCGACCGAAACTTCGGCGGTTGACGAGTTGCTCGAACACATTGAGAAAACGAAGGGCAACCTTCGCACCGTCTTCAATGATCTGAACGAGATGAGCTCCACCCTGAAGCGCGTTTCAAAAGAACAGAAGGCCACGGATAAAGAAATCAGCAAATTCCGTGCGTCACTCCGTTCCTTGCAAAACGTCGCCATCTAAACCGAAAGAACAAAACGAATGTGAGCCGGATGCATTGGTCTTAAAGCCAATGCTCCGGCTCTCTTCGTTTCATAAAGGAAACAATGACAATAATCGTCAAGATTGTGGTGGCGCTAGGGTTGCTCGCCCTATTCGCGGTCATTCTGATCAAGGTGTTCCCATTCATCCTGCTGCTCCTGGCAGCTGTTGGATTGTGGAAACTGTATCAAGCGATGAGCCGCCCCGACCGTCCACCGCGTAATCCCATAGATTGGAATCAATAACATGCAAACAAATGATCTATTGCGCGTGCTCACACGCGAAGGCGTTCTCTTGAACGTCTCGGTTCGATACTGGCGCGGATGCAAAAAGCTCCGGGCCGAAGACCTGGGCCTCAATCCAGACGATGTATCAAATCGTTTAATCAGCCTCGGTCACAAACGCTTGCTTCCCAAGGAAGCGACTGCGGGCCTGTCACTGGTCGAATCACGTACCCACGCGTTGGTTGAAGCTAATACCTTTCCATTCCTGAATGGCCTTGCCCATTTCCTTCCTAATCAAAAATTGGAAGAAATCACAGCCAAACTGCAGGAGTTAGAAGAGGAGTTTTGGCGAGCCAAGCGAGAGTTCCTTGGGCATTACGCAAAGTTGCGCGAAAGCGCATCTGAAGAGTGGCGCTCTATGGCAGAACGGTTGGTAGTGGATCCCGAAAGACTTGTTTCGACAATTGAGGTGTCGTTTCCGACACCTGAACGGATGGATAGGTTTTTCGGATTCGACACACAGTTGTTTCAGATTGCTGTGCCGGAACGACTGGGTTTGGACGTGGTGAGCCTGGCTGACCAGCAGAATGTCATCAAGGCACGACAGCAAGCTGCCCAAGCAGCTTCACGAAAGATCCGTGAGGATGTGGAAAGCTTCGTTGCCGAGTGTGCTGCGACACTACGGGAGCAAACTGCGGTGCTTTGCAGCGATATGCTGGAAAGCATCAGCACTTCTGAAACAGGGGTTCACCAGAAGACGCTGAATCGATTGATCCGGTTCATTGATCAGTTCAAACAGATGAACTTCGTCAACGATGCCGAAATGGAGCATCAGCTTGAAGCGGTTCGAAAGGATCTGCTTGGCAAAACAGCAGAAGAGTACCGTGACAGTGCTTCGTCGCGAACACGGCTCGTGGCGGGTTTATCTCGCCTCCGGGATCACGCCAGGGAGTTGGCGAAGAACGATACCACCGAACTCGTACAACGATTCGGGGAATTGGGTCGCCGCAAGTTTCACCTGGCGGCATAGACAAACAAAAACCAAAGGACGGCAGTCGGTCAATCCGACTGCCGTTCTCTTTTTAGAAAGGAACAATGAGTCATTTCACAACAATCAAAACACAAATCAAAGACATCGAAGCGTTGCGCTCTGCCTGTTCAGAACTCGGATTAACGGTTCTGAAAGATGCAGAAGCACGAGGCTTCATCAGCAACACAACTAAAGGCGATTACGTAATCCAGTTGAAGGGGCCGTATGACGTCGCCTTGAACAAGCAGGCAGATGGGTCCTTCGGTTTAACATCGGACCTTTGGAATGGTCACGTCGAACAGGAGGTTGGGAAAGATTATGGTAAACTTCTTCAACTTTACGGGGTCCACAAAGCTATCCGGGAAGCACGGCGGAAGGGACACCTGGTCAAACGGTCTCAACAGGGGGACGGGTCAATCAAGCTCGTGATCGCGGGAGGTTGGGCATGAGTCGAACCATTGAGGTTGTCGTTTCTTCAAACGGAGACATCCAGATAGATGCTATCGGATTCAAGGGAACCGATTGCGAACGGGCCACAGCCTACCTGGAGGAAGCGCTCGGTATTGCTGGGACCAAGGTCAAGAAACCGGAATACCACAAGCGCACCACATCAAAACATCAACAGAAGATCGGCGGATGAATGCAGTCGTTCTGACATTCACGCCGGAAGGCGACGGCAGGTGCCTTTACACCGAACTGATTGAATTGGACTCGTTGGGCCGGCTTGAGGTTGATCGGGCGAGCACTATTGAGTTCAACAACGTCAATCAGTTCTGGGAAGTGAAGAACCTCAAAGGGCATGTGCAGTATTTCTCACGCTCACGCACGGCCTGCCTCGCCTGGGAACATCAACAGTTCAATCGTTAGAAAGGAATCAATGAGACAGAAGATAACAAACTACATTCGTGCCGGTTATTCCGGCCTTTACCTGGTTTCCGCCGAGGAACAGCGTGTTGAAGCGGAGTTGAAAGCAATCGCAGACCAGCTTGAGTTCAACCTATATGTCTGGAGCACCACTTCCGGGTTGATCGGGGTAAGTAAACCTTCAAGTCGAGAGTGCAACGATCCGTTGGAAGCATTGATCACATTCAATGAACTGCCTGAGAAAACGATCTGTGTTCTTCGGGACTTTCATCTGTTCCTGGCTGATCCGAATCCAATCCTGATTCGCCAACTCAAGGATGTGTTGCAAGATGCGAAGACGAAGAACAAGACAATCATTGTTCTTGGTTGCAGGCTCTGTCTGCCACCTGAATTGGAGCGAGAGTTCACCGTGCTGGAGTTTGCATTACCTAACAAAGAGCAACTCAGCAGGGTTATTGATGGGATCATTGAATCAGCGGAACTGAAGCCGCTCGAAGATGATGTGCGGGATTCGGTGTTGGACGCCGCCAGTGGGCTGACGACGATGGAAGCTGAAAATGCATTTGCACTTTCAGTCGTCGAAAAGCGACATCTCTCCCCTGCCCTGATCGCGAAAGAGAAAGCACAGGCGGTGAAGAAGAATGGTCTACTGGAGATCGTTGAAGCGAAGGAATCGCTCGAATCAATCGGAGGCTTGGACTTGCTGAAGGATTGGCTGGTTCAACGCAAAGGCGCGTTCTCGAAGAAAGCCGCTGAATACGGGCTTCCTACTCCAAAAGGCGTGCTGATCCTCGGTATTCCTGGGACTGGGAAATCGTTGACCGCAAAGGCAGTTGCCAGCGTCTTCGATGTTCCGCTTCTCAAGTTGGATGCTGGGCGTATCTTCGCTGGGCTGGTTGGTCAATCCGAAGCCAATCTCCGATCCGTGATTCAAACTGCAGAAGCGATTGCTCCAGCAGTCCTGTGGATCGATGAGCTTGAGAAAGGATTCGCTGGCTCCAAGAGCTCAGGGGCAACTGATGGTGGGACATCTGCTCGTGTGTTCGGGTCATTCATCAGTTGGATGCAGGAAAAGAAGTCGCCGGTGTTCGTTGTGGCGACAGCGAATGACGTGTCACAACTCCCACCGGAAATGCTGCGGAAAGGTCGATTCGATGAAATGTTCTTCGTTGATTTGCCATCGCAGTCTGAACGGGAAGCGATCTGGGGGATTCAAATCGCAAAGTATAGGCGGGATCCGAAAGAGTTCGATTGCGTTCAACTGGCGAGAGCGACGGATGGGTTCACAGGCAGTGAAATCGAGAGTGCATTTATCGATTCACTCTATCTGGCATTCGGTAACGAAAAGGAACCAACGGACTTGGTCATTGCAAGAGTGCTGAACGACTATGTTCCCCTTTCAAAGCTTAAGGCGGAACAAATTGGTTCACTACGCAACTGGTCCCAAGGTCGGGCTCGTCCAGGGACATCGCCCGAGCAGAATGAAAGGAAGCTCAGGAAACTCGCTGCCTAGTGCAGCGGAAGAAATTCACCTGACGGGTGGGTTTCTTTTAGCTATCAGGTGGCAACAAATCCGATTCCGACCTCCGCCTCCATATCTTTTCATTGGGATTTGCGAGGTTTTTTACACCAGTTCGGGTCCGCCTTCCAGCGCGAAGCCTGAATCGGTATTAGCGAGTCACTACAAGGTGACTGCAAGCTAGAATTGCTTCATCACACCTGCTTCGCTCGTTTCGCGCCGCGCTCTTTGAAATTCCTTTGTAACCGAATCACAAACCATCCAGGTTTCAGAACTAGAGTCAGCCTTCTTTAGATTCTCCAGAAGCTCAAAGGGAACCGAAACCCAATTTTGGACCTTTTCGTGCTCTTCGCCGAATTTGGGCAAGTTGCCTCTGTGAATCACCAAATCTTCTTTAGTAACTTGGGGCTTCATATGAACGATGCCGTTCCTACGACGAAAAAGAGTGGTCAGGTTCTCGTAAAGCGAAACACTTTTGGGTAATTCGTAGCCCTGCAAAAACAGGGTCGGCCCGGTTGCCCATTTCTCGACGGGTGACGCTTTCTCTAAGAGCGTGTATGGAAAATCTACTTTAACGTTATTGTACTTTTGGAATTACGTGCATAGTAATAGCGGATGCAAAACGCATCCATCGTATACCCCTCCGATCTCATCGACTCCGAATGGTTC
>JACDHS010000229.1 GCA_013820875.1 Verrucomicrobiota bacterium | reverse complement strand
AGCTGTCGCTGAGATTTGGAACCGCCTTGTCGCCGCGCCAATGTCAAGCACTTACCAGATTTTCCCCATTAAACGCTAATTTCTTCAGGCCGACTTATATAAACCTATTTTCAGACAGGCTCTTAGTCATTCATAACTATTTACAAAGTTTCAATTCCTTCTATTGTCCGCGCTCGTGAAAGCGGGAAGGGCATTTACTCTGATCGAGTTATTGGTGGTTGTGGCAATCATTGCAATCCTCGCGAGTCTCCTTTTGCCTGCCATCAGCAAAGCCAAAGCCGTCGCCCACAATACCCAATGCCTGAACAACCTGCGGCAATGGGGGGTCGCCACCATGATGTATGTGGCCGATAACGATGACTGGTTGCCGAGGGATGGATCATCCAATGGCTCCACGAATACTGGCTGGTATGTCGAGTTGCCGAAAATAATGGGGATCGCGCCCTACAGGGAAATGGAGTGGCGAACCAACCACGCAGCGGTGTTGCCGAAGTCGGTCTGGATTTGCCCGGCGAACACCAATCGAAGCAGTGGATTCAACTTATTTCACTACTGTCTGAATCGCCGCGTGAATGGATCCGGCACCGGCAATCAGGTGAAGCTTTCCACGATTCCGCATCCGTCGCGAACCATCTGGTTATTCGACAATGGTGGAGTGGGCGGAGTTGCAGCCGAGAACAACGCCCACACGAACCTGCATCAACGGGGAGCTCAATTTACTTTCCTGGACGGACATTCCAAACGGTTCAAGAATACGGCGTACTGGAATTTCACGAGCAAGAAGGCAATCACCAATAACCCTGATCTGTTCTGGTTTCCCTGAGAACACTCGCTCATCAACTTCCAAATTTTGATGCACACCGAAAGTAATTTCCGAGCGGTGCTCATAGTGCCCATGAGTGAGTTGTTTGGACGCTGAGCAACCTTAATCATTTATGAAGAGATCGGTCTAGCCCGGTCCGACGAGCAAACTGCAGGAAAACGGCCAACAACGGAATACACCCCGGCCTTAAATCACGCGAATGCGTCCGATTCGTGGCCGACAGTGACGACTTGGTTATCTTTTAGTAACACCCCATAGCCATGCTCATCATCCCACGTGCAGTGCCCTCCGAGACCGACGCATCCGTCATCCCGCAGGTAAATTGCAGTGAT
The DNA here is from genome assembly GCA_013820875.1 of Verrucomicrobiota bacterium. GTDB lineage: Bacteria > Verrucomicrobiota > Verrucomicrobiia > Limisphaerales > JACDHS01 > JACDHS01. The sequence continues at coordinate 2,705 of JACDHS010000229.1, read as the reverse complement.
TATGAAAAGGTCGGCCACAGCTTCAGGTGTGGTTGGTTTCGGCATCAGAAATTGATAATCATCGTCGTCGCCGAAAATTTCGAATATTTGAGGATAAATCTCTTTGTAGTGATCGAACGTGGCTTGCAGGACGGCAGGCCGAATCAAGGGCCATTTAGCCAGGAAATCGTCGAGGCGTGCTTCGGCCACTTTATCCCAGGTAACTTCGTCCTGCATACCCACTCGAAGTTTTTCGAGATCATAGGTGAAGCGGTCTTCGTTTCGGGCCCCGTCGCCATGTTCCGGGTCATTTTCTACCTCCTCCTCCTCCTGATCGCCTTTCTCAAATTCCTGCATCATCAGCTTGAGTGCCTCCTTCTGCGGTCCTTCCGGCATGGATTCGAGGTCCCCTTTCATGGATGCCATGGTGCCTTTAAGCATCTCCATCGTCTCGGCGACATCGGCCTCAATTTCAGCTTCCAACTCAGGATCACTATCCGGCTCTGGTCTGACCTTTATCGTTTCCGAGAATTGCCGTTCCAGATCGCCCAGGCGTTGGCCGAAGTTTTGGAAACCTGGTACCCGGATGTGAACGTCGGTCATATCAAGTTCTTCATCCTGTTTGATGCTGAGAATTTCTTTCATAACGTCTTATAATGAGCCATTGGACTGAAACAGACCGATAAACTCCTGACAACCAGGAAGTCTTGCAGAGAAACGCGATTCGGCGCGGACATACATGCGAATCGCATTTCCAACGCTGCTTGCAGGCTGGTGAGATACTGGCCCGCCTGGAAGCTGAAGCCCAACGTCTCTTTTTGCGCTCTTTGCGTTTTTCGCGGCTAATCCCATTCCTCTCCCGCGGGAGCGATCTTTGCAGCAACCTCATTCCACAGAGGCGAGTTTGTCTCTCCGGCGACACGAACGATTTCTTCGGCTGCCTCCTTCAACAGGTAACAATCCTGCCATGTTCCCTCTGCCATGGATTCAATCGCCTGTAGAAAAGCCGGGATGACCGCAGGATCACCGCGACGCGCCAACCCGACCATCGCCTCATATCGCGTTTCCTTGTCAATATCCTTCAGCCTTGCCCCGAGGGCATCGCGAATTTCAACGGTATCCAGCTCAATCTGCGAGCCGAGTCCGAACGTTGCCCAATCGCGCACTTCGTCATCAGCATCACCCGACAAAAGAATCAAGGCCGCGATTGCCGCACTGTTTTCCTCGTACTGTGGCAATGCATAAGCAAGGGCGTGGCGCAAATCCTCTGATGGATGGTTTTGAAATTGAAGGAGACACTCGCAACTCGGCGGGTGGGGAGTATGTCCCAGCGCGTAGATCAATGACGCGATCACCTCCACGTCGGTCTCCGTTTCGAGCGCCTTTCCCAGCAGGTGCGCCGCCGCTTCCCCCTGCCCTTCATCTCCGTAAGAGACCTGCGACAGGACATCCGCCGCAACAATGCGCTTCGCCGGTTCATCGCCGGTTAGCCACTCTTCCGCCGTGTTCATCACTTCCTGATCGGCCCGGCAACGAAGCACCCGAACGGCATCCCAATACCGCTCCGCACTTTCGTCATCGTCAGAATGACGCACCGTCACGGTATGAAGAGCGGTGGCGAATAGTTCCCCATTGCGGCGCGGATCTTTGCGCCTTTCCTCTTTATAATTGTCTCCCCCTCCCATCCATTGGAGGTTACCCCACTAAACAGATACCGCCAGCGTTCTGAAAGCGGCCATGAGTAAAAACCGCTCTGTCCGTTAAATCGTGGGGCAAGCGGCGGGGGTAATCGAGCTTGAACAGCAGCGAGCCAACAGGTTTACTGGGTCGCCCTTAATCACTCCCCAAGGAAATGGAAACCAAACAACTTGTCCTCCATAATCTCAGGAACTGGTATTTAATCGTTCTTCTCGGGTTACTACCAGACACCACGCACGCACAAGCTCCAGTGATCGTGGCACAACCGCTCAGTCGCACAAATATACCGTTGACGTCAGCGACGTTTACCGTTCATGCCGAAGGTGAAGGGCCTTTAGCTTATCGGTGGTTAAAAAACAGCCTCGAGCTCACGAATGGTGTGCGAATAAGCGGTGCGACTTCGTCCAATTTAACCGTTTCGGTAGGATCTGCATTAGAAGCCGGCAATTATTCAGTCATCGTAAGTAATCACTTCGATGCAACCGTAAGCGACGTGGCGACACTCACTGTTACGGATCCGTATATAAGGCAGCATCCAACGGACGCGGCCGGTCGCTTGGGTTCGACGGTAACACTCCGCGTCACGGCCGACGGCACGCCGCCGGCTTACCAATGGCGACACGAAGGAACAAATATTGCCAGCGCCACTTCCTCCGCTTTTACAAGGTCAAGCCTACAACCGTGGCACTATGGGAATTACGACGTCGTGATCAGTAATCACTATGGAAGCACGATTAGCAAACAGGCCTATCTGGGAATAAATCTTGCCACAAACGACACGTTTGCTCCATCCGTGATCGGCGAAACTTATACTGTTGGGCTTCAACCCGATGGAGGAATAGTGATCGGCGGTTCATTTTCGAGTGTTGCTGGACAATCGCGCGTTCGAATGGCTCGCTTTCTAAGAGCCTGTCTGAAAATGTGGGGAATCAATTTTGGCAGTTGAGAAGGGTCGGGAGAGAGCGAAAGAAAAAGGGAGGGATGACTTGACTTAAGGCTTGGTCAGGGAGCGTTTCAAATATCAGCGA
>JACDHS010000228.1 GCA_013820875.1 Verrucomicrobiota bacterium | reverse complement strand
CCGCTGTTGTCTTCTGGTCCTAAGCACCAAAGGTGCGGCCATTCCTCAGCCCAGCCCACGCGGGCTGGGTAAACCCCGCAGATTAACAAGCGGTCTGAAGGACTGCGATAATCACCGGCACATGCCATAATCAATTATCGCGTTTAGTGCATCTGGTGTTCAGTATTCAGCATCCTCCAGTAGGTATAGCGTTTGTTGGAATGCTACGTTGGGGGATTAAGAGCCCGGATATCGCGGCCCTTCAGGCCGCAAATGTGGTAAAACCGTTTACCCAGCCCGGTGGGCTGGGCTGAGGGATTGCCGGCCCTTTGGGCCTCCGGCCAGATGCACCGAAGGTGCGATATCGTTTATTCCTACTCCTTTAGAATAACTCTCTAGTTCTGACTTGCGCGCCGCCGGTTGGAACCGCGATTCCGATTAACACGCCTTCAACGGCAGTTACAAAGTGGAAATCCTGTATCTTTTGCTGGAGAATCGATATAACTAGACGAATAGATATGTGTTCTTCCTGCAAGGCGACCATCCCCGCGAAAAAAGAAAACGGTTTCACTCTGATCGAACTGCTTGTTGTGATTGCCATTATCGCAATTCTCGCTGGAATGCTTCTCCCTGCTTTAAGCAAAGCCAGGGCCAGGGCTCAGGCGACCGGATGCTTAAGCAACATCAAGTAGTTGCAGATCGCGTATGAACTCTATGCAACGGATAATGGGGATAGATTGATGAGGAACTCCACCTCGTTCAGTACCGTTGCGACAGACACAGACTCATGGCTCCAGGGAAATGTTCATCAATACACCGCCGGCTATGAAGACACTCCCAAAAAAGGCGTTCTGTTTCGTTACAACACCTCTTTAGCCATCTATCGCTGTCCGTCCAGCAAAGCTTACATCGCAGGAGCGGGTTCAACCAAAGTACCGCACTTTATGGGCTACGCTGTTTCTGTCTGGCTGAACAGCAGTCTCTCCGGCGCTCTCGCTGCCGATATCGCACGAAATCTTTCTTCGATCAGAAATCCTTCGGAAACCTCAGTCTTCCTCGAAGAAAACCAAATCAGCATCGACAACGCCGCCATCGGGTTCTATGCCGGAGACGAAAGGAAAATTTGGAACCTGGTTTCCACCCGGCACAATAACGGCACGATCATCTCTTTCATCGACGGCCATGCTGAAACGATCAAATGGCGCGGCACTCGCCTCAAAGAATTGAATGCGCAATACAACGCGGACGATACCGTTACGCAAAGGCCATCGCCAACCGTCAACCCGGTTCACATCGGGATGGATTGGGACGAAGAAGATTACGTTCGACTGGCCAGAACAGCTCCAAGAATAAGGTAGAGTTTCAGTTGCGCCAGAATCAGCTCCTGCCTCGCTGTAAGTTATTTCAACGACACAAAGGGCCAGACCTTGGGGACGACGACCATCGTCACGATGAAGATCAGCACATTCAGCAACAGTCCAACTCGTGGGAAATCCCAGAATCGATAGTTGCCCACTCCATAAACCAGCACGTTAGCCTGGTGACCAACCGGCGACAGAAACGTCGTGGATGCTCCAATGGCTATTGCCATCAGGAACGGGTGCGGTTCAAGCCCAAGTCCCACCGCAATCGCCACTCCGATAGGCGCCAATAGCACGGCGGCCGCGGCATTGGACATGACTTCCGTGATCAGGGTCGTGAAGATGAAAAGGCTGGCCATCACGACAAGCGGCCCATAACCGCCCGTCCAATGCACCACGGTTTCAGCCAGCCAGCGCGCCGTCCCGGCGTGTTCGTCATTCATTGCGATACCGAGAGGCATCATGCAGGCGATCAGGAAAATAACCCTCCATTCAACATTTGAATAAGCATCCTGCACCCGAACACAATTTGTCAGCACCATCAGCAACACTCCCAGCAGTGCGGCCACTGAGATGTGAAGCAAACCGGTTGCGGCAGAAACGATCGCCAAAATCATGATACCGAGTGCCACCGGAGCTTTCCGCGTTTTGTGAGAAGAGTGTTCCAGGCGATTGGCGACCAGGAAGTCCTCGCTAAGCACCATTTCGCCAATTGCCTTTGGCGATCCCTGCACTAACAACACATCCCCCACGCTCAACGGTTCATACGTAAACTTCTCCCGCACCGCTCGGCCCCGGCGACGTAGCGCCAGCACCAGGGCATTGTAACGTCTTCGGAAATGCCCCTGGTTGATCGACATCCCAAGGAGTGAGGAATTCGGCGCGATTACAACTTCCGCCAATTGCACGTTATTGCCGATCAGAGATTCATCGCTGAACTTGGATTCCGCATAAATTTGGAGTGCGCCACTATCCTTGTTCTTCAGAAGTTGATCGATATTGCCCTCCACGATCAACCGATCTCCCGCTTCCAGCACAGTCTCCGAAGTCGGAATGAACGCGTTGCTCGTACCGCGATGCACTCGCAGCACGGTTAAGCCAAGGTCCTTCCACAGAGAGGCCTCAGCCAGTCGTTTACCGGTCAACGAGCTTTTCTCCGGCACAACCACTTCGGTGAGATATCCTTCCAGGTTGTAATGTGCAGTCAGACTGTCCGATTCTTTGCGCTCCGGGATCAGGAAGCGTCCCACGAGAGCCATGTAAAGCGCGCCAGTACCCATCACAGCAAGCCCTGTGGGCATGAAATCAAACATCCGAAATCCGCGAAAACCTGCTTCCTCCAAAGCCATCGAGCAAAGGAGATTCGGAGGTGTGCCGATCAAAGTGGTAAGGCCACCGAGCAGCGAACCAAACGAAAGCGGAATCAACAGTTTTGTGACGGGATAATTCGATTTCTTCGCAATCACAAACATCGCCGGAAGAAGAACCGCAACCGCGCCAATGTTATTCATAAAAGCCGACATGACGCCGACGGTGCTCATGACGGATAGCGTCAATAAAGCAGGATGCCCTCCGCCCACGCGAAGGATCATTTCTCCCAGATAGTCCGCCACCCCCGTACGTATAAGTCCCGCACTAAGAATGAACATGCAGATGACGGTGATCACCGCCGGATTGCTGAAGCCGGAAAACCCCTCATCGATTGTCACCGTTCCGGTAAGCAGCAAAATCAGGGTCACGCCAATAGCCACGATATCCGCGCGCACCACCTCGAAAGCAAAAAGCAGCAATGCGGTGACAACAATGCCTAAAATGAAAAGGTGTTCCATATCCTCCTGGCGTCTGGCTGGCGAATTCTAGGAAGGACGACGGAGGAGACAACTTTTTAATGGAGAGCTCATGCTGATTTGTTTTCCTTAAAGTCTCAGGTTTTCAAAGACCTGAAACGGAAAAGTAACCGGGAAGCCTTTCCACCCGCAGACGTCTCAACGGAACGCCGCATTTATGCGGCAGCCCCCGCGACTAAACCTGGAAAAAGCAGTTGAAACCACAGATGAACACAGATGGACACAGATAAGAAGGGTTTGTGAAGAAAATGGAGATCACCCTACAGGTGAATGCTTTTCTGCTGAAACATCTGTGTTCATCTGTGTCTATCTGTGGTTTCCCTTCTTCCTTTGTCTTTCAACTGCCGGATTTAAGCTAAACCGTGACTCCCACACCACCTGACGCGCCCGAACACATCACGCTGCTGCCGGCTTCAGCCTGGCTGAAGCCGGCGTTCTTTTGCATTGGCAACTGGATCGTTCCAATCTCGCGTTCTTCGCTGTATTCGGTGGAATAAACCCTTTATAAAAGCCGTGAGTTTTCTCCCTCACCCCGCCCTCTCCCGCTGGGCTGAGCATGACCCACATCTTTCTTGCTGGACGACGAGGGGAACGCTTGGAATCCGCCAGGGACCAAAAGTCGGTGGGGTTTTGCTGTGTCAAAACCCTGACTTTTTCCGCGGAAAAGGCTATG
>JACDHS010000020.1 GCA_013820875.1 Verrucomicrobiota bacterium | reverse complement strand
TCGGTCAGATCACGGTGGCGACAGACGGCACCAAAGTATTGGCCAATGCCAGTAAACACAGTGCGGTGAGCTACCAACGGGCTGGGGAAGTCATCGAACGGCTCGACAACGAAGTGAAGGAATTGATCGCTAAAGCCGAACAGGCAGACAGCACTCCTTTACAGGATGGATTGAGCATTCCCGAAGAAATCACCCGGCGAGCGGAACGCAAAGCTGCCCTGGCACACGCCCGCACTGAGATTGAAGCTCGCGCCCACGCGCGCTACATCGCGCAACTGGCGGAACATGAGCAAAAGCTGGCCGAACGAGCGGCCAAAGAAGAGCGCGGAGAGAAAAGTGGTGGAAAGCCGCCACAGGGGCCGACACCCGATCCTCAACCCAAAGATCAATATAACTTTACCGATCCGGAAAGCCGAATCATGAAAGCGGGCAGTGGTCAGCATTTTGAGCAGAGTTACAATGCGCAGGCGGCAGTGGAAGTGGACAGCAGGCTGCCTAACGACATTCAATCTGTCAAGGACACCAGTTCCGTCCGCCTACCTCTGTCGCTATCGGCCACACCTATAAAGCCTCCAAGAACTTGGTGATTGGAACCCGCTTGCATATCCTCTTCGAGTGGATTGCTTTGAATGATTTAGGTATTTACCAAAGCGATCCTTAGGGATTTCGGATGGAAGATGACGCGTTCGATCTACTTGGCTTCTCGAAGAATTCTCAGTGCTCGCGGTGGTAATCCTCTGGTTGAATGCGGAGAGGCTTTGCCTTCATCGGGTGAGTCCGCCTTATCGGCTGCTTTTTCTGTCTATTCCGGAGCCCTCGCCAAGTAACAAAGTCGCTCCAGAACACGATACCCGAGAACGCAGGGAATCCGGTAACTTAAACCAACCGCGAGCCGTGGAATACGAAATGCCCGCGAGGATTGCAAACTCCTTGGCGTTCAACGCCTGATCGAGACGTCGCTTCTCAATAACAGAATTGAGACTGACGTTCTCCAGTTGTTTGTCGCGGGCCATCAATCCTACTTCGCTAATGTTTCGAGCCGGTCATCGACGCCGTTCTTGTTTGCGTCTACAAAGCCGCGCAACTTTCCGTAAGGTGGGTAATCGACATTTCGCGATTTTACTCGGAAAGGATTGCCGGGGTTGTTCGAAAAATTCGTGCTCAACTTCTACCGTCGCGAACTGCCTGCCTGGAAGATCGGTGCTCCTGTGATTGACTGGGCAATGTCCCAGTATAACGACCACGCGAGTGAATACGTGCCGCGGATGGAAACAGACGTTTGTCTCCAGGGTCCGGACCGATCTATCATCCTTGATACAAAGTTCTACTGCCTCAGCTCTGAAAGCCGGAAACTATAGAAAACTGAGGCTTCCTCCTGGAAACCTGTTCCAGCTCTTCACTTACCTTCGCCAGAAATCGTATCAGCCCGGGTGGGAGAACGCAGAAGGCATTCTCCTCTACCCGCGCACGAACGTAGATTTCAACGTCGACTTCGTCACCCACGGTCACCGCATCCGAGCCACAACCTTGGACCTGTCCCTCCCGGGGAAACAGATTCACGAACATCTGAGGAGCATTGTAGGAGACTTCGCTCCACCTACGGAGTTGGCATGACTAGGCGAGGCCCCCCACAAAACGAAATGGCTCTGCAATGTTTTGAACTGGTTGAAGACGAGATTATGGAAAAGTTCAATGTTGACAGAAGCAGGTAATGTCTAGCTCATGGTAATTTTTTGACCCCCACTTCAATATGAGCCCTTTTCCGAGCCCTTTCGCCCGAAAATGTTTTATTCTCCCGCTTCTGGTATCGATTCTTTTGCTGGGCCTGTGGATGCCGGAAGCTAACGCGGCAAACATTCTCTTTGTTAACCAGAACGCGCCTCTCTCTTCGCTGCGCAATGGGACTTCGTGGGCCAATGCCTACACCGACCTTGCTGTAGCCATCAGCAACGCCAATCCCACGGCGAGTAATCCGGTGCAAATTTGGGTCGCCACGGGCACCTACAAGCCGACCACCGGCACGAATCGGAACGCCTCTTTTGTGCTCAAGAGCAATCTGGCGATTTTGGGTAGTTTCGCCGGCACGGAAACGACTGAAAAACAACGGTTGTTTAACAAGAACTGGACAGTGTTGAGCGGTGACATTGGCGTGCCGCAGACAAACTCAATACGGCACAGTCTCGGCCTCGATACCCGCATTGAAACCAAGGATGGCCAGATATTCAATGGCGTGCTCGAACGTGAAAACTCTACGGAAATCGTCCTGCGAATCGAAGGACGGGATACGACCATCTTGAAAGCAAACATCGCGGACCGCTCATCCTTAGTGTTTGGTGAGACATTCACAAGGCATCTCATTATCGCAGACCTTGCCCCCGATTGGAATGACATGGGATTTCTCGACAACTGTTACAACGTGGTGACTGCAACCAACCTGGATCATGCAAGGCTCGACAAGGTCATTATTGCGGGTGGTTTCGCTAATGGAGTGCCCCCGCAAACGGCCACGTCGGAGATCGCCTCCAACGTGGTGGACCTCGCGCTGATGATTGAAGGAATGAGCTACCCCGATCAAACGGATACCGCAAATCTACTCACGGGCAAGCCCATAACCCCGGTCAGTAGGATGGTAGCCGGAGGCGGCGTGTTCATCAGTGGCAATGGTGATAAAATCGGGATGATACTCAACCAATGCACCATTATTGGCAATGCCGCGTCCGCTTATGGCGGCGGCATTGCAGCCGACAACACCATCGTAATCGCCTTCAACGTCGATTTTAAAGCCAATCAGGCAACCCTGGAAGGAGGGGGTTACTGGGGGCAGAACCAGTTGATGCAGATGGCCGGCGGCACGTTTTACGGAAACGGGGCCCGTTCTGGCGGAGGGATTCACCTCCAATCATGGCCTTCAACAAACACGATACTTCCGACGCTGACTACCGATGCTCTTTTTAAATCCAGGACTGGCAAAAGCCGGATCGCGTTTCATCAGGAACTGACGTCCGAATTGGCAATGTTTAAGATGAGCGGTGCGATGAGCGCGGTGAGAGTTGAGATGGAAGAAATGGAAGGGGCAGGGGTAGGGCCATGGAAAGATGTGGCTACAGTGGCGGGGTTTTTTGGAAGAACAGGTTATACCTACTTGGACCAGGCTGACACTTTTGCCGAATTTAGCATCAGGCGGGGCTGGGCCGCCACTTCAGGCGTGAACTCCTTCTCGAAGATTTCGGGGGGCTATGCAGTCCTTTCCGTAGGTCTTGACGCTGTAAACCTGGGGTTTGAACTCGCCAAGATGTTTGGGACTAGCCCGAATAATATCCATGTTAAAAATTGGAATTTATTCTACACGAATTTCCAAAAGTATGCCACGCCCATGGGATGGGGAATGCAGCTTGCAGATTTAATTTTCGATACTTTCTATGATTTCCCGAAGCGACCCCCATACACACAGGAAGTTCTCGACAAGAAAGGGTGGGAGCGATTGCGCTATAATGCTTCCGCAGAACAGAATATTATCGATTGTAAGTTTATCCGGAACAGAGCGGACAACGGAGGTGCAATTCTCGCCATCTTCGAAAACCTGCAAGTTGAACGCTGTGGATTTGAAGAGAATCTGGCCGCGGCCGAAGGGGGAGCAGTCTATCAGGGGGGATACAACACTGCATCCATTCTGAATTGTGCCTTTATTGAAAATCAAGCGGGCTCTGGCGACAGCGCGATAGCCAATTCCGCCAAGACAGTCGCGAGCATCGTCAACTGCACCTTTTGGAAAAATCGTTCCAAGTCCACTGAGGGTTATGCCATCGGCAACCATACTGGAGCGGCAGTGGATATTTCCAACTCCATTCTCTGGGACAACAACCACGGGACCAGCTCAGGAGGCGGCGCTGATGTCTATACCGCAACGGTTGCGTCGGTAAGAGCCCTGGCTGTTCAGAGAGGCTACACGAACGACGTTCGGACCCTGGACAATCTCGGAATGTACTTTTACGAAACGGCGGCGACGTGCGAAATCAGCCATAGTTGCGTGCAAAGCCTTCGCTCCATTCCGATCGGCACTGCCTATTTCGCTTCTTGGGCGACAACCTACGAAACGATTCAAGAAGAAATTAAGTTGGAGAATTGGGCGGATGCACGGGGACTCCTCTGGTTCTACAGATTTTACAACGGCGGCCAAGGCGTTCGCCCCAACCTCCTCAAGAACGGGAATACGGATTTGAACCCCGGTCTCTATTTGGACGAGGAGATCTACGGTTCTACCCTGCAACAGTTGAGCTTTGAAATCCCCTCAGTGGCGCTCAACTCGGGCCGCCAACTGCGCCTGCGCACCAGCCAACCCGTGAATTGGGATTTCCATGGCAAACCCCGCATCAGTGGTTCAGAAATCGACATGGGTTGCATAGAGAACACAAATGCCGTGACCACCCTTTATGTGCGAACTAGCGCCCCCGGAAGCGACGGCAGCGGTGTGAACTGGAAGAACGCCATGACCAATCTACAATCAGCGCTCAACGCAGGGGTGGTTGTTTTCGTCGAGTCTGGCACCTACAAGCCACCAGGTAACAATCCAGTTAACCGGTTTGTGCTAAGAAATGGCTGCAAGATCTATGGCGGGTTCAGCGTGAGCGCGGGGGCGACCAATTTCGCCCAGCGCGACTTCAGCAAGTACGAGACCATCATCAGCGGCGACATCGGAACCCCATCCTATGACGGGGACAACAGTTTTACTCTTCTCTCCGCCGAGGACGTTGACGGCCCGCAGAATGACATCTCGGAAGGACGCCGTGTGACCTTCATTGATGGCTTAACTTTCACCAAAGCGCGCTCCCCTCTAAGACCCGGCGTGACCGATGCGGCAATTGTAGCAACCCGGTCCGGGTTTGAATTGCGTAACTGCAGTTTTATCGACAACATCAGCCAAGGGAGCGGTGCGGCGCTCCGCTCCAGCGGAACCGTTTACGGCCCCGTCCTTACCAATTGTGTGTTCATCAATAACCACTCGGAGGGGTCGGGTGGAGCCTTGTTTTATCGCTCACGCCTTTGGGCTTGGAATTGCCGCTTTGAGAACAACAGTGCCGGGGAATCCGGAGGCGCGGTCTGGCTTGAGTCTGCCTTTGGGACGTTCTGGAATTCCCTTTTTGCCAACAACGTGGCCGGCAAGCTCAGCCCCTACGGCAATGGTGGTGCCATTCACGTCTCGGAAGCTGCCCTAACCCTCTACAATTGCACCATCGTCCAGAACACTGTTCTCCTGAACACCGCAACGCCGCGCGGCGGCGGCGGCGTTTACTTCGCCAACTTTCAGGACCCTCAATTTTTCTCCGCAAAAGACTGTATTTTTTGGAATAACCGTGTCCGGAACAGCACCGCCAGCCTGGAGCGACAACAGTTTCATTACGCAAATGCAGCGCGAAGCTTGTATTGGGTGAGCGACAGCATCTGGGAAGGCGTCTCTCCCCCCGCTCGTTTCGACGCCGACCCAGGTAATCTCGATTTCGACCCGCAGTTTGTGGATGCCGCACGCGACAACTTTCGCTTGCGCCCCTTCTCGCCGGCCATCGATGCCGGAAAACGCCCCGCCAATCAGATTGATCCTAAATACGATCTGGATGGACTTCCCCGGACTGCGAACTTAGCCATGGACCTCGGCGCCTACGAGTTTCAGGATTTGCCCGTGATCATCAGCGCCGATTTGCAACTGACGCGTGATTGCACTGCGGATGGACCGATCATTCAACTAGCCTACATCGGCACGAACAATTTGAGCCTGAGCTTCCAATGGGAGTTGAACCGGAATGACGGCGCGGGTTTTATGCCGGTCACGGAAAGCGCCCTCTATACCGGAACCACTTCCACCAATCTGACCATCCTCTATCCCGGTATCGAACTGAACGGTCAGCGCTATCGCGTTCGCGCCACCGGCAATTTCGCGTTCACTTCCGGCAGCGCGCATTTGTTCGTGAACCCCAGCCGGTTTTACGTCAACGCGGCGGCCACCGGAATGGGAACAGGGCTCGATTGGGCCAACGCCTATCGCACCCTGCACGAGGCGCAGGATGTGATTATGGATCGATATTCAGAGCTTGTCTGCGCCCAGGTCTGGGTGGCAGCGGGAACGTATTTCCCGACTGCCGACGGGAACACGAACAGTTACCTGCGCCTGCGTTCGAATGTGGCGATCTATGGCGGGTTTACCGGGACGGAAACGAATCTAAGCCAGCGCAACCCGCGCGCCAACCCCACCATCATCAGCGGCAATCTTGGCAACCCGAGCAGCACTGCTGATAACAGCCTGTTTTTGTTTAGTGTGAGCGGAAATCAAAGGGGTTTTCAATCCGACCAAACCGCGATTCTTGACGGATTTATTTTGCGGGATGCGCAGTACAGCGCCTTCGATGTCTCCGACGCAAGTCCCACGATAAGCAACTGCGATTTCATCAACAACAATGGCAGTCACGGGGCGGCGGTTCACAGCAGGCGAGCCGCTCCGACATTCGTGAATTGCCGGTTCACGGACAATGTTTCCGGCACGGGAGCTTTTTACAGTCAGGACTCGACGAATGTGCTGGTGAACTCGCTTTTCGCGCGCAATTACGGCTCACACCTCGGCGGGGCCATCAGCGGATATCGGTCCACCTTCTTGCTCCAGAATTGCATCCTGGCCGACAACTACGCCGCAACCTCCGGTGGCGGGTTGTATGTGCGCCAGGGAAATTATATTCTCAACAACTGCATTATTTGGAGCAACAGCGACGGTGGGCGTTATAATTCCAGCCAATACCGGGCGCAATTATTCAACGAGGGTGAGGCGGCTTTGTTCGTGATTTCCAATTCCATTGTGCAGGCGCTGCCGCTGCCGCATGCAAACGGCAACACGGCGTTTGACCCGCTCTTTGCCGGTGCGTCTACAAACAATTACCGGTTGAGCGCGCATTCCCCGGCGATTGACGCGGGCAACGCGAGTTTTCCGGCGGGCGTCACCAATGATTTGAATGATCAACCGCGCGTCGTCGGAAACAGCATTGATGTTGGTCCTTACGAATTCCAAGGCACGCCTGCGACAGCGGTCCAAATTTTCACTTTACCGCAATCAGTGACCACTTGTGTCGGGGCAGGTCCGGTCAACTTCAGAGTTTCCGGCCCGGACAATGCCACGCTCATTTACGACTGGCAGGCCAATTCCGGCAGCGGGTTCGTCGCGATTTCCAACGATGCCACTTACACAATTTCGTTTTCGAGCAGCAATTCCACGCTGACCATCGCCGCGCCGACGCTTGCGCTGAGCCAGACATCCTATCGCATTTCAATTCGCGACAGCGATTATGTCACGCCCGCAGCATTACTGACCGTTAATCCGCCGAGTATTCTTTATGTTCGCGATGGTGCGGCTGGAACGAAGAACGGCAGTTCGTGGGCGAATGCTTTTACCAATCTTCAGGACGCGCTGGAAATCGCGACCAGTTGCAATGAAATCTGGGTGGCGCAAGGCACCTACTCCGCTCGCCCTTTGCTTGGCGCAAATTATTTCGAATTCCGTTCGCGGGTGCCGGTTTACGGTGGTTTTGCCGGGGTGGAAACGTTGCGCAGCCAACGCAATTGGACGAACTATCCGGCAGTGCTTGTCGCGCGTCCGAACGAGTCCTTGTTCGAGGCCCGGGGCGATCTGGCCGTCATTGATGAAGGTTCCATTCTCGATGGGTTCACCTTACGTAGTGCGGACCCGGTAACCCTCATCCGGCTGCGGCAGGCCAGCCCGACCATTCGCAATTGCATCTTTGATGGGCCGGCCGGGACGGCCCTCGACGTCACTTTTTCCAGTCCAACGCTTACGGATTGCGTTTTTCGTAATGCCGGGATGACCGCCGTTCACAGCACCGGGTCCTCGCCGCGATTCATGGACTGCCTGTTCACCGGCAACACCAATGGCGCCATCTACCTCAGTTCTTCCAGCCCGATTATTGATCGATGCCGCTTTGAATCGAACCACGGATACTCGGGCAGCGCCCTCTACATCAGCGGCGAGTCGCAGCCGTTGATTACGCGGAGCGTGTTCCTCGGCAATCGCGGCAGCAGCGGTGGGCCGGTGGCCAATTTGGGCACGGGCATCGTCCAGTTTGAGAACTGCCTCTTCGCGGAAAATCAGTCCGACCATCTCGGGGCGGTCTTTTTGCAGAGCCTTGGTGAATTACGGTTGATCAACTGCACCATTGCAAACAATCGGGGCGCCCGCGGCGGCGCGCTGTTTGTTTTCGGCGGCGAAGTCAGCAGCGTGAATACGATTTTCTGGAACAACTCCGTGCAGGACCGCACGTTCATCCCAAATCGCGAGTTGCAACAGATCGAACGGAGTTCAGGCGTGCCGGCCTCGGCGTTGCACATCACGAATAGCTGCATTGACGGATTGAGCACGTATGCAGGCAACAACAACTCCAGGAATGACCCATTGTTCGTCAATCCCGGTGCGCTCAATTTTCAACTCGGTTCCGCTTCACCAGTGGTCAACGCTGGAAACAATGCGGCAGCTTCTGCGCTTGCGTCTGATCTCGCGGGGGACGCCCGCATTTTCGACAGCATCGTGGATCTGGGCGCATACGAGCGGCAGTCGGCGGGTGGGATGGTGGTGTGGCTTCTTTCTGCGCCGCAAGCGCAGGTAAATTGCGCGGGCGACAGCGCCACGTTCTTCGCTGCTCTCGCGGCGGGGGAAACAAATGTCCTGCAATGGCAGGTCAGCACGGGAGGCGCCTTTTCTGCCGTCCCAAATGACGGAGCGCATTACGTCCTCGTCAGCAATGGCGTCAGCACGTTGACCGTCTCAAATATCAGCATCGCAATGAACGGCCACGCCTATCGGATTTTTGTGGCGGCGGCTAATTACGCTTCATTGCCTGTGACGTTGAGCGTTTCACAACCAACCGTGATTTACGTAAACGCGGCTGCGACCGGCGGGAACAACGGGACTTCATGGGTAGCCGCATTCACGAATTTGCAATCGGCACTCGCCATCGCCGACCAGTGCTCGGAAATCTGGGTCGCGCAAGGAACGTATCCGGCGACTCAAGCTGCGGACGGCTCGTTCTATTTCTCATTGAAACCCGGGTTGGAAATTTACGGCGGCTTTCAGGGCAATGAACTCGTTCGCTCCGCGCGCAATCCGGCGTTTTACAAATCCATTTTGACAGGACATCCCGATGCGCAGGCGGTGTTTGTGAATCGCGGAATTGATTGGAACGCAGCGATCGATGCGACTTCTTTGCTCGATGGCTTCGTCATTCAGCCGGTGAACGGCGATGGTATTTTCAATTTTCGCGCCAGCCCGGCCATTCGGAATTGCACAATCCAAAATTCAACTGGCGCGGGCATCTTCAACGAGGTCGCGTCATCGCCAACCATCAGCGGCTGCGTATTCACAAACAACCTGTCCGGTGCATTGGTCAATCGCAATGGTTCATCGCCGGATGTTTCCGACTCCCTGTTCGTGAACAACCAGAACACGCTCGTCGGCGGTGGAGCGATTGCCAATTTGTGGGAAAGCCATGCCACGATTTCGAACTGTGTTTTTCTCGCCAATACCGCGCCATGGGGTGCGGCGATTTACAACGTGGAATCTTCTCCCGCAATTCGCCGCAGCCGTTTCGAGAACAACGTGGCGACCTATGATGGCGGCGGCATTGCGACGATGAGCGGCGCGCCGGTGCTCGAACAACTTGTGCTGACCGGCAACCACGCCTCGCGTGGCGGTGCCATTTCGCACTTCGGAACTGCGGTCGATCTGGTGAACTGCACGATCTCCGGGAATCACGCTTCAACTCGCTCCGGCGGGTTGTTCCTCTCCGGCAGTGGCGCCATCCGCGTTTTAAACTCTCTGCTTTGGAACAACCGTTCCGACCCGGTTTACGACACTCTGGAGGATTCGCAACTCGGGCCCTTCGACCGCACTTTTGCCGTTTCCAATTCATGCATCCAGGGGCTTTCCATCTATACCGGCAATGGGAACCTCGGAGTGGACCCTCTCTTCCTCAATGCATCTGCGGGCGACGTAAGACTTTCCCCGCATTCGCCCGCCATCAATGCCGGCAACAGCAACTACGTCTCCATGGCGATGACAAGCGACGTGGCGGGCAACCCGCGCATCGTTGGGGGCATGGTTGACATCGGCGCCCATGAATCCCAGACAGCAGCGACTCCGGTAACCATTTACTCCATGCCGCAATCAGCCTCGGCGTGCGCTGCAAGTCCGGCTTTGTTCAGCGTGAGCGGTGAGCCAACTGGCTCGAGCTATCTTTGGCAGGTGAACACGGGCAGCGGTTTTGCCGATGTCGTGGTAGGTTCCGATTACCAGG
The DNA here is from genome assembly GCA_013820875.1 of Verrucomicrobiota bacterium. GTDB lineage: Bacteria > Verrucomicrobiota > Verrucomicrobiia > Limisphaerales > JACDHS01 > JACDHS01. The sequence continues at coordinate 36,769 of JACDHS010000020.1, read as the reverse complement.
TCGCGGTCGGCACCAATGACTCGGTTCTCACCATCGTCTCCCCTCAACCGCAGACGAATTATCAGGTCCGCTTCCGGGTCGATGGAACGGCGTTTGTTTCGGTTCCAGTCAGCTTGCAGGTTGGCTCCGCGCAAGTCTGGTATGTGAATGCCTCGGCAACCAACGGCCCAGGCGACGGCACCTCATGGGCCAATGCGTTTACAAATATGCATCATGCGCTCGAGTTGGTGCCCGGTTGCTCGGAACTTTGGGTGACAGGCGGCGATTATGAAATCGCTCTCGAAGAAACCCTTAAATTGCGCTCAACCGTGGCCGTTTACGGTGGTTTTGCCGGTAACGAAACCGAGCGGGACCAGCGGAACTGGAGCAACAATGTTTCGCGGCTCGTTTCCGTGGGGTCCGGAATATTCCGCACCCGCGGTTCACTCACCCCAGCCGATCGCACGGCCATACTCGATGGATTCGTTCTCGACTCCAACGGCAGTTCCGCCCCTGCCATTTGGAACATTGACGCATCCCCCACCATCCGCAATTGCACGCTCATGGGAAATGGTGTCGCCGCCGTGGTGAACGATAGAGGGCATCCGCGCCTGATTGATTGCGTGTTCCGGAGGAACGCTGGTCGCGCGGTGACCACGTTCAATGGAAGTGTCACCCTGGAAGGTTGTCTCTTCGAGGAAAACGGCCGAGCCGAGCAACTATACGGGCCCGTTTCCACTTTCGGCAGTACCGCATTCATACACAAATCGACCTTCAGAACTAACTCGGCTCGTCAGGGCGGGGCTATCGCCGCACTTCAAGGCAGCACGCTCGTGGTCGACCAATGCTGGTTTGAAAACAATCTCGCGACGGCCGAGGGAGGCGCCATTTTCGTCGATTCCTCCACACTGAGCGTCCGCAACTCTGTTGCCGTGAACAACCGGTCGCAGGGTCGAGGAGGAGCGTTCGCGCAATATGGCGGAACATTGGAACTGGTCCACTGCACCGTCGCGCAGAACTCAGCCTCTATCGAAGGGGCGGGAGTCTATGCGCAATCCTCAACAAACCAGGTGCGGAACTCGATCGTCTGGGGGAACCGTGTGAACTCGAGTGCAAAATCGATGGAACAGATGCAGTGGGAACAATACCGCGGCACTGTCCTGGCAAGTTGGACAACCATCGAGGGTTACGCCTCCTTCCCAGGAATCGGCAGTTCCGCAGCTGATCCACTCTTTGCCAACCCTGCGGTAAACGATTTCAGCCTCGGTAACTTTTCGCCCGCGATCGACTCCGCCTTTGATTCCGAACAACTGGCGGGCGCTTTTGATTTTGCCGGGCAGCCTCGCAGGATGGGATTGGGACTGGATCGCGGCGCGCTGGAGCGTGGAGCACCTTCCGACGGAGTGGTGCGTTTTCTCGCCCAGCCGGAGTCCCGGAATGTGTGCGCCGGAAACCCGGCCCGGTTTGATCTGGTCTTTGCCGAGACCTTTTCTGCGGCGGTCCAGTGGCAGAAGTTCGGAACGGACGGCTACGGTCCCATTGGCACCGGTCCCGATTACATGATTGTCACCAACGGAAGCACCAATTCGCTGGTAATTTCGCAGGCATCGACGGCCATGGATGGAGACCAGTTCCGCTTCGTCATCCCGGAATTGGGTTACACCTCTCGCGAGTTCTCGCTGCAGGTTGCAAGCCCGTCCGTCATTTATGTGAACGGCAACGTTGTGGCATCCGGTGCCGGTTCTTCGTGGGGCACGGCGCTCTCGACCCTGCAGGAAGCGGTTGCGCTCTGGAATCCCTGCTCAGAGATTTGGGTGGCGGCAGGGACTTACGCGCAAACAAACTCGACCGGTTCCCCGGTGACGCTGCGCCTGCAATCAGCGATGCGAATCTATGGCGGATTCACCGGCGTCGAAATTTTGCGCAGCGAACGAGACTGGACCAACAACATCAGCCGGCTCTCGGCAACCGGCCTCCAGCCGATCTTCGAAAATCGAGGCACTTTACAATTGGTGGACCGGCTGGCGGTGCTGGACGGATTCACCGTGTCCGGCTCGAAGGCGACCGCGATTGCAAACTATCTGGCCAGTCCGACGATTCGCAACTGCACGTTCGAAAACAACGCGGTGGCGATCGCAAACGCGGATTCTTCGAACCCATCGATCGAGAACTGCGTGTTCCGCTATCATACCAATAGCTTTGGGGGAGCTATTTACAGCCATCGCTCCTCTCCCCGCATTGAGGCCTCCACGTTCAAAAGCAACCGCTCCCGCGAACGGGGGGGTGCCCTTCTTTTCGTGGATGGGAACCCCGAGGTGATTGGATGCACATTCGAGGACAATCGCAGCGATAAATTCGGCGGAGCTATCTTTTACGAAGGAACCGGCCATCTGGCGATCGCCCGCTGTTATTTCGTTGACAATTCCGCGGCAGACTGGGGAGGCGCACTCGCGTTCTCGGGCAGCAGCGGAACGGTTTCCGATTCGCTCTTTGCAGGCAATCGCTCCGAGTATCGCGCCGGCGCCATCGCGGTCCTTTCCGCCGGCCTTTCCCTCAGGCACTGCACCCTCGTGGAGAACGAGGCCGCATGGTCCGGTGGTGCGATTCAAAGCTATGAGCAGATGACGGTGGTCAATTCCATTCTCTGGGGAAATCGACAGGGCAATAAACTGCCAGGACTGGAGCCAGCGCAGGTGACGTTCAGCGCGACTGCCATCCCGGCGATCACGAATTCCGTCATCGAAGGACTCGGCACATTCCCGGGCAACGGCAATCAAGGCGTTAACCCGCTTTTCATCGATGCCCCGGCCCGCAACTTCCGGCTGAGTCCGTTCAGCCCGGCCGTAAATTCCGGTACCATTTCTGGAGGGGTGAACGATGGACTGGATCTTGATGGCCTTCCGCGCGTCGCAGACGGCGCGGTAGATCGCGGCGCTTATGAGCAGTCCATCGGCGCCATTGCGCCCTTGCAATTTTCAGCGCTACCCCAGTCAACATCGGCTTGCTCGGGAGAACCTGCCGCGTTCACAATGGTCGTGGTCGGGGCTGCCAATCCGGCCATCAGCTATCACTGGCTTGTGAACACCGGCACTGGCTGGGGCGGGGCGCCGATTGGCGACGGTGTGCATACCGTCGCAGCCACCGCGAATTCTTCCACGCTCATAATCTCCGCTGCTTCTCCTGCAATGAACGGATGGCAATACGCTTTCTTCGCCAGTTCCAGTGAATTCGCAGAACCCTACATCAGCCCGGCAGCGACGCTCACGGTCTCGATTCCCGGGGTTCTCTTCGTGAAGCGGGATGCTGCCGGCGACAACTCTGGCGCGAGCTGGGCGAACGCGTTCACCAACCTCAGCGGGGCGCTACAGGCCGCGAATGGCTGTTCCGAAATCTGGGTGGCCAGTGGAACTTATCTGCCGCCTGCCTCCGGCGCAGTGGCGATGAAAGATGGCCTGGAAATCTATGGCGGGTTCAGTGGAAACGAGACGCAACGGTCACAGCGCAACTGGACGAATAATCCCACCGTGCTCAGCGGAAACAACACCACCGCCTACCTCGTCAATAGCGGATTCCTCGCGCCAATCAGTTCATCGGCCGTGCTGGACGGGTTCACCATTACCGGCACTGGCGTCACGGCCGGCATGGTCATCAACCAGGCCAGCCCCACCATTCGCAACTGTCGCTTCGCGGGCAACCGTTTGTTTGCCGTGTTCGTCACCGCGGATTCCAGCCCGACATTTGAAGATTGTGTTTTCGAAGGGAATGGTTTCGGGGCGATGGACATTCGCAACAACAGTGCGGTTTCTATTGCGCGTTCTCTCTTCGCCCGCAACACGACTGAAAATCAGGGTGGCGCATTGAGTGTCTGGGATTCGAGCGTGGTTGTGGATCGGAGTCGGTTTGAGACGAACTCGGCGGGTTACGGTGGCGGGGCCATTTTCCTCAATGAAGGCGGCCGCCTCACGGCGCGACATTCCGTTTTCGTCGGCAACAGCGCCGGAACCGATGGCGCGGCCATCTTTGCAATGCCCACCGCTCTCGGGGTGACGATGACCAACTGCCTGGTCGCGCATGGCTCCGCATTCGTGGGAGGAGGCATTTCCAGCTATGCGCCGTTGACTCTCGTGAACTGCACGGTGGCCGCGAACACCGCCTACAGCCGTGGCAGCGGGTTATTTATCAGCGGCACTTCGGCCAGCGTGCTCAACAGCATCCTTTGGGGGAACTCCGACACCTACGAGGCGAATGGCAACATGGAGCTGGCGCAATTGGCAAAACCGGGCGCAACGGTTTCGCTCAACTATTCCCTCCTGCAAGGTCTCGCCACTTACGGCGGCAACAACAACGTGCCGTATGACCCGTTGTTCATCGATGCTGCAGGCGGCAACTTCCGCCTGCAGGAACCCTTCTCCCCCGCCATCAGCGTGGGTAACGACGCATTCATCGCGGGAATCGCCACCGACCTCGACAACAATCCCCGCATTCGTGTGACCACCACTGTCGACCTCGGCGCCTACGAGACCTTGACTCTCGATCCCTTGCCCGTGCGCATCTTGTCCCAGCCCCTGTCTGCCGTCGCCTGCGACGGGGATACCGTGGCTTTTTCAGTGACGGGAGCTTCCGGAACCTGGAGTGGATACACATGGGAATCCAAGGCTCCAGGCGGCAGTTATCAGCCGGTTACCGCCGACAGCCGCTACAGCATTTCCGCCTCTTCCGCGGCCAGCACGCTCACGGTGAAAAACATCGACGGGTCGTTAAATGGTTTCCTCTACCGGAGCCGGGTCCAGCGAGGGGCTGGGTTCTACTACACCGACGCAGCCGCTCTCACCGTTCAGAATCCGCGGGTGATTTTCGTCAATGCAACTGCACCGCCCGATGGCGACGGTGAAAACTGGGCCACTGCTTACAATTCCCTCAGCACCGCGCTGGATGCGGCAAGCCTCTGCCGGCCTGAAATCTGGGTGGCCGCGGGAACCTACCTGCCGACAACCGGGACGGATCCCCTCGAGAGCTTCGATATTCGGAATGGCGTCCGGGTGTATGGCGGGTTCAGCGGCAATGAAACCGATTTGAACCAACGAAATCCGCAGACCAACACGGTGATTCTCAGCGGCGACATTGGCGCGCCGGGTGACCCGTCCGACAACAGCCATTATGTGGTCCTGATCGATGGGTTGGCCAACCCGGTAGGCCGGTCAACCCTCCTTGACGGGGTAACCGTCCGGGAGGCGCGAACCGGCGGCATCCAGGTCTTCCACGCCAGCCCCACCATTCGAAGCTGCGTTGTCCAGTCGAATCATGGCTTTGGCCTCGGGATCACCGGGGGTGGCCCTTTGATCGAACGATCTTCGTTCCTTCGGAACAACGGCAAGGGTGGCGCGAGCGTTACGGATGCTGTCGGCGCAGCATTCCTGAACTGCCGCTTCTCGGGAAACACGGCGACAAATTTTGGTGGCGGTCTCAATTTCGCCAACAGCTCCGTGGCACTGACAAACTGTCTGGTTTCGGGTAACACCGCTCAATCCGGTGCTGGCGTGGGCTCGGTCGGGGGCAGCGGTTCCATGGTAAACTGCACCATTGTGGGCAATGCCTCTGTCGCGTCGCCGGGCGCGGGACTCTGGGCGTTCAGCGGCAACTGGACGGTTCGCAATAGCATCCTATGGGGCAACCGGGCCGGAACCCTCGAAAACGAAGCAGCGCAATTATCCTTCTCTGGCAGCTACAGCGTCAATCATACCGCGATCCAGGGGTTGTCCAACTTCGGTTATGACGCCAATCAGGGAGCGGACCCGGATTTCACTGCTCCTGTTCTGGCGACAGTCGCCCCAACGCTCGACGGGAATTACACCCTCCAGAAGTGCTCAGCCCTGCTTGACGATGCCGACGCTGGCGTGCTTGCCGGCATCACCACGGACCTGGCGGGCCGCCCGCGTCAGTTCAATGGGCCTGATCTTGGCGCCTACGAACTCCAGGAGTTGGGTGGCGATCCGGTCCAGATCACATCGCAGCCGGCGAACGTCACTTTTTGTGCGGCTGAAGCGAACTTCTTCGAAGTGGCCGCTTCAAACCCCGCTCCTTTGACTTACCAATGGGAGATGTGGAGCCCAGGAAGCAACACATTCCTGACGCTATCAAACAGCGCCGTCTTTTCAGGCGTGAACACAGCGCGCCTCGACATTCAATCGCCAACACCCGACCTCAATGGTGCGCAATTCCGTGTCAGCATTACTTCCGGTTTCGGATGCTCGGCTGTCTCGCAAGCGGCGCAATTGGCAGTGCCTCCTGCCCAAACGTATGTTCACGCGGGTGCAGCCCCGGGCGGAGACGGCGCTTCCTGGGCGACCGCCTACAATGATTTACGCGCGGCCATCGAGGCGACCTGCAGCTCGGAAATCTGGGTTGCCCAGGGAACCTATTCCGCAAGTGAATCTTTCGAATTAAGGAATGGGGTAGCCATTTACGGCGGCTTTGCCGGCACTGAAACCAACCGCAGTCAGCGGGACTGGATCGCTCATCCCACAAAACTTTCCAGAAAAAATTATTATACAATCGTAATCCAACCCTACGATTCCCCAATCACCTCATCAGCTCGTCTGGACGGTTTCATTATCGACGGGAGCGACGGCACGAAGGGCATTTTAATCGATGGGGAGGAAGCGCCGGCTTCTCCGGTGTTCGCCAACTGTGTGTTCAAAAATATTCAGCACGGGGGAAATGTTGACTCCGGGGCGGTGGAAAACCGAGGCGGCGGTTCGCCTGCCTTTGAGGACTGCACGTTCGACACAAACGCCGCAAAATACGGCGGAGGCGCTATTTCATCAAGCGGTGGCACGGTTACCATCAACCGCTGCCTTTTCCGGGCGAACCGCACCACTTGGCCCTTTTCCTCCGGGGGAGCTGTTTCGGGTTCCAGTTCGACTCTCCATATCGCCAACTCACTGTTCAGTGGTAATCAGGCTGACAGGGATGGGTCGGCAATTTACTCCTATGGAGAGCTCGTCCTGCGCAACTGCACGATTGCCGGAAACAGGTCCCTGCGAGCGGCAGCGGCGATTTCCGCTGATGGACCAGTGACCCTGATCAACTCGATCGTGTGGGGCAATCAGTCACCTGCGAATTCGCTTTACGATGAGCAAATTGAAACGTGGGATGCCGTCCGGTTCACTAATTCCATCGTCCAGGGTTACCACCCCGGGGAGCAAACCTGGGTAGATGGCAACGGCATCAGCGCTGATCCGCTGTTCCTTGCGGCCGTCAATGCAAGCAGTGCGCCCACAATAGCTGGAGACTACCGCGTCGCCTCCTGCTCACCGGCGATCGACAGCGGGCTCGATTCGGAAGTGGCCGGTTCGCTCGATCTCGCCCGGAACGCTCGCGTCGTGGGTGGCGCAGTGGACATGGGCGCATACGAAGCGCAACTCGGTTCCGGTCTCTTCATCCTCGCGCAGCCGGTCGATGTCACTGCGAACGGAGCCCCTTCAGTCGAGTTCTCGGTTGTGGTCAACCCGGTCAACGTGACCTACCAGTGGCAATGGAAGAGCAATGAAGTTTTCATCGATCTCACCAACAACACCGTTTATCTCGGCGCAACTACCGCAACGTTGACGCTGACGAACCTTTCTCCCGCATTGGATAACACCGAATATAGTTGTCGGATCCAGGATGCTTATGGCTGCGTGATTGTTTCGTGGACCGCTCGCTTGACGTTGCAGGGCGAGTCGGAGCTTGTCACGTTGCCGGCATCCAACATCAAGCCCAACACGGCGCAGTTGAACGCCTCCATTAATCCAAACGGCAAGCCGCTCGATTGGTATTTCGAATACGGGACGAGCACCAGCTACGGCAATTTCACAACGACCAACTCTCTGGTGGCAACCAACTCCGCGATACCTGTCAGCCATCCGGTGTTGGGTTTAATTCCGGGGACACTTTACCACTTCCGGGTGGGAACGATTTCTGAACAAGGAGTGGTTTTCGGCGGAGATGCCAGTTTCGCGACTACAACTCTGCCGCCGCTGAATATTGATCCGGTGAGTCCCGTGGTGGTGAGTGGACAATTGAGCTTCGAATTCTCCAGCGTGCCCGGTTCGACGTTTACCATCCTTGGCACAACAGACACCGCGCTGCCAATCAGCGAGTGGTCGGTTCTGGGCAATGCCATTGAAATTGCACCCGGCCAATTCCACTTCACTGATTCTGGGGGGACGAACCACACTCTGCGGTTTTACCGGCTCCGTTCGCCATAGAAAAAAGATGACGGAAGATTTGTGTCAAGGCCGTCCTCATCATTGACTCTCACCAGGAATCGTTGAAGGTACGTAAGGGTCGTTTTCTTTGTGCACATCCTGCTGCGAGCGTCTATAATTTTTGCACCAGTCGCGTCATATCCGCAATGAACACCGGCAAATAAGACTCGCCCAGGAATTGCCGATCATCGGACAGGTCCATTCCCAAACCAGCGCGTTCAATGGAGGGCCGATTCTCGACCATCAGTTGCCGCAGCTCAGACGATTGCAGCAGAGGATCCAGTTCCAAAAGTTTCGGATCGTTCAATCTCAGCCAAACGCGTTCCAGCGCACTAAATAGCGGCGGCCAGGTCATCCATTTTGGCGCGGGTTCAGCTTGGCTTAATAAAGTTAACCAAAGTTCCCGCTTCAACCCGTAACGCTTCTCCCGTCCGAACGTTTGCAACTGCACAATCCCCGAAGCCAGCATATCCACCAAAGTGCTCTGGACACCCCGATCGAAGTAATACACTTCACGCGCAATTTGCGATGGATGCGCGGCTTCATGAGTAAGCAGGTACGCCACAATTTCACAACGCACATTCATTCCTAATAAAGCCCGCAATTGCAAAACGAGGTTGGTTCGCTCGGTTGGTTGGAACTTTTGCGAATAACCGCGCAACCGCAACGGCCCGCGATGATATCCGAATCGCGCGAAATGTGGCTCCGGTTCACGAAGAACAGCGATCGGTTCTCCTGCTTCATTATAGAAAAACGGTTCTGGTTGATCGAGCGGACCGATCGTTTCAGCCAATTGCTTCCACTTTGGCATCTCAGTTCCCTTGGCCAACAAGGCTGCAATGGCTCCGAGGGAACGAATGCCCTTGGAACTCTCCTTTTGCGCAATTCGTTTCAGCCGCGTAACGCTGATGAACTGTCCGTTTTCCTGCAACCAGTCTAACACCTCATCGAAAAGGCGCGGGTCGTGACGCCCCACCACGCACGTAAATAGCAGCAGCGCCTCAGGGTCGATGATCCGGTTATCTTCGGCCCCAATCTCTCCCGCCACACCCAGGGCCGACCATTGTTCCCAGAGAAATTTCAGGAGTCGTTCCTGGTAACGTTGCTTAAATGTTTTTAGCGACAGATCCATAACCCATTTCTTTGAGGAGTTCCTGCATCACCGATTTGAAACCGTCAGATGTGTCATGCGTCATCGTCCAGCGAGCAGCCGCCTCCAATTCTGTTTCGGTCGGAGTCAAAGACTGGAGATCTGCTACGTGTGTAGGATCACCTCCTTGATCCACTGCGGCGTAGAGCTTGAAATAAATCTGGTCGAGGCTTCCGATGAAATAGACTGTCAGTCTTGGACCGTAACTTCGTGCCACCAGCCTTTCCGGAAATCCAACCGGCAATCCCATCTGGAACAATCCACCTTCTCCCTGGCTGGGACCGTTATTGAGCCAATCGTCGAACAAGCCAAGATCACGTGCAACCTGGGCGGCAGCTTTCGTCAGGAATTCAGGGAGCGGATCAGGACTGGTAAGTTCCCCGCCGGATTCCATCAACGCAACGATATCCACATCCTTGGTCGTTCGTGTTCGAAAGCCCAATGCCACCAAAGCAGACCCCCGCAAACCACCAATTGCACAGGTTCCGCTGCAACCAGCTCCAGTTTCCCAGCCAAGAGCTCTAAAGCCTTTTCTACCGCCTCGGAGGACAAATTTCTTTGCCACAATTGCTACCTATTATACGCATTAAGCGTACTTTAAATAGCATTATATTGGAAAGAAGTGCCGCTGTCTTAACACTTGTCGCAAATTGCGGACACCTACGCAGGTTGGAACGAGTTCGTGTCGAGCCTTGGCTTCGGACCGGAAATGCAGGTGAATGTTTGAACTTTGTCCATCGAGAAATGCTGGCAACATTCATCTGCTGCCGCCTGAAGGCGGTGTTCCGGAGGCGTGCGGAACGCCGGTTTCAGTCGGCAGCACTCAGCCCTTGCCGCATTCTCTTCCGCTCACATTTTGAACTCGCCTAAACGACAAGTTTCGTCATAGCTCCATTTCGATGCTCGACCCTAAACGCAAACACGAGGCCCGCACCGGACCGCCGAACAATCCCGGTTTGCGCAGGTTGGTCGAAGCCAAGCGCAAGTGGCATCGTTCCGAACGCATGCTGCTGAAAAATTGGAGACCCTTAAGGATGGCATCCAACGCCGGGGCCTCGTGCTCGCGTTCCTGATGCGCTTCAAACAAATCTGCAATCATCCAAGTCATTGGCTTGCTGACGGCGCGTACGTTCCCGATGACAGCGGCAAGTTTCTCCGCCTCGCCGAACTCTGCGACGAAATTGCGTCGCGCCAGGAGAAGGTGCTGGTCCCCGCTGCGGTGGTGGTGGTTCCGGCCAAACGCGCTCCCGCCAAAGCCAAAGTCCAAAAATCAAAAACGAAGAAGAAACCAAAGAAGAAAGCGCGGCGCTGATCTGTTGGTCCGGGTCATTATCAGCTATTTTTAACAAAGACTGGTGTTTGTTGCGCTGGGTATGAGTAAAAGTGAGTGGTGGCAGACGGAGCGCGTGAGATTGTTCGAGCGTCATAGAAAGCCCTGCCGTGCGACGTTCCACCCTTGAGCGCTGCGGCTGATGCTTCGCACACCGCGCTCCGAATTTGCGCAATCTCACCCGCTTAAAATCACACCCTGTTGCACCTCGTTTTCCGATTCGCAGTGGCTTCCAGCCTGTAAGGAGGTAATGATTTTTGTTGAATTCGCACCTAATATAATGATTTTTGCGGTCGCGTAACGTTTTTTGAATTTGACAATCCATATGGATGCCCCGGATCAAGTGCTTCGCCAGCAAGCAAAAGACTGCGAATCATTGTAAACAACATTAAATCTCATGAAATGGACTGAAGACAAACTCGACATCCTGCAAAACCTTGAGTTCGCCGTTTTGGAAGTCTGGCGCGCCAATCGGGATATGTCCGATTATGCCGCTCTGCGCGCTTACGAAGCGGCGTTTCAGTTTTATCGCGCTGAATCGCGCGGGCATACTGCAAAGCCGCCGGAATTGAAGGGACATGACGCCACTGCCTTTGAAGGCTTAAAGGCGATGTGCGAATTTCGGCTTGGCCGGGCCGACTGTCCGATCAGTGGCCCAAAACGCATTCCTCCCATCTCGCTCGACCTGCTGCTTGCCTGCCTTCGGGAGCTTGGAAAATCGGTGGAGCGTCACACCAAAAGTGGAGGGCGCCAGGGGTACCTGACTTTTATCAATCGCTACTTTCCATAAGAATAAAATAAATCGCGCCACGCACGACATGCGAACGCACCTGGCGCCGCTCCCGCTGATCAAGAGCACGTGAAGGCTCCCAAACTGCAAAAATGCCGCCCGGTTTCCCGAGCGGCCTTTTGCGTTTATAAGACTGACCACTGTAAACTGAATACTGCCTTACAGCGTCTGCACCAATACCGCAGTGCTCCAGGCACTTTGACCCCCGTTGTTCACTGCGGAGACCACAACCTCCACTTGTGAGTTGCCGGGCAACCCTTCGATCGTGAAGTCCAAATCGGCTGGGCTGCCGACCGACACGTAATCGGCATCCACACCGATCACTTTTTTCCATACGCGATAATATTCCGCGCGCGGTGCGCCGTCCCACTTCATGGAGATCGCGTTGGTGCCGATCAACACTGCGAGGAGGTTCAGCGGCACATCGGGAGTCGCCCGTGCGCCCGGTTTCTTGAACCCGAACGCGAACCATCGGGAATCCAGCGGCGTCAACGTTTTATGGAGTTCGCTCAGCAAGATGCGCAACGCGAATTCCATGGCTTTCGCTTTTTCATCCCGATACTTCATGGCCTGATCCACCGCATCCTTCTGCTGAATCACTGCGGCGCTGGCCGCCGCCAACGCATCATGCAATGCCGAGGCATGCGCCGCCGTTGCATTGGCGCCCGCATCCGCGATCGGATAGGTCGTGAGGTAGGCCGCCATCGAATAGAGCACCCGCAGCAATTCACTTTCGAACTCAGGCACTCGAAGTGAACCGGTGAGGCCCGTGGCATCCCACGCCTGGGAATATCTTTGCCCAAGGCGCGGTTTCAACTGTTCGCGAATGATCCGCGTAAACGCTACACCAGATTGCCTTGCGCCGTTCAGCGCGAGTTGACGCGCTTTCAACTGCACAATCGTCTCTTTGTGGTCGGTGTCGGCCAGGGTCATCGCGTCCAGTCTGCCTGGGAGGTTCGCCGTGACTGAGTTAGGCAGGGTGAGTTGTGGGACATACAATGTCATCCCGGCGATTGCTTTGTTCCCGAGATTAGCCAGGAACCCGATTGTTCTTTTGATCGTGTTTTTCATAGGTTTTATTCCGTTTCTGCGACGCAGCGGAAAAGGACACATTAGCGGCCCATTTCCACTCCGTTTTTGTCCGTTTTACCGGACGGTTAATGACTCGATAATCGAATCGGGTATTTTTTCACATAAACGCCACCGGTCACATAAGGGGAAAATTTGTCCACAAATTTCCTCCGCCCTCCAGAGGCCCGTCCCTATTGGGTTTGGTTGCAAAAAAAAGTTTGTTTTTACCCCCAAAAAAAGAGGCGATGAAAAGAAGAAACCCGGCAAAAAGAGGGACTTGACCCGTTGTAAGTCGTTGATGGAAGCAAGGATGCAGCGCCGCACCGAAATTGCAAAAACTCAAAAACACACCGGGAACAGGTGCTCTGAACGGGCGTAAGTTGCTGGGCTTGAAGGTGTTGACACCTAAAACAATTGCGGATTTCTGGCGTTATTTTGTGCCCATTCGTGAAAACTTGTGTTCAAAAATCTAAATTCGTCAGTGCAAAGAAACATTAAACCGCCTGGAGACCGTCCACACACGTTCCAGACCGTTTCCGGATCATTCGGAAGCCGTCCGCACACGTTCCAGGCCGTTTCCGGATCATTCGGAAGCCGTCCGCACACGTTCCAGGCCGTTTCCGGATCATTCGGAAACCGTCCGCACACGTTCCAGGCCGTTTCCGGATCATTCGGAAGCCGTCCGCACACGTTCCAGGCCATTTCCGGATCATTCGGAAGCCGTCCGCACACGTTCCAGGCCATTTCCGGATCATTCGGAAACCGTCCGCACACGTTCCAGGCCATTTCCGGATCATTTGGAAACCGTCCACACACGTTCCAGGCCGTTTTCGGATCATTCGAAAACGGTCCGCACACGTTCCAAGTCGGAGATCCCCTCTCAGTAGCATTTGACGTTGGGGAGGCTCTATCTGGCTTCGGATGATGCTCGCGTAGAAATAGTCAGAGCCTCCTGACGTCGTCTGCTACCAGATTTTGGTCGGTCGCCCACTGCGATTGCCGCATTCGTGCTCCTTGCATTTTCCTCAATTTTGAAGCGGCGATTGGCTGTGCATTTGCGGTCTTCGTGGGCTGTCAGCTTACGTTTTGCGCGAGCGCCTCTCTTGTAGCAGACGACGTCAGGAGGCTCTGACTATTTCTTTGCAAGCATCGTTCGGAATCGATCGAAATTAACGTTGTCTGAGCATTTGACGCTGGGGAGGCTCTACCTGGCTTCGGATGGTGCTCGCGAAGAAATAGTCAGCTTCCTGACGTCGTCTGCTACCAGATTTTGGTCGGTTGCCCACTTCGATTGCTGCATTCGTGCTTGTTGCATTTTTCGGCGGCAGGTTGCCGCCGAAAACCGGCTGGTAGCCCGTTCCACCCACTTCAGGGAACCCGCCGAAAACGATCGGTCAATTATAACAATTCGACAACTTTCCACTAACTGTGGTGTTCGGTTTTGGATATAACTTCCCTGGGACTCATGAATGAATTATCGCCTCAATCACTGAAGGAACTTCACGAACGCATCACGGGAGAACTTGGCAAAGTCATCGTTGGACAGGACAAAATCGTTCAGCTCTTGCTCGTCAGCCTGTTTTCTCGTGGCCATTGCCTGTTGGTCGGCGTTCCGGGACTCGCCAAAACTTTGCTCGTCAAAACATTGTCGGAAGTTCTGCACCTGGATTTTAAACGAATCCAGTTCACGCCCGACCTGATGCCTGCGGACATCATTGGCTCGGAACTGTTGCAGGAAAGGGATCGGCGGCTGGAGTTCGAATACCAGGCGGGGCCGATCTTTACGAATCTCCTGTTGGCGGACGAAATCAATCGCACTCCGCCCAAGACACAAGCGGCATTGCTGGAAGCGATGCAGGAACGCAAGGTAACGGTCGGAGGAAAATCGCGTTCGCTGCCGGATCCGTTTCTTGTGGTTGCCACGCAGAATCCGATTGAACAGGAAGGAACCTACCCGCTCCCCGAAGCGCAACTGGATCGGTTTATGTTTTCTCTTTATCTCGATTACCCGGTCAAAGCGGAAGAAATTGAAATCGTGCGGCGAACGACCTTACGAGAGATGCCGGTGCTCGCTCCCACGGTGACGGCGGAAGAAATCCTGAACGTGCAAAAGCTCGTGCTGGCCGCGCCGGTTTCAGATCACGTCATTGATTATGCCGTGGAGTTGACGATGGCGACGCGTCCGAATCGGCCAGATGCTTTGCAGGTGGCCAAAGATTATGTCGAGTGGGGCGCAGGACCGCGCGCTTCACAGTATCTGATACTCGGCGCCAAGGCCCTGGCGCTTCTGAAAGGAAAGATGACTCCGGAAACGGAGGATGTCCGCGAAGTGACTTTGCCGGTTTTGCAACATCGGGTCATTACGAATTATCGTGCCACGGGTGCGGGAAAGAAATCCCGGGACATCATAGAAACCATAGTGAAGACGGTGAAGGAAAAGGAATATTGAAGCCGTGCAATCGCGCGAGGACATTTCTGAGGCTGCAAAGCGACGGATAGAGTCGATGCGCAATGCACAGGGTGTTCCGCCGGTGATCGGGCCGTCGAAGCCGCCGATCATTCCGCCCGGAACCAAAGCAGAACAATTTCGGCATCCAGGATCTCAACCACCGCCTATTCCAGTATCCGCCATTCCAAAACGCACACCCGTGCTGCAGAAACGGGAACCAATCCTCAC
Organism: Verrucomicrobiota bacterium; assembly: GCA_013820875.1. Taxonomy (GTDB): domain Bacteria; phylum Verrucomicrobiota; class Verrucomicrobiia; order Limisphaerales; family JACDHS01; genus JACDHS01. The sequence continues at coordinate 21,523 of JACDHS010000020.1, read as the reverse complement.
CCCGGACGAATTGGATCGTTTCAAGAACCTGCTGGTTTTCGCGAAGGCAATGGTGGAGGGCTACTTCTCAGGCAAACACCGTTCGCCTTATCGCGGTTCGTCCGCGGAATTTGCCGACTACAAAGAATACGTTGCCGGGGATGATATTGGGCACATGGATTGGAGGGTTTACGGGCGATCGCGCCGTTTGTATATCCGCCAGTTCGAAGAAGAAACGGACATGACCATTTACCTGCTGGTGGATACCAGTGCGTCAATGCGTTATGCCGGGCAATCGCGTCAGCCGAAGTTCTTCACGGCGGCAAAAATCGCCGCCGCATTAAGCTACCTCATGATGCACCAGGGAGACAAAGTGGCTCTGGGTTTGTTTGCAGAGAAAATGGATCAGTTCATCGCGCCGGGTGGGACACGGCGTCACCTCCATCGCATCGTGACTGAACTCGAAAAAGTTGAGCCGGCCCAGAAGACGGGAATTGCCCAGGCGATTTCCGAATCGGGAGCTGTTTTTAAGAAGAGAGGCAAGCTGATTGTTCTCTCCGACTTTCTTTGCGACACCAACGAGTTGTTCGATGCGCTCGGGCAATTTCTGCACCGCAAATTCGACGTGTTGCTGTTGCAGGTTTTGGATCCGGATGAGTTGAACCTGCCGCCGGTGAGCGTTGCCAAATTTCAGGATATGGAAACGGGCGAAGAGGTGCAGGTAGAACCTGAGGAGATTCGGAAAGCTTACCGGAAAAACATGGAACAGTTTCTGGAGAGCATCGCGCACGAAGCAGATCAACGGCAGATTGGTTATTCCCTGGTGGATTCGTCCAAACCTTACCTGCACGCGATAGAAATCTACCTTGGATTCCGTAACAGGAATGTGATCGGCCAATAGTTATGTCGTTTTTGAATTCAGCGTTGCTGGCCGGGTTGCTTCCCTTGGTAGCCCTGCCGCTGATCATTCATTTGCTGAACAAACAGTTCCCGACGCTGTTCCGGTTTTCATCGGTGAAGAACATCCGGGACACTGCTGCGGAACGCTCGAAACTGTTCAAGCTGCGTCACATCATCTTCATGCTGTTGCGAACGGCTTTTTTGATTTTGCTTCTCTTCGCGTTTCTTAAGCCGGTCCTGAACCAGTTCGGATTCAATGCCGCGGAAAACAGTGAGCGATCGGTTCTGGTCCTGATCGATCATTCTCTCAGCATGGAATACAAGGGGGAATCGGTCAGTTGCCGCGAACGCGCGCTGCATGAGGCGGAGAAGCTGATCGATACGCTCGAGCCAGACGATGAGTTGAACATCTTTCTCGTAGCCCAGACACCCACCAGTTGTTTTGTGGATTTTTCACGCAATCACGACGAAGCAAAACGTTTTCTGAAGAGCGTGAAAGGTGGGTTTACCCGTGCCGATTTCAACCAGGCCAACGCGGCCGTCGCTCGAACTCTTTCTAAAGTCAAAGGACGCTCGGAGGTTTATTACTTTTCGGACTTCCAAAGGAAGAATTGGGCGAACGTGGATTTCTCCGCATTGCCTCCGACCGCAAGGATCTTTTTCCGCGATGTCGGCACGGTGAAGAAAGATAACCGCGCAATCCTCAGCGCCACGGTGGAAGAAAGTCAGTTTCTCGCGGGCGACAGTATCGCTTTGCAGGTAACGGTCGGGAATTTCAGCGAACAAGCTTTTAACGGTCCGCTGTCGGCGATTGTGGATGACCGGTTGAGTTTCGAGCAAACGGTGGAGATTGCGCCGTGGACAACGGCACGGATCACATTGCCGATTCCGGCTGGCAGTCCCGGTTTGCATCGTTGCGAGTTGAGATTGCCGGAGGATGATCTTCTCGCTGACAACCGGTTCTTCATCAGCATCCCTGTTCTTGAAAAAGAGGAAGTGTTGCTGGTTTCGGATGATTCAGAAGAAAAGGGGGCGGTTTACTTTCTGAAAACCGCTTTGAACCCGTTTGACGACAAAGGAGGTTCGCTGCTGCCGGTGCATATCCAGTCTTCGGAACTTTCGGCAACACGCATGGTGGGGGTTCGCAAAGTTTTTCTGACCCGCGCGGGCAAGCTCTCCGAAGAGGCGTGTGCTCAGTTGGCCAAATTAATGTTTAGCGGCGGTGGCGTGATTTACTTCCTTGATGGCAAGAACGATGCGGAGAACTTAATCGCGTTGGACAAAGCGATGGGTTCTGGAGTGGTGCCGATGAAACTCGGCTTGCGGCATGTGGCTGAGAACATTGCGACCGGCGCCCAGCAGGTCAGCAAAGGTGATTTTAAATCGCGTTATTTAAAACTATTTCGTGGGGCGACCCGCCAGGATCTGGGGTTGCTGGAGTTCTATGACTTTTACCAGGCCAGTTCCACCGGGGCTGGGGAAATCCTGTTGCATTACAGCGATGAAACTCCTGCGATGGCCAGTGCAAGTCACGGGCTCGGGACGATGTTGTTGCTCAATTTTTCGGCAGGTGAACTTTCCAGCAACCTAGCTCGACAGAAGATTTTCCCGGCATGGGTTCAGGAATTGGTCAAAGCGCTCTCCACTGAAGAATCTATTCCTTTGTCGCATGCGGCTGGAGAGAACGTCAGTGCGGAAGTGTGGCGTCATGAACTGCGACAGAGCGTATTGATGTCGCCCGATGGGACGGCCATACCGCTGAAAAGTGAAGCGATGGGCGAGCGTTACGCGGTTTCATTCACACCTTACAAGCCGGGGTTTTACACAATGGGTGCGGGTAAAGAGCGCAGGGATTTTGCGGTGAATCACAGCCCGGATGAATCCGACCTGCGCGCCATCGAGAAGTCGATGTTGCCGGAACAAATGAAAGGTGAGCAGCAGGCCAACTTCATTCAAAGCCAGGATGACTTCAATGCACTCGCCGCAGGGCGTCCCTTGTTTCATTACTTCATTTATGCGGCGCTCCTTTTCCTGCTGCTGGAAGCTGGCTTTCAACTTTGGATCCGGAGGTTGTCGGCATGAGCGACATCGTCTTCGATCCAATTCTGCCGCTCGGATTGATTGTTCTGCTGGCTCTGCTGCTGGGTGCCGCGACTGTTTACGTTTACGTAAAGGTTACGACTCAGATTTCGCGGGGGAAGAATGCCCTGCTCACAGCGTTCCGCATCGCCGGGATCGTGCTCGTTGCAGTGTTGCTCCTGCAACCTTCGGAGCTTGAGACAATTTCTCCACCGGAGATCAACAAGGTGACTGTGCTGGCGCTAGACACTTCGCGGAGCATGAACCAGGTGGATTCCGAGAAGATGAGCCGAATGGAATCGGCCAAAAACCTTTTGTTCGAATCCGACATTCTTCCGCGCAACACCGCTCCGAATGATCCGCGCTTGCGACTGTTTGAATTTCATGAGGATGCCATGCCGGTTTCCAAATCGTTGTCCGAGTTGACGGCCGACGGTCAGACCACCCGCTTTCATCGGTCTCTGTCGAGTATCGTGAACTCACTGTCCGGCGCGGAGAACGCCCGCGCCATCATCTTCCTCACCGACGGGCATGACTTCGAGTTGGTGAATCCGACCAAGAGCGGTTTCCTGGCGCGAGGGCGCCAGATTCCGATTTACGCCGTGCCGTTTGGCAAGCAGGGCAAGGTTCGCGATGTCTCCATTCGCATCACCAACTATCAACCGTATTGCTACGTAAAGCAGAAGGCGCGCATCAGCACCCTGTTGCGTCTGTTAGGAGCTGAATTCGAGGACGTGCAGGTGCAATTGCTGCGTGAGAACAAGATCGTGCAAACACGGCGGGTGAACGCGGATGAACATCAAACCATTCCGGTGCATTTCGAAGTCACAGAACCGGAGGTCGGGCAGTTTGAATATGAGATTCGCGTCGTGCCGTTGGAGGGAGAATTGGACACCGTCAACAACAGCGCGATCACTTACCTGAACGTCATCAATCAGCAGATTCAAATTCTTGTGTTGGAAGGTTCACCTTATTGGGACACCACCTTCTTGCAGCGATCACTTATGCGGAACGACAAGATGGAAGTGGATTCGGCTCTCCAATACGCGCCACGTAAAGCGCGTTTGATTCGCAAAAAGGAATCCACCGAAGAACTCAAACTTCCCGACACGCCCGAGGGTTTCAATCGTTATGACCTTGTTGTGCTCGGTAAAGCGGTGGACCAACTGCTCAATGAACAACAACTGGCAGCGTTGCAAACCTATGTGAAGGAACTGGGCGGCGCTGTGATCTTCAGCCGGGGTAAAGCGTTCGGCGGTGATCTGGAACAGAACGAACTCGAACCGGTTCTCTGGAACGAGCAAACGACAGAGAAACCGCGTCTGCAGGTCGCGCGGGAAGGGCAGTCGCTGGCGCCGTTTCGCGTTCTTGCGGAACAAAGCGGCGGTGTGGAAAACCTGCCTGAACTCCTGCAGGGACATTATTCAAGCGAGAAGAAGACTTTGGCTGCGACCCTCGCATTCGCGGAAAACCCGGATGATGGGGTGCTCGTTCCAGCGGTGATTCACCGCCGGTTCGGCCAGGGCCAGGTTCTGAGCATTGGCGTTGATGGCATCTGGCGTTGGGCGTTCAATGCCAAGGTGGACGGGCCCAACAACTCATTCGATCGTTTCTGGGATCAACTGGTTTTGTGGTTGATGGCGGGACGCGATTTCATTCCCACCAAACAATTTTCCTTCCGCACCAGTTCCGCAAACATTCTCCTGGGTGAAAAGGTTCATTTCCGTCTCGTGACCAAAACACCGGATGCCAGCCTCAAGAAGGTGCCTTTGACGATTTCATTGGACGGGAAAGAGATCAGCAAAACTGCGTTCACGCCAAAGGGTGACGATGCCTTTCGCCTCGCCGCCGAATTTCTGCCGGAGAAAGTTGGTCGTTACCGCGCCGTCGCCGATTTCCCGGATGGCACGCAGCAGGAATCCAAGTTCATCGTGTTTCATGAGAATCTGGAGGAGACCGAAGTCGCAACGGACGTGACCTACCTGAAGCGGCTCTGCGAGAGCAGCGGCGGACGTTTGCTTGAGCCGAAAGAACTTGCGAAGTTCATTACTGAACTGCGCGACGAAAAAAGTGACAGCACACCAAAAACCAGGTTGCGGAGTGTTTGGGACGAGACTTGGATATTTTATTTTATCGGATTACTGTTCGGCGTTGATTGGTATCTGCGGAGAAGGTGGGGATTATGTTAAAACAAGTGCAGCCGATTATCCGGCGTTTGGCCGCCGCGGATCGCTCCTTCCAAAAGGAGATTGGCACAAGCCTCTTTCTGCGTTCCTGCAAATACCTGCTCGGCTTCATTGTTCTCTGCTTCGTTGTTGATGTGGTCTTTCACCTCGAAGCTACCTGGCGCGTTCTCCTGTTGGGGGCATTTGTTTTGTTTGGCTTGTTTTTAGCAGGACGAGCCTGGTTTGTGGCTTATGTCCGAAAGAACAGTGTTGAACACATCGCTCGTGTGCTGGAAACCCGCGACGCAGCACTGGGTTCTAAACTTATTAACATCCTGCAGCTACAAGCGCAGTCGGAGGACGCGCAGCTCAGCCCCCTGACGCGGCAAATGGCGCGGCAGGCTGTGGATCAATACGGTGACGAGCTAAGACGTGTGCCGTTCGAAAAAGTGGCGAGAACCGGCAGAGTGAAGGTCGAGTTCAAACGCGCAGCCACGGCATTCGGGATCTTTGCGGTTCTTTTATTGGCTGCTTTCAAAATTACCACCGTTGAGTTCCCACGCTTTGTCGATCCGTTCGGCGATCATCCACCCTATTCCTTTACCCAGCTTGAGATCAGCGAACCGAATGAGGATGGGATGGATGTCGTTTACAAAAAGAATGCGCTGATCAAAGCGACTTTCAAAGGCCACAAGCCCGGCGAATTGTTTCTCACGTTTCATCCACCGGAAAAGCCTGGGCAATCCACCACCATCCCGATGTTCGGCAAAGGAGATGTCGGGTTCTACCAGGAAATCGCTGATATCAGATCGGACCTCGTCGCTTTTGTGCATACAAAAAACAAGCACAGCTACAGCAAGAAGCGGAATGTCCGCGTGGTGCTCACACCCAAAGTGGACAAAGCGTTCGTGCAGATCGCCGCGCCGGCCTACACCGGGCTCAAGGCGGATGAACGCGGTTTTCTGTTCAAAGATATTCGCGCGCTCACCGGCAGTGAAGTTCGTTTTCGGTTGCAATCGAACCGCCCGCTCAAACAAGGAACGTTGCAGGTCATCAACGCTGACAAAGAAGTGCAGACAGTGCTTCTGCAAAAAACGTCTGAGCACGAAGTTTCGGGAAGTTTCGTGGCGACCCACTCCGCGCGCCTGATTTTTGCGATGCTGGATGTGGACGGAATCACTTCCGATGAAACACTCGGAGGCTCACTCACCATCACGCACGATCTTTCGCCCGATATCTCCATCGTGAATCCGCAGAGGGACACCTACGTGTCGATGGATTACAAACTCGAAGCGCAGATCGAAGCAACGGATGATTACGGCCTTGCCACCATCCGGATTCATCGCGCTCTGAACCGTGTTTATTCTCCACCGAAGATAGTGCGTTTCGATACAGTGATGAAGAATGCACGGGAAGCTCTGCCCTTCGATTTCCAGGATCTGGGGCTGCGTTCGGGGGATGTCATTTCGATGTTTGCCGAAGCGATTGATACATCACCGCAGGGCAACTTGAGTCGTAGTCAGATCATCAACATCACGGTCATCTCCGAAGAGGAATATAATACGTTTGTTCGCGAACAAACGGACATGGGCGACATCGAAGCGAAGTATTCTCAACTGCTCGATCAATTCCACGATCGAATTGAGGAACAACAAAAGCTCACCGAAAAGATTGAGGCGTTGGAGAAGGATTTGGCAAAAGCTGAGGGAAACAAAAAGAAAGCAGTTCAAGAGGAGATGGATCGCTTGTTGGCCCAGCAGAGTGAGCTAAACCAAAGCCTGAATAAAGTCGCCGAGCGGATGGAAAACTTTGTTCGCAAAAATCCGCTCTACGACATCGAAGCAGAGTTGCAGAATAATCTGCGCGAAAAGGCCGAGGCCATTCGCGAGTCCACCGCTCAGAACGAGTCGGACATGCAACGACTCGCACAAAATTCGCCGCAGAGCCAGCCCACGCCCGAGATGCTGGAGGATTTCAAACGCGCTTCCGAAGAGCAGGCCAGGCGCCTCGCCGGGACCGAAGCGGAAGCCCGCGAAGAAGTGGCTGGGCCTCTGCAGGATTTGAGCGAACTGCATGAGCTCATGAAAAATTTCAGCCGGTTCGAGCAACTCTTTCATGCACAACAGGCGCTCGTCGAACAAGCCCGGCCCTATGACCGTGGTGGCCCTTTGAACCGCGAAGATCAACTCGCATTAAAGAATCTGGCAGCAACAGAAAATGAGATTGCGCAGAAATTGAAAGAGATAGAAGAGCGACTGAAAAAGGACGCTGATGTTGCCGAAAAGAATTTCCCTAAAGCTGCGCAAGGCGCGCGGGATTTGGCGGAGAAGATGGACGAACTGCGGCTTAATCGGCTCGCGATGCAGGCGACAGATGCGATGTTGAAGGGGAGAGGTGAAGAATCTTTTCAAGGCTCGGAAAGATTGAGGGGCGAGATGGAAAAACTATTCGGCCAATGCAACGCACAAGGAGGACAGATGAGCGAAGAAATGGATCAATATCTCAAGTTGCAGCGCGGTATGAATGCCGGGAACAGTTTTCAACAAATGATGCAGAGTCGAAAGTTTGGTGGCGGACAAGGAAAAGGGCTCTCGCTGGGAAAAGGAGAAGGGCGCTCCGGCAGCGGCGGCTTTGCAGTTATGATGGAGCCCTCCGCGGATGTCCTGGGAAATGAAACATCCATCAGCCGTTCCGGCGAATCGTCGAAGCAGAAAAGTCCTGCTGGCTATGGCCAGACGAAAAACCCGAATGAAGAGGGGGTCGCCTTCGATAAGCCCGACGTGGTGAAAGGGATTAAATCAGTCAACCGTGAATCCGATGCCGTCACTTCCGAAACGGTGGTGGAAGAATACCGGGATCTTGTGGACAAATATTTCAAAGCGATAACGAAATGAAAACAGGCATTAAATCTTTTAAAGTTACCAGGCTGCTTTGGGTGGCAGTGGTTTGCTTCTTGAGCGTCGTTCTGGCGGGGGCGGATGGGATACAGTTGCAATGCGGCAACCTCGTTTACGCCGGGAACAAGAGTTCAGTCTGCTTCGCCGATAAATTTCTCAGCGACATCGTCAAGGATACCAACCTCAACGTGCGCAAGAACTTTACCCCTGTGAAACTGGATTCGGACGCTTTGTTTGATGTGCCGTTCTGTGTGTTCTCCGGTGAAGATTCATTCACGCTGACCGACAAGGAACGGCAAAACCTGCGCAAGTTCCTGCTGAATGGCGGTTTCATCCTCGCAAGCCCCGGCTGTTCCGATGACAAATGGGACAAGGCTTTCCGCAAAGAGATCAAACTCTGCTTTCCGGATAATGAGCTGATGAAGATTCCAATGAATCATCCGATGTTTTCAACCGTGCATCCTATTTCGCGGCTCACCTGCAAAAACGGAAACACAGCGTTGTTGGAAGGATTGGAGATCAACGGCCGCATTGCCCTTGTTTACTCCAAGGAAGGCCTGAACGACATCGCCAATGCCAAAGGATGCTGTTGCTGCGGTGGGAATCAGATCAACGATTCCGCAAAGGTGAACGTCAATATTTTTACTTACTCGCTCCTTTACTGAAGCACTGAGATTTAAAAAGGAGGGAAACCACAGATGAACACAGATGGACACAGATACGGAGGGAGGATTGAGGGAATCGGGATTACCAAGATTCCGGAGCGCGGCTGTGTCCGAAGGATCAGCCGCAGCGGGTACGGCGTTGTTTGCGGCGTTCAGATTTTCCAGACCGCTCGAACAATCTCACGTGCTGCGGCTGATGCTTCGCACAAAAATCAGAACTATAGAAACGACGAACCGCTTTGCGGCTTCGCCGCCGTTGAGTTCATCTGTGTCTATCTGTGGTTTCCCTTCCTTGAATTCCAACTGCCGGATTTAGACTGATGAAACGCTGGCTGCCATTGCTGATTCTCATTCCGTTGATTGCGGGGGCGGGACTCTACTTCCTACGCGGACAGAAGAAAGAAGCATTGGATCTGAAAATCTTTTTTACCTGTGACACGCGTGGGCGTTTGGTGCCGTGCGGTTGTTTCACCGGGCAGAACGGTGGTTTGACACGTTTGAAAACGACCCTCGAAAAACTGGCCGAGCCGATGGCGATTCGGTTGGATGTCGGGGATGCCATTCGTGGCACGGCTGATTTCAACCTGATCGAATACAAATACATTTTGGAGGCGTATGCAGGAATGCAATTTGACGCTTTGAACATCGGGCATCGCGAAGCGCAGTTGTCCAAAGGGCAATTGGATACAATTAAACAGAGTGCGCCGGTGAAATTGATCAGCGCCAACCTGTTCGATAAAAAAAGCGGCGAACGCGTGTTCGAACCTTTTCACATCATTCAACGGGGCCGACACAAAATTGCAATTGTCGGGGTGGTTGATCCTCGCGGTTTAAACGAGACGTTGGGTGAAGGATTAATGGTGGAAAAAATGGAAACTGTCCTGGGCACCCTCGTTCCTGAGTTGAAGAAGAAAGCGGATTTCATTGTTCTCCTTGCATTCACCGATGAAACGACCCTCGCCCAATTGGCCCGGGAATTTTACGAGTTGAACATTATTCTCGGCGGAAAAGTGAGTCAGCCTGCGCAGGACTTGCGGAAGGAGAATCGCAGTTTCATATCCTACACCGCCAACGAGTCCCGCACCCTCGGCGTGTTGCAGGTGCAGGTTTCAACGGAGAACAAGCTTACGGCAACCAGCCAGGAGATGATCCTGTTGCACGACAGAATTCATGAGCACGGCAGCGTGAAAACGTTGGCGGCGAATTATCGGGATGAGATTCGGAAAACGCCTTTGCAAGTGGATGATCCGGCATTTCTCCAGGAGAACGTGGTGCCCGGTATCAAGACGGCTGCAACGTATGTCGGAAGCCAAAGTTGTGCGGAGTGTCACTCCAGTGCGATGGCGACGTGGAAGAAGAGCGGTCATGCTCATGCCTTTGAGACACTGATAGAAACGAAAGCCGATGCGGACCCGAATTGCATCGGTTGTCATACTGTTGGTTTTGGAACGCCGTCCGGTTACCGGCGCGAATTCGCCAGCAGCAAGCTCGTGGATGTCGGCTGCGAAAGTTGCCATGGGCCCGGCAGCCTTCATGTCAACCAACGGCTGGCCGGTGAGTTGGTGACGTTTAAGTTCCGACCGCTCGGCGCGGGTGATTGTCAGAAGTGTCATCATGGGGAGTTCAGTCGTCCTTTCGATTGGGATGAATTCTGGCCGTTGATTCAGCACGGAAAAGAAAAGAGCACCGCCCAGAAATGAAAAGAAAGACTCATTATATTGGTTTGTTTCTCCTCCTCGCTTTCGCGCTGCAGGTTGCTGCAACCGAGGATTGGGAAACGGACTTAAGCAAAACTTTGGCTGCATCGAAAGAAGTGGATCGGCCGGTGTTGGTCTATTTCACAGCCTCCTGGTGCGGCCCCTGCCGGTTGATGAAACGCACCACGTTGAGCGATCCGAAGATAAAAGAAGCGCTCGGCAGTTTCGCGACCGTCCTGCTGGATTTCGACAAGAACCCGGAACTCGCCAAGCAGTTTGGTATTCAGGGCATCCCTGCCTTTGTGATGTTGTCCAGTTCGGGCGATCCGGTTGCAAAGAACATCGGCTACATGGACGTCCCGCAGTTCGACCGATGGTTGACGGATGGTGTGGCCGCGGCTGCTTTCGCCGCCGGACAACAGAAAGTGTTTGCCGAGAATGTTGCGCAATTGGAAACGGCCCTCAGAAGCTCCAGTGAAGAAGAAAGAATCAAAGCGATTAACCTGCTGTTCGATTTCTGCGGCAGCTCAGAGCGAGCGGATCGCGAGTATGGCGCGAAGAAGATCAAAGAGTTGGGTGATGCCGATCCGCGGATATTGATAACCGGTCTGAACCACCAGAAATTAGCCGTGCGTATTGCAGTCTCGAAATTGCTCCATCAAAAACTTGGGGAAGAATTCCAGTTCGATCCCTGGCTCTCGCAACCGGAAAGATTGGCAGCGGCGGAGCGCGTGAAGGCGAAGTTTTCCCCGGCCAAGTGATTTCTATAAACAGCAGTTGAACCGCTAATCTTCGCTAATAGTCGCTAATGGAGAAGGCGTTATGCGAAACGAGGTGGTTCCTCGCCTGTTTTCAGTGGATTAAAGTTTCTGTGGTTTCACGGAGTTGAAAAAACATAAGTATAAACGAAACAATCCGCTCACGCGGTTGAGCCTCGGCTCTACATGGCTGCCGCCAACCTTTTTTGCGCTTTCGTTGACATCGGGTTGTCCGGATGGATTGTTACAGGGAAATAAACAGGGTGTCGCTTCGTCATACTTTCCCTTCCGCGAACACTTCTCTCCCCTGCGTTATTGGCTCCATTTTTCTCGGGGAAAAAGGTTCGATTCACGACTGGATCGGCATTTTTTCCGGCGTAAAATTCCAGATCAATAGGTGTTCATGACTTTTTCCGCCGAAAATGATCAGGTGCATAAGGTGACAACGACTTTTTTCGCGGAAAAAAACCAAATCAACAGGTGTTCATGACTAAATTCGGCGGAAAAAACCATTGTCATAAGGTGTTCATGACCTTTTCCGCCGAAAAAAACCAATGTCATAAGGTGTTCATGACTTTTTCCGCCGAAAAAAACCAAATCAACAGGTGTTAGGGACTTTTTTCGCGGGAAAAAATGGCGGTTTGGTGCTGTTCATGGGTTGTAACGGCCTTTAAGACAGCGATTTACGATTGGGGTGGGGGTGACTATCATACCAGCCTGGGCCTTCAGCCCAGGATAATACGGCAACACAATTTGAGGGCTGAAGGCCCGACCTATTCGTGGAAGTCTAATGAACCTCCAATAGGGCGGGCCTTCAGCCCTTTGAGAATTTTCAGATCATCTTCCCTGGGCCGATGGCCTGGGCTGGGGGATTTCGGCCCATTGGGCCTTAACTCCACCCATCTCACCCGGAAAAAATCACACACCCTGTGACCTGCCCGTGACTCTTTAACTCGACTCAGGGTATCCTCTAGTGCAGAGTGAGATAACACATGCGGAGTTTAACCTACGACAAGTCCTCGTCGGCTCGGGTAAGCCTCCTTAAAGTTTTTGCCGTCGTTTGCCTTTTCGTGTGTGTCTCTCATGCCTCCCTCGCTGACAAGAACCCGTATATCCATCAAATCTGGCGCACTGAAGATGGCTTGCAAAACCCTGTGATCCGGGCGGTGACACAGGATCGCACCGGTTACCTGTGGCTCGGCACGGATGATGGCCTGGTGCAATTCGACGGGGTGCAGTTCAAGTCTTCCGAACTGAAACAAACGTCCGAAAATGTTCAGCGCTGGTTGGTTGCCACTTTATGGACCAGGGATGACAGCATCTGGTCGTCCAGTGTGAACGGGGGGGTGATTCGCGTTCATCAAGGAGTGACGCACCATTACACGGTCAAAAATGGTCTTCCTCATGATTATGTGTTGTCACTGCTGGAGGATAGCAAAGGAACTCTTTGGGTCGGCACGGCCGGTGGTGTTGCGCGGTTCCAATCTGGCAGGTTCGTCCCGCTCCAACCTCAGCCGGGACTGATTGTGGAAGCAGTGCGTGCGATAGCAGAAGATAAATCAGGAAAGATATGGATCGGCACCGCTAAAGGATTGAGCAGCTTTGATGGAGAAAAGTTTGAATCATTCACCACCGCAAACCTGCTGGTGAATGATGCGATCATGGCGCTATGCGCGGATTCCAAGGGGGTTCTTTGGGTCGGCACAGGCGCTGGTTTGACCCGGGTGGAGCACGGGATACCGAAGCATTTCACCGTCGCTGACGGGCTTCTCCATAATGTCGTTCGATCGGTATATGAAGATCGCTCCGGGCAGATTTGGATCGGTACACAGGGCGGTTTGCAGAAATATTTGAATGGCCATTTTGAAACGGTGCCTCTCCGCAGCATGGCTGAAGATTTTGAGGGGATTACATTTGTTTATACAGTTTTCGAAGATCGCGAAGGCAATCTCTGGGTGGGAACCAACCTGGGACTAAACCGGTTGCAGACCGCCAAGTTCGCCAGCATCAGAATGGAAGACGGCCTTCCTCATAATGTCGCAACGCTGGTGTATGAAACCGAACCGGGCACGCTTTGGGTGGGCACTTACGGCGGTGGCCTGGCAATTCTCCGCAGCAATACCGTGGAAAACTGGCCGGGTCGCGACGGTGAACTGACCAGCGATTACATTCTTGCCCTGCATCGGGATCGTGAAAATACCCTGTGGATCGGGACGGATGGGAGCGGTATGAGCCGCTACAAAGAGGGTGTTTTTACCCAATTTCTGGGACACGATGCTCCAGCCAATACAATCCGGGTCATTTTCGAAGACAGCCAGACCAACCTTTGGGTGGGCCATAACCTTGGGGTAAGCCGCTTCTTAAGCAATGCGCTGGTCCACGAGCCGAATTTTCCACGGAACACAACCAAGGCGATCATTGAAGACAGCGACAAAAACGTTTGGTTCGCCTCGTTAAGCGGCCTGACCCAATGGCGTTTTGGAAAATTCAGAGCCTACAAGCAGGCCGATGGTCTTTGCAGCGATCGCGTGAACGCGTTGTTTGCAGACAGCGACGGGGTTCTTTGGATCGGCACCGAAGCAGGATTGAATCGCATGCAAACGGTCGGAGAATTCACTTCGTTCAACACACCAGACGGGCCGTTTCGCGAATCCATCCTGCATATCCTGGAGGATGATTACGGTTACTTGTGGTTTTCCACGCGCAGTGGCGTTTACCGCGCCGACAAGAAAGGGCTGAACGATTACGCGCATGGGAAAGTTCCCGAAGTGCATTTTGCTTTTTACAGTCGCCGGGACGGCATGCGCCGCGCGCAGTGTAATGGCATCGCCCAACCAGCCGGTTGGAAGTTGAGCGATGGACGGATCTGTTTTCCCACCATGCAGGGAATCGTTCTGTTCAATCCGAAAGATATTTCAGTCAACAAATTGCCCCCCCCTGTTGTCATCGAAGAAATGATCGTGGATGGAACGTCCGTCACCAACAAAACCAATATCCGACTGACCCCCGGCAGCAAGCAGGTGGAATTCCGATATTCCGCGCTGAGTTTTCAAGCGCCCGAGAAGGTGCGGTTCAGATATTGGTTGGAAGGAGCGGACACAGTGTGGGAAGACGCCGACACGAAACGCGTGGCTCGGTTTTTGCATTTGGCTCCCGGTGATTACAAATTCCATGTCAAAGCCTGCAACAATGACGGGGTGTGGAACGAGACCCCCGCCACTTTTGCATTCACGTTGTCGCGACATTTTTATCAAAGTTCGCTGTTCTTCGCGCTCTGCTTTGCGGGGATTCTGGCTGGCGGAACCGGTATTCATTTCATGCGCGTGCGCAACCATCGACAACGGGAACGCGAATTGGCCATGTTGGTGGATCAGCGGACGGCAAAGCTGCAGGAGATGATCAAGTCCATGGAAAGTTACAACTACAGCATCGCACATGATCTGCGTGCGCCGATTCGGGCGATCCGCGGGTTCACGCAGGCGCTGGTTGAAGATTACAAACCCAACCTGGACGAGACGGGATGCGAGTATGCAGAGCGGATCGAGGATGCAGTCGAACGGATGGATCAACTGATCCAGGATCTTCTGATCTATGGCCAACTGAGCCACAAGGACATCCCCCTGGAGCAGGTAAAGCTCGATGCCGTGTTCAACCGGATTCTCGAAAATTTCACCAGTGAATTCGAGGCGCGGCAGGCGAAAATCGACGTCAAACATCCGCTCGGTTCGGTATGGGCGAACAACACCATCCTGCATCAAATATTCTCAAATCTTGTGGGAAACGCCCTTAAATTTGTGGACGCCAACACCATCCCGCAGATCAACATCTGGACGGAAGAACGCGGGAGTTCGATTCGAATTTACGTCCAGGACAACGGCATTGGGATCAAACCCGAATATCACGAACGCATTTTCCGAATCTTCGAACGTTTGCACTCAGTGGAAGTCTTTCCGGGAACAGGCATCGGGCTGGCCATCGTGCAGAAGGGTGCCGAAAGGATGAACGGCAAGGCAGGCGTCGAATCCACCTTCGGCAAAGGCAGTTGTTTTTGGATAGAATTGGCCCGTCGGGGTGAACCTGAGAAACCTTATTGAATGCAGATTTCTCCGGGCGAACACTATTGTTTGCGCCATTTCGAGCGGTTCCAGGCTTGCAGACATTCATCCACTGACAACTCCCTGATACTAACTTTCGGAAGATGATCTCGCTCGAGCAAACCTTCTGCCACGGCCCGGTTAAGGGGAGATTCCTCGTTCCAGGTTACGACATGCACCACCCGCCGATTCACCGGCAAATCGGCTGAGTTTACCCGGATCTCGTAATACCTCTTTTTCACTCATTTTAACTTATCACACTCTGGCTGTTTTTCCGGGATGCACTGGATAGCTCGTTATACCGCAAACTTGTTGCGGCGCGCATGAGTGTAAACCTTTCTATATAACCGTTCCAGGCTTCGCCCCGACAACCTATCGCGGAGCCATAAAAGCTTGTCTTTTGGCTCTCCTTCCCCTACTTACACTCTTTGCCGCCAGAACTCGCCCGCCCTCGGGCGCGATGCGCGGACCAGACCAAACATGAACGTAACTCTTGTCAGCGGACAAACTGTCGGGGCAGGCCGCTATATCCTCAACAAACAACTCGGCGATAACACCATGGCCTGGCTGGCGCATGATGAAATCGAAAACAAGCCAGTGGTTCTCAAGTTCCTTCCGGCTGAGTTATACCAGGATCCACGCGGACTCGAGGAGTTGCGAACACAGGTTGGGATCGCCCAGGATTTGTCCCATCCTAACGTCGCCAACATTTACGAACTCTACGAAGCAACAGGGGAAGACCCTTTCATTTGTCTGGAGTATATCGAAGGGATGAACCTTGCCTCCCTGCAAACGATGCAGCCGAATAAAGTGTTTAACTGGACCTTCCTGGCTCCGTTGCTCAAACAAATTTTCGCCGCGCTGCAGTTTGTCCATGAAAACCGCCTGGTTCAGGGTGCGATCAGGCCGTCCAGCCTGATGCTGGACCGTAGCGGACAAGTGAAATTGTTGGACGTGGGGATTGCAGGCACATTAAATAATCCGCTGTATGGCGGCCCGCCCACCACCGGCGCCGGCGGTTTGCTCCGTTATCTCAGTCCGCAACAGGTGGATGGAGGTCAACCGCAGACCACGGACGATATTTATTCTCTTGGAACAACCGTTTACGAGTTCCTCACCAGCACACCTCCTTTTCATAGCGGTGACATTTTACCGCAGATCCGGGGAACCAAACCGCCGACAATCGAAGATCGCCTGGCGCATTTGAAAATCTCCAATCGTGTTCCGCCGATCGTGAGTTCCATCGTGATGTCCTGCTTGTCGAAAGAGGCCAGCGCGCGTCCGCAGGATGTGGATACAATTGCCAGGAGCCTTGAGTTCGCTGAAATGAGCGAACCGGAACCCGTCCGGATGATCCCAGCCAGAACGGCTCCTGCACCCCAGGCCAATGTTGAATACGTTGACAGAGAAACGGACATCGTTGTTCCCTCGAAGTGGCAGGGACAATCGGTAGCTAGTCGTGGACAGTCGGCCCCCAGGAAAAAATCGTCCATCGGCATTCTCGCAGTCGTTGCGGCCGTTGTGGTGATTGGCGGCGCCGGGGCTTTCTTTTTCGTCTCGCGCGATTCAGCGCCGACCGACCCGGCGGCAATTGGCGAATCTTCTTCACGGACTGCAGAAAATTCCGCTTTGGTGGAAACCGTTCCAGACGGAACGCCTGCAATTCCCATCGACACCGAAAAGGAAACTGCTGACGAGATCAAGACGCGCCGCGCTGCAATCGAGGCGGCTGAAATCGCCCGGCTCGCTGCTCGTTCAGATTCCGGTTTCCAGGATATTTTCAATGGCCGCGATCTCACCGGATGGACGGGTGAGAGTGACGTTTGGTCGGTCAGAGACGGGGCGATCACTGCTACTCTGAATGCTGACGCCAAACGAGTGAGCTCTCTTGTCTGGGACGGTGGTCCATTGAGCGATTTCGAATTGCGGGTGGTGTTCCGTTTCGATCCGGACGAGGGAGCCCACAGGCAGTCCACTGTCGCGGTCACTTATCGCGGACGCAAATACAACCAGTTCGAACTCCGTGGATATCAGTATCGCATGACGCGCGACGGTAATAATACCGGGATGCTAACCTCACGAGACCGGCTTGGAATGATTTCCTACACTCAGAAAACTGTGGTGGAGTTGTTCAATTCCAATGATCGCATCAGGAAAATCGCCGATCTGGAGCCGCTGCCTGTTATTCTCGCTGCGATCAAAAAGAATGATTGGAACGAAGCCGTAATCATCGCACAAGGTGACCAGTTCGTGCATAAAATCAATGGCAAGGTGGTTGCAGACATGACGGACAGTAATGAAAAGAGACTGGCCAAATCGGGTCTGCTCGCACTGGAACTGATGATCGATTACAAGCCCTACACCGTTCATTTCAAGGACATCCGTCTTAAGCGGCTTTCGAAGTAATCCCGGTCTAAACCTCTTTAGAAAAAGGACAGCTTCGGCTGTCCTTTTGTTTATGGCGTCCCAGATCAATGGCGTCGCAAAATCAGATGATGATTCACGCGTCGGGTTTGATTGTATTCCAAAGGTGGAAGCTCAGTGAGCGTTGGTGATTCGGTTTCGTTCAGAATCAATTTGGCCCGCTGCTTCAAATCCATCCAGCGGGACCATTCCAAATCGGGCGCATGTGAAATCTGCCGCATTAGACTACGCCACTCGATGATGATCCGGTCGATGTCGCCTGCCCCGAGAATTTCCGTGATCCATCCGTGTTTGCTCAATGGATTCTTATGCACCCCGGCCACGACGACTTCTGCGCCAGAACCATATTTCGGCGGCACGCCCGCTTCGAGGTAACCAGGAATGGATTGGACCCCGAACGTTTTCTGGCACGAATAAGCGAGCCGACCTGCCCAGCGATTCTCTTCACCGCAAAACCGGAACCCGGCATCGAGGTTCGCCAAATCATAGATCAATTCATCAAGCGGATACGTTTCATCTTCGAGTGCGGCCGCTACTGCGAGTCCATCGCCTTGTTGAAAAAAGCTAACAATGCGACCGCGCAATGTCGGAACACCGGCGGCATCCACCAACCCTAACCTTCGCCAGAGCAACGCCGTTCCGGTCGCGGCCGACAACTGTTTGCAGATGGGAACGAGCGAACAACTGGCGCAGTCGGGTGGTAACACTTCGCGTTCGAACGGCTTCCACAAAGCGACACCATGTGAATCCATCGGCACGCGCATAGCGGTCTCCGCAAGACTGACATGCGCTATGATTTTGTGCTGATCCGAAATGAACCGCACGACGGGTGTCTTTTGTTGCGCCAGTTTGTTTTGCAGCAACGGAATGATTTTGGTTTCCCATTGTTCCACGGTGGCCTGGCGGTTGTTCCAATTCACCACTTTGCGCACCCACTTCGCGAGGAGGATCCGGTTGTCATTCAGTTTGTCAGCGACGGTCAGGCCCCGACCGTAGATCTTTCCATTTTCATCTTCGGAAATGACTGCGAGCAAACCGTGCCCAATCTTCTCGATGACGTCCGCAATCGAAAGCGCCGGCCGCAGTGCGAAAGGGTTTACGTCCGCAGCAGCACCGGGGACTTCGGCTTTCGTTTGAACCGGAAACTTAATCTGGCCAAGCGGAACCTCTTGCGGTTTCGGATAATTCTCCCATTCACCCTGGCTGTTTAACATTTGGCGAACGCGATGCCGCACATGACGGGCGCGTTCGGCATCGGTCATTAATCCACACGGGACATTCGGATGCTTTAATGATTCCTCCACACCAAGATGGACGGTCTTAACGGTGAACAATCGCGATTGAACATGGACTGCTTCGGCAAACGGTTCCCGCTCGTTCTCTGCCGCAACCGCCATCAGCCCGAGCAATGCGCCCCAATCCACCGCGCTGCTCCGCGATAGCTGGGCTGCGTGAGCATCGATCAATCGAATCTGATTGGCAGCAATCAGAACATAGCCGATTTCATCCAAACCACGGCGCCCCGCCCGCCCAAACATCTGCAATATCTCATCGGCGCGAAGCGGCTGTTCCTTGTAATCGCGGCGATACGAGTCGCCAGCAAGAGCGACGCTGCGAAGAGAAAAATTGATTCCCGCCGCCAGCCCCATCGTTGCCACCACCACCCGCAATTGACCGGCCTTGGCGAGAGGTTCGATCACGCCGGCTCGCGCGCCGTAACTCAATCCGCTGTGATGATAAGCGATCCGGCTTTTCAACATTTTCGCCAGGTGATCGCCGACCAATGATTTTTGTTCGGTGCTCAGTTGCAACGGATTGGGATTGGGCAGGTAACGAGCGATCTCGGCGGCGAGTTGTTCGGTCCCATGGCGGCGCGGAGAAAAAATGAGAACCGGCCCGAGATCTTCCGCCAGAGATTTGGCCACGAAACGCGGCCAGTAACCGCGAATCTCGCTCGGCACATGGACACTGATCTGGTTAGTGTGAATCTCCTCCAGCGGCACCGGGCGGAGTTCGTGTTTGACCAAAGTCGCCTGGCGCCCGAGACGATGCAGCCATCGCACCATGTCATGCGGGTTTGCCACGCTGCCGGAGAGAAGGAGCAGTTGGGTTTGCGCCGGGGCGAGGGCGATCGCCAGTTCGTAATTCAACCCGCGATCCTGATCGCCGAGCATCTGGTATTCATCAATCACCAGCAGGGAAGGACCGTCTCCCCGAATCAACCGGTTCTTTTGCGTCTCCAGGGTGGCAACGATCACCGGCGCATCGAGGTTTTCGGAAAGGTCACCTGTCGCAATGCCGACATCCCATCCCCGCGCGCGCCATTCTGCCAGCTTGTCATTGGCGAGGGCACGGGTTGGAACGGTGTAAATTGCCTGCCCACGATTTTTCCCCTGGTTGGACCAAAGTTCAAAGACCAGAGTTTTTCCCGCACCCGTGGGAGCATGAACCACGACATCCTTCCCTTCCCGCAAAGCGACCACGGCCTGCTGTTGCCACAGGTCGGGGACCGTGACCTGGCTCATGGCTGAAAGCTTGTCTTCGAGTTGTCCGGCCAGGGATTGCACTTAAAAAAGATACTTTGAGTTGGCGATATTCGAAATGAGGAATTTAGGGTGGCCCTCAAGGATTTCCGCAACGCCGCAGCCCGGCCCCCTCCATGCAACAATGCAACCATTCAACCATTCAACCATTCAACCCCACAAAAGAGCCGCCCGGTTTCCCGGGCGGCTTTGGTTCGCCGAAGACTGATCAGCCTTACGCAGTCTGGAACACCACCACCGCACTGCGGGCGCTTTCTCCGCCATTATTCAACGCCGAAACCGCTACTTCGAACTGCGTGTTCGGAGCCAGGTTCTCGAAGGTGAAGTTGTTGTCGGTGGAATTGCCCGCCGGCAGTGCCTCTTCATCCACCCCAACGATCTTCACCCAAACGCGGTGATACGACGCCCGCGCGACCTTGTCCCATTTGACCACCCCGTTGTTGCCGATCACCGCCACCGAGACGTTCACCGGCCTGGGCGGAGTCTGCTTCAGATCGGGTTGGTTCAGGCCAAACGAATCCCAGCGACCATCCAGTCCGCCGATCACCCGGGTGAGTTCCTCCACCACACCGCGAATCCTCTGGCGCATGGCTTTCTCCTTGAGTTTCCGTGCTGCGAGAAGACTTCTCACGGCACCTTTTTGCACCGTCACAGCGGTGTTGGCTATGGTTAATGCATCCAGGGCAGCGTCTGCGAGCGCCGAGGTTGCAAAGGTCGGGACTTCGAGGTCGGCATGATCGGCCAGGTAGCCCTTCAACGAACGGAGCTGATTCTCGAGGCGAGCCACGCTGCGACTGATTATCAGCGACGCGCTGAAACCTGTGCCTTCCCATGCTGAGGAATAGCTGCTGCCGAGCGCCCGCTTCAACGTGTCTCGAATGTTCAAGGCCACCCCGTAGGCCGCGTTCGTCGCCTGCTCCAACGCCGTCCAGCGATTGCGCAGAAGGCTTTTGCCTGCGAGGTGTGCAGCGGTTGTTGTGGTCAAGCCATTGAGGTCGCTGTCGATCACCGACTTGCTCCCGACCACAAGATCGAGAGACGTTGCGTGGGTTTCCGCTCCCGCGCTGAGTTTGGTGCCGGCATTGATCAATGCCGCCACCGAGTTGTATGCTTTTTGACGCATAGTTTTTGTTGTTCAAATTCAGTCCTGGACGCACCGTTTCTTCCGTTGCGACACAAGGTGTTTTTATTTCTTTTCACCTGCGTTAAGTCGCTCCTGAATCCAACGGACACTTTATGCCAAATGGGATGTGCCTCGCATAAGGTAGAAAATTGACGTCAATTTTTTACCTCCCACTGGACCCTTGCAGATCAACGACTTA
>JACDHS010000227.1 GCA_013820875.1 Verrucomicrobiota bacterium | reverse complement strand
CTATTACAACCGCGTGAGGCTCCACAGCTCCCTCGGTTACAAGTCACCTGTGGACTTTGAAAACCAAGTAAACTAAACATTAACAAAGTCACTCACCCCCGGTGTCCGCTAAATCGGGGGAACCTCATTTTTTGGCGGCCAACACACCTTGCTGACTCCCAAAAATCCCTTTTTTGCCGGTCCGCAGACCCTTCATGAAAATCCTGAAAAACATTTCAAAATTGCCTCAATTGTTTCCCTGAATTTCACCCCAAAAAAAGGAGGTCGCCCCACCGGCCGGCGTTTGCCGTTCCGCTCTAACTTTGCTTTTTTACATGCAACTTGTGCAAGTGGAGGAGCGTTCAAGAATTTGAAAGGTGATTTGAGCGTGCGCCCTGTATCTTCGTACCGGCTTGCGGAAGGAAATTATTTCGGGAAAACTCAATGCCGAATAATTGATCCTGAATCCGGCAGTTACTTATGCCGCTTATCTCCGGAAAACCTTCGGGGAATGAGCCTGGAACGAGAGCAGCCAACTTCATTTAGCGGACAAGGCAAAACCCGGTATGGCCAAAAAGAAGAAACCATTGAGCCCGCGGCGTTTGCGCATGAATCGCGCCAGCAGATTGTCATCAGCGCGGCACTGGCTGGCCACGCAAAAGGGCCGAACGCCTGCCCAGGTGGCGAAATCGTACCGAAAACATTATGGCCTCGATTGGCCGTGCGCTATTCAGGAACTTGGACTGCTCGGCATCAAATTATGCGACCGGTGGGTGGCGGAATTACAACAATCCCTTGAGGGAAATCTTCGTGCGCGCGCACACCTCAAAGCCGCCCGCGAGGAGTCGCGAGATCGCCCGCACGATGCAGACTCCGACGAACGATATAGCTACTAATTGGAGAGAATATCGCCTTACGCTGCTGATAGCAACGCGGTATCAACGAAAAGCTGCCTCAACCGGCACCTCACCGGGGATCAACTACATGGCCAAGGAAAAGACACGCTCCACTGGTACGATGTTGAATGGCGAATACGAACGGTCGATCCACCTTTACTTCGAGCGGCTTGGTGGGTTCACGCATTGCTGAGCCTACGGCCATTACCACCGCCGTCGCGGCTGCTGCTTCGGTTCCTTCTTCGTCTACGACAATGAAAGTTTTGTGGAAGACCTTGCTGATGTAGAGGTAATCGTCCGGTCGCCGAACCGCCATTTCACTAAAGTCAGCGCTGCCTCTGGGTTCATCGAAAGCTCTCTTCATCCCGAGTGATTGCAATGTCTTGCTGAGAGAAATGGTCGGCGGTTGGAACCTGAATTTCGGCAGATGCAGAATAAGTTCCTGACCTTTCAACGAAGCGCATTCTTCGAGCAGCTCAGGTGTTAACGTTTCTTTCAACCCAGCCAGGCCATTGTTGCTGTCCGGGAGGAGAATCACAAACTGAAGCTCACCATCGCGATACGGAAGTGTAATGGCCTGACCTCCAGAAAACTTCATGTGACCGTAGTGCGCTTTTTGCACCATGGTCGGCACTTTCGCCGGTGCCCCACCACGAATCCTGAACGGCTCAGGCGTCGTCGCACGCACCGAAAATGAGTCTGCCCAGGCCGCTTTAAAATACAGCGCGTTCACCAGGACCAGCCGCGTCTCTTCATTCAAAGCACCCTGGGGGATAAGATCGCGGATTCGCTTCTGCGTTTGTTGCTCCACCCATTCATTGATCTCCCTCGTCACGCCTTTTCCGTTCTTTTTGAAATCCACCGGCACAAGTGACGTGCCATACTTTTCGTTCAAGAGGGTGAAGTAATTGGTTTTAAACGCATAGCTTCGTTGCGCATACAGTCGGTTGGCCACGTGCAAAGCCAGCGGACTAAAGGATCCGCCATGCTTCTTATCTCGTTCAAAAGATTTTGCCGATGCCGCAACTTCTGCGGCCAATTGTTTTTGTAACTGCGCGAAAGAGTCATGCAATGAGCCCGCCTCCTTCGGAAAGTGGAGCACCCTCATCATCTCCTCGCGGGTAGCGCCCGCGGCTCCGGCATACGTCATGGCCAGTGCACTTTGAATGGAATAAGGCGAGAGGAGGAGATTCGCGTTCGTGCTGCTCGTCGCCCGCCAGAGATCAATCCCCGTGGCGTTGATGGCCTGCGTTGCCGTTGACGTCGCCCGTGCCGCCATTAAAGAGCCCATGATTAGAAGAAAACCCAGAGTCACTTTTGTCATGAAGCGACAAGTAGCATCATCGCTCCCTTTTAGCGATAGGGATTCGGAAAAGGGGTTAACTCCGGGTGTGATTTTAAACGGGTGAGATAGGTACTTGGGCGCAAACGGAGCGCGGCTGTGCTCGCAGAGTCAGCCGCAGCGGGTACGGCGACGAGAGCAAGATGGGAAGTCCGGAAGCGATGATTGCAGCCTTGGCCGCTGCCGCTGATGCTTCGCACACAGCCGCGCTCCGATCTTGCTAATCTCACCCGTTAACTCCCAGGCTTCGTTTCTTTCTTCTTTGCTGCACGGCGCAACTCCATCGAACAATCTGCTTCGGGCGGCACCGCTTTCCCTGTCAACTCCACCGGATGGGTGAAAAGGTAACGCCACACTCCCTCGTGAACGAATTTTCCGTCCGCGCCTTTTACCGCAGTTCCTCCGGGGACCACACAATTGTGTGCGCTTTGCGCATCATTCTTCACATCCACATCCGTGATTAATCGGCGGGAATTGCCATGCGGCGCGGGAATTTTATCCACGTTCACAACCGGCCCAAAATCCTGCAAGCCCAGTAACTGCCATGACCGGCAATAATGATCTCCCGTCCAGCCGCCATCGAGCACATGGCTGAACCCGAAAAACCGATTCACCGGCGTCGCCGATGGAAGCGCCTGCCACGTTTCATACTGGTCACGCGGTCCACAGAACATTACCACCCGGTCCACTTTCTGATGTTTTGCCCAACGCGCGGCCGTGCTCGCTCCATGCGAACTGCCGGCCAGGATCACCCGTTCCCAACGCAAGCTCTGCCCGTCTTCGGTCAAAAAAGTATCCCAGCGCCCTGCCGGATGCTTCGCCGCCAGCCATTTCACGAATTGAAACGCACGTTCCGCAGCTCCATCCGGTTTCTGAATCTCTACGGCGTCACTGAAGTCTTCACCGGTCGCTGCTTCGAGCCGGATTTTTCCAAGAAACTTGTCATCGGCAGGCGGTGGTTCTTGTCCAAATTTCGAAAACCAGCCATTCGCATAATGCACCCGGATAATGTGGAATCCATAGCTATTCACCCGCTCGAATAACGGGCCGCTATGTGCCATGAGCCAAATGACCAGCTTCCCCTGCGGCGCCACCCGCGTATCCACGGAAGCATGCTGCACGTCTGCCGGTTTGCCGTCCTTTTCCAGCAAAAAGCCAATTTCCGGATACGCTCGTGCGCGTGCATCAATCACACTCGCCCGTTCGCTGAATTGATACCGTTGCGGCTCAGCATCGGCAAAGGTCAACGGCTCCGCCGCTGCAATGGGGAAGAGCGGCACCAGAAACGAGAGGAAAAGAACCGGCAATTGGCGCGTCAACGCGTGATTCATACGCTGGAGTAAACGGACCGCGCCACGCGAAAGCCATGTCAAAGTGATCGCTTCCAAATTAACGCGCGACGATGTCTTCAAATCCATCGTAGCCGGTCGCGTTTATGCAACCGACTTGCTCGCGGAAGTGGCACAAGTGGAAAGGGAATTTCCCGGCACGACTTCGGCGGAATGGTTGGAAAGCTGGTACGTGAATCGCGTTCTCCGTGCGCCGTTGAACGCAATTGAAAAGAATTATAGCGATTGCCATAAGTAATTTCCGAAAAGGCTCGCCCTGATACGAATTCCAAAGTTATTCATCAGACTGGGGAGCGATCCCTCAAGATCGCTCAATCCAGTATGGTGAATAACTTTGGAATTCGTATC
>JACDHS010000172.1 GCA_013820875.1 Verrucomicrobiota bacterium | reverse complement strand
TCGCTTGCCACCGCAGTCCAAATTCGTCTCCTCGGGAAACCAGAACTATAGAGTCGATGACCGCTGTGCGGTGCGGAGCCCGGGCACTCACCTTTTAGATGAGGTGTTTTAATGAGGTAAAAAAGCATAAATCCTCTGCGCCTTTGCCTCTTTGCGCCTCTGCGTTGAAATTCAACTGCCGGAATAAGGATTACTTCACCCCACGAAGGGATCGCTTTGTTAAGCGGCCTTCCCCCGCACGCAAGCCAACTTGGATTAGCGTAGAATTAGCGGTTCTTGGCCTGTCGTGAGACGTTTTACGCCGTACATCGGGCTCCGACAGCCTGTCGTGAGGCGTTTTCACGCGAAAAAATGAGATGCGTCGAGTTGGACCCTCTTAACCTTATTCATACTTCTTAATCCCAATCTCTCAGAACGATTAAGATTAAAAGGAAATGGCTCACATACAGATAGTTTGCTTCACGAAACGATATTTGTTTACACTACCCACCGCTCCAGCAACCAACCTATGCAAACTCAACCCCAAATGAGTGCCGCTGCTTCGCCCGCAAGTTTCTCGGGCAATTCCGCGCTAGCTGTTTCCGTCCTGAAACGTGTCTGGGAAGATTC
Source organism: Verrucomicrobiota bacterium (assembly GCA_013820875.1). Classification (GTDB taxonomy): domain Bacteria; phylum Verrucomicrobiota; class Verrucomicrobiia; order Limisphaerales; family JACDHS01; genus JACDHS01. The sequence continues at coordinate 12,106 of JACDHS010000172.1, read as the reverse complement.
ATTGGATGGGATGCGTTTGACTGATGAAAATGGCAATATATTGCGGGTGAACGGTGCGTTTTGTCAGATGGTCGGCAAAAGCACGGAAGAACTGGTTGGGCAATCGTTCACAGTCATTTACGAATCAAAACACCGTGAAAGCACAGAAGCCAAACACAGAATGCGTTTTTCCGAGCGCGATGTTGCGCCGCTTTTTGAGCGCGAACTCTTGCTTTGGGACGGCACAAAAGTCTGGTTCGAACTTTCCAACAGCTTTTTGGAGATCGAAGGATATGGCGCCGTGTTGCTCAGTATCTTCAGGGACATCTCGGAACGCAAAGCAGCCGAAGAAACGATGCGCGAGTTCTCAGAGAAGCTGGAACGCAGCAATCGTGAACTACAGGATTTCGCTTATGTGGCCTCGCACGATTTGCAGGAACCTTTGCGCAAGGTGGCCGTGTTCGCCGACCGATTGAAGGCGAAACACGGCGAAGCTCTCGGCGAGGAGGGTCTCGATTACCTTGCCCGAATGCAAAATGCGGCGCTTCGGATGCAGGCGCTCATCAATGATCTTCTTAGTTTTTCGCGCGTCGCCTCAAAATCGCAGCCCTTTGCACCCGTTGACCTGGGCAAAGTAGCTCGCGAAGTGTTGGACGATCTGGAAACCCGCATTGAACAACTCGGCGCCTCCCTTGAAATTGGCGATCTTCCCACCATTGACGCCGAACCCTTTCACATGCGTCAGTTGTTGCAGAACCTCATCGGCAACGCGCTTAAGTTCAATCGGCCCGATGAGAAGCCTGTAGTCCGCGTAAACGCCAGAATTTTTACCGAGAAAGTGGATATCCCGTCGCATTCTGTAAGCCGGAAGATGGCGGAAATCTCTGTCAGTGACAACGGCATCGGGTTCGACGAGAAATATCTGGACCGCATCTTTCAGGTATTCCAGCGGCTCCATAGCCGTTCCGCCTATGAAGGAACAGGAATGGGACTCGCAATCACTCGCAAAATAGTGGAACACCACGGAGGACAGATCACCGCCACGAGCAAACCCGGCGAAGGCTCGACATTCGTTGTGACCATCCCGATGCAACAACAGAACTCAAAATCACTTATATGAAAAAGTCTGGAAAAATGATCACCATCATCATGGCCGACGACGATCCTGATGATCGTGAACTGGCAAAAGAGGCATTTGCAGAATGCCGTTTGGCCAATGATGTGCATTTCGTGGAAGATGGCGAAGAGCTGATGGAATATCTCTGCCGCAAAGGAAAGTATTCCGGGATGACGGAAGCTCCCCTCCCCGCTTTGATCCTTTTGGACTTAAATATGCCACGCAAGGATGGCCGCGAAGCTTTGAAGGAAATTAAGTCGGACCCGGATCTGAAACGCATCCCCATCGTCGTCCTGACAACGTCGAAAGCGGAAGAAGACATTTTGCGCACCTACGACCTGGGCGTAAACTCCTATGTCACCAAACCGGTGACCTTTGAGTCGCTCGTCGAAACCATCAAAGTGCTCGGCAAATATTGGTTCGAAATCGTCGAACTGCCCTCTTCGGATAGCTGATGCCTGCCGCGCCAATCAAAGTTCTTTTGGTGGATGATGATGAAGACGATTTCATTATCGCTCGCGAACTGTTCCGCGAAATCGGCGGGTCGCGTTATAAATTAAATTGGTGCGACAGGTTTGAAGATGCCCTGGAAATCATTTCCAAAGGCGAACACGACGTTTACCTCGTTGATTATCGTCTCGGCGCGCAGAGCGGCCTGGATCTGCTGTTGCAGGTGCAAACGGATGGTTGCAGCGCACCGATCATTCTTCTGACGGGGCAGGACGAAAGTGATGTGGACCTTCTCGCCATGAGGGCCGGTGCGGAAGATTTTCTCGTCAAAGGGCAAATCACCGCAAAGCAACTGGAGCGCTCGATCCGCTATGCCATTGAAAGAAAGCGAGCCGACCTGGAGATTCAAAAGCTGGCGGCATTTCCGAAATGTAATCCGAACCCGGTGCTGGAGTTTTCCGCCGATGGCAAAATGACCTACTGCAACGAATCGGCACTGGATCTGGCCAGGACATTTGGCCGCGCCACGCTGGAGTCCATTTTGCCTGCCAACATCAAGGCAGTGGTTCACGATTGCCTTACCAGAAACGAAAACAGAACTCTGCAGACCACATTTGAGCAACGCACCTTCAGTTGGCGGCTGGTTCCGATTCCAGCCAGTCGCATGATTCATTGCTATGCCACAGAACTGACAGAACGACTGAACCTCGAAGCGCAATTGCGGCATTCTGTGAAGATGGATGCAGTAGGACAGTTGGCAGCCGGCGTCGCGCACGATTTTAACAACATTCTTACCATCATCCAGGGGCACGCGAACCTCTTGATGATGAACCAGCGGCTGGATCCTGAATTGGAGAGACCATTGCAACAGATTTGCGCGGCGTCCGATCGCGCAAGCAACCTGATCCGGCAGTTGCTCATGTTCAGCAGCAAGCAGGTGATGCAGCCACGCAGCCTGAATCTGAATGAAAGCATCAGCAATATATCCCGCATGTTGCATCGACTTCTCGGCGAACACATCATACTGGACAGCCTGACCTCGGAGAATTTGCCGGCTGTTTATGCAGATGCCGGGATGATGGAACAAGCGCTTCTCAATCTCGTGATTAACGCTCGCGACGCGATGCCCCGCGGTGGCAAGCTCACCATCAGCACCAGCACTGCTCTCCTCGATGCGCGACTCGTCATGCATAATCCCAAGGCAAGACCAGGAACCTTCGTCTGTGTTACTGTGGGCGACACCGGCAAGGGAATTGATCCCAAGATCATCAACCGGATCTTTGAACCATTCTTCACAACCAAAGAAGTGGGCAAAGGCACCGGACTCGGCCTTGCGACTGTTTACGGCATCGTGAAACAGCACGAGGGTTGGATCAATGTGGAGAGCCAACTCGGTGGCGGGACGACGTTCAAGGTCTATTTGCCGACAGCAGATAAAAAAGGTTTGGATCCGACAAGCCTGGAAAAAAGCTCAGTCAATGTTCCCCTGGGCATCGGCAGCGAAACCATCCTCGTTGTGGAAGATGAACCGGCTCTGCGCGAACTGGTTGCCGATATTTTGAAGTCCTTCGGCTACCAGGTGTTCGCAGCGAGTTGCGGGCCTGAAGCTTTGTGTGTTTGGGAACAGCACAAAGGAGAAATTGACCTTCTTCTCACGGACATGGTGATGCCAGAAGGCGTTTCGGGCCGTGAACTGGCCGAGAAATTGCAATTCGGCAATCCTCAACTGAAGGTGATTTACACGAGTGGATACAGCCCCGGAATGGCAGGCCAGGATATCGCCTTGCTGGAAGGTTTCAATTTCCTGGCAAAACCCTATCCCCCGCTGAAACTCGCCCAACTTGTCCGCGAAATTCTTGATCGCAAAGACAAAACCACAGCCTGAGATGAGATTCCTTGAATCGATCACACGCTGGTTGGCATCTATCGTGCCTTACGTTACCTATCGGGGCTTGCCTGACTGTCAACGTTGCCTGTGCAGCGTAAAATGCGCAGTAACAACGCCTTGATGTCCTAAAAATGGCAGACCTGCTTCAAATTGAACAACGCAGTCGCGCGGCGACACTCAGCAAATCTTTTTGCCTGCTGCTGATTGCTCTCATGTTGTTTTGCAGTTCGGCAGTGTCTGCCAAGGATACCGACATAGAGTTTCTACAGCGCGTCTGGCAAGCTGAAGACGGGCTCCCCAATCCTTCTGTCCGAAAGATTTTGCAATCGTCAGACGGCTACATCTGGCTGGGAACAGACGATGGCTTGCTGCGCTTCGATGGCATCCGTTTCACAGAATTTGACCGCAAAGATTATCGCCTTAGAAATGATCGATGGCTGGTGGGGGTTGTGGAAGATCAAGAGAGAAACATCTGGGCGTCCGGAGCCAACGGCGGGCTTGTCCGCCTGCAGGACGGCAAATCAACACAGTTTACCACCAACAATGGCCTGCTCGATAATTACGTGCTCACAACGCATGTGGACAAAAGCGGCACTCTCTGGGTCGGCACCAGGAGCGGCCTGACCAGGTACGAAAATGGCGGCTTTGTGGATTTGTCTAAAGAACCGGGATTAATCCATGAGGCCATTCGAACGATTTATGAAGACAAGGAAGGGACGCTGTGGATCGGAACTGCCATCGGAATCAGCCGCTACAAAGATAAAAAATTCGACTCATCATTCACCGAACAGTTGCCGGAAAAATCCGTGATGGCTCTGCTCCATAGTCGCGATGGATCACTTTGGATCGGAACACCCAACGGTTTGACGCAGATTAAAGATGAAAAGATAACACATTTCACCATCGACCATGGCCTGGCCCATAATACCATTCGCGCGCTCCTGGAGGATTCTGCCGGCAACTTCTGGGTCGGCACACACGGCGGGTTGCAGCGAATGGTGCAAGGTGAGTTTTTCTCGGTTAAGTTTCGGGATTCTGCATCCATGGAAACGGGGGATTCGATCAGTGACATGGTATATGACCTCGTTGAAGATCGCGAAGGCAATGTCTGGGTGGGAACAAATGTTGGGTTGAAGCGTTATCGTCCGCAGAGATTCACAATCTACTCACGTAACAATGGATTGTCCCATGACCAGGTCACCTGCGTGTACCAGGATCGGGCGGGAATCATTTGGATTGGCACATTCGGCGGGGGATTGAGTCGGTTCGAGAATGGAACTCTTACCACATTCGACACAGATACAGGTTTGCCCAGCAATCATATTCTTTCTGTGTTTGAAGATAATGAAGGCACACTTTGGATTGGAACAGACCTCAGCGGATTGGTGCGTTATCAGCACGGCACGTTTAAAACGTTTCGCGGCAAAACTGCGCAAGCCAACGTCATCCGCATCATTCACCAGGATCGCTCGGACAACCTGTGGGTTGTCAACAACTCGGGTGCTGAGAAGTTCGTGAATCAACAATTCGAACACATTCAAGGCCTCAACATCTCAGGTATCCGTTGCATGATGGAGGATCACGACGGGAACCTATGGTTCGGCAGTAAAACAGGCCTCGTCCGGTGGGACCACGTGAATACGAAAAAATTTGGGGAGGCAGATGGCCTTTCATCAGATTGGATTAATTCGCTTTACCAGGATGCAGACGGAACGATCTGGATCGGCTCCGAACTTGGTGGATTAAACCGGTATAAGGACGGGCAATTTACCAACTTCGGAGACAAACAACAGTTTAGAGAGCGCATTGTACACATCCTGGAAGATGCCGACGATCGATTCTGGCTCGGCACAAAAAACGGCATCTTCAGCATTCGGAAACATGAATTAAATGAGAATCTGGATGGCAAGCCCACCATCGTGAATGTTGTCTCGTATGGCCGTGTCGATGGAATGAAGCGGGCTCAATGCAATGGCATCGGGCAACCCGCTGGCCTGGAAAGCGCCGATGGCAGAATATGGTTTCCCACCTTGTTCGGAGTCGTTTCATTCAGCCCTTCGGACGTCTCAGGAAATTCGGTTCATCCCTCTGTAAAGATCGAAGAAGTTCGGGCCAATGGAAATCCAGTTCAACGCGACGCTCACGTCAAACTTCCACCCGGCAATGGTGACGTTGAATTTCACTACACCGGGTTAAGTTTCACCGTTCCCAAACGTGTCCGATTCAAATATAAACTCCAGGGAGTGGATACAGATTGGCAGGATGCCGGAACCCGCAGGGTCGCTCGATACACCATTCTGCGTCCGGGAGATTACAGTTTTCACGTCATGGCCAGCAACAACGACGGGTTGTGGAGTGAGACCGAGGCTTCGTTTTCGTTTTCTCTAGCCCCTCATTTTTACCAGGCCAAATCATTTTATCTTCTTTGCGCGATTGGCCTCGCGACAGCCGGAGCTGGGTTTTATAGGCTGCGATTGCGAAACCTGAAAATGCGCGAGCAGGATTTGCTGGCTACTGTAAGCGATCGCACAAAGGAACTGCGACAAGAGATCATCGAAAGGAAACAAGCCGAAAAACGCAGCACAGTTTTATCAAGACTTGGCCAGCGATTGAGCCTGGTGAGTTCTTCCGAGGAAGCAGCCCAGGTGATTGTCGAGGCGGCAGATGAATTGATCGGCTGGGACGCGTGCAGTCTTTATTCCTATGATGCAGCGGAGGACAAAGGGAGCCATCTTCTTTTCTTCGATGTCATCAACGGCGAACGCCAAAATTTAATCTCGACCAAAAGGCAGATGGAAATGAGTCCAGTAGCTCGACGGACATTGCAGCGTGGCGCCCAGTTGATCCTGCGCAAAGAGCCGATTACAGCCAACCAGGATCATCACCCTTTCGGAGACAAATCACGTCCCTCCGCGTCGCTAATGTTTGTGCCAATCTGCAAAGGGGAAAAAACCGTCGGGATTCTCTCCATCCAAAGTTACAAGGTAAACGCTTATACACCGACCGATTTGGATACACTACAAGCCCTGGCAGATTATTGCGGCGGCACTTTCGAACAAATTCGCGCCGAAGCGGCTTTGAAACAAAGCCAGCAGATAGTCCTGCGCCAGGAAAGACTGGCTGCAGTCGGTCAATTATCCGCAGGCGTGGCCCATGAATTTAACAACATCCTCACGATCATCAAAGGCCATGCGACCCTGCTGCTGGAAGACTCGAACATTTCGGGCGAGGCAGCGCAATCGGTGGAACAGATCAACAACAGCACCGAGCGCGCCGCCAATCTCACCCGTCAAATGCTTGCGTTCAGCCGGAAACAAGTGCTGCAGCCGAGAACCATCGAACTCAACGGAATCACTTCTGAAGTGGCGAAGATGCTTGGTCGCCTCATAGGTGAAAATATTTCCATCTGTTGCAATCTCCAACCGAAATTGCCGCTCATTTGTGCAGATCCCGGTATGATTGAACAAATCATCATCAATCTCGCTCTGAATGCCCGTGATGCGATGCCCAAAGGAGGCGAGCTTATCATCAACACCTGCTCGACGCAGATCAGCGATACCCACATCCGCAACCGCTCCGAGGCGTACACGGGTTCATTTGTCTGCCTCACAGTCGCGGACACGGGTTGCGGCATGGACGAAGAAATTCAGGCAAAACTTTTCGAACCGTTCTTCACAACAAAAGAAGTCGGCAAAGGAACCGGCCTTGGACTCTCTACCGTTTACGGGATCGTCAAACAACATCAGGGCTGGATAGAGGTGACGAGTAAGCTCGGGATGGGCACTGCTTTTAATATCTTTTTTCCCGTGGACGCAAAAGCCAAGCTCGGAGGTCCGGAAACAATTTCCAAATCTGAGATCAAACGGGGCCTGGAAACTATTTTGTTCGTTGAAGATGAGCCGGACATCCGGCAACTCGCCCGGCAAGTCCTGGAGCAATGGGGATATTCAGTTATTGAAGCTGCTTCCGGGGTGGAAGCATTGAGAATCTGGAGTGATCGGAAAGCGGATATCCAACTCCTTCTCACAGATATGGTGATGCCGGGGGGAGTTTCTGGCGGGGAACTCGCGAGAAGACTAGAGGCGGACAAACCTGGGCTAAAAGTCATCTACATGAGCGGTTACAGCGTTGAAATCCTGGAGAAAGATTTGCGCGAAAAGAAAAACTTCCGATTCCTCGAAAAACCCTACACCCCGCAAATGATGATCCAGTTAGTGCGCGAATGCCTGGACGCTAAAGAGTAAGTTCAAAGTTTGAGGTTTAAAGTTCATGTCGGAACGTCTGACGCGTTAGCGTCCGCTCAAACCCCAAACCCCAAACCCCAAACCTCAAACCTCAAACCTTGCCCCCCCTGAACCGCCTCAGGGGTTAATCTTCTCCGCAAGCTCCTCCGCTGGATAGGTCCAGATCTCGGCCAGAGTAGGATGGTAATGCGGCATTACCGCAAGCTCATGCACGGTCATTCGCTTGTGCATGCACGCAATAATCTCGTGGATCAGTTCTCCGCACATCGGACCAACGCAACTGCCGCCAACAATTTCGCCGGATTCCGGATTGGCCAAAAGTTTCACGAAACCATCTTTGGCTTCCATGATCAGTGACTTGCCATGGTCCGCGAAAGGATAACTCGCCACCAGGTATGGCACACCACGCGCAATCGCTTCTTTTTCAGTCAATCCAACACTCGCCACCTGCGGATCGGTGAACACCACACTTGTGAGCAGACGATAATCCATCGTTCGTTTTACCGTTGGATGAATGATGTTATACGCGGAAGTCTCTCCTTGTTGAATCGCGATATGGACAAGCTCATATGGCCCCGTGCAATCGCCCGCCGCGTAAATATGACTGGCACTGGTCTGCATCTCGTGGTTGGTCACGATCCGGCAAAACTCCGTTTCCACTCCCGCTTTCTCCAGGTGCATCGAAGCGGTATTGGGGACTCGTCCGAGCGCAAAGAGAATTTCTTCAGCCTTCACCCTCACAATTTCTTTTTTATGACGAAACGAAATTCCCTTCAGCTTTTTTTCTTTAAACGCATCTTCCAACTTCGTGCAGCTATAAACGGTGATACCCTCGCGTTTAAAAACTTTTTCGATTTCCTTCGAAGCATCCACATCAAAGTCGCGCAATAAATGTTCGCTGCGCTGGATCACAGTCACCTTCACGTCGAAGCGCGCAAAAAACTGGGCAAACTCCACCGCCACCGGCCCCCCGCCCAGCACGATCAATGACTTCGGCAGTTTTGTCAGCGACAGCGCGGTGTCGCTCGTCAGGCAACCAACATCTTTCAGGTGTGGCAAGGGTGATGGCGCAATGGTGGACCCGGTGCTGATGATAAAGTTTTTTGAACTCACCATCTCTCCATTACTCAGTTGCAATGTGTGCTGATCAACAAAATGGGCGTGGGCGCGGATGAAATGGAAACGGCCATCTTTCAACTGGGTATGTCGGTATTCCGCAAAGTCCTTGATCATGGCCTCTTTGCGTTCCATGACTTTTTGAAAATCGAAACCAGCTTTTCCAACCCGCACCCCCCACGTATCAGCGGTGCGCGTCAGGTGCAAAACATCGGAGGCGTAAAGCAGCGCTTTTGTCGGCATGCATCCACGCAAAATACACAACCCGCCGACTTCTTCCCCGCCCTCGATGACCACAGTTTTCAGGCCAGCACCGGCCACGGTGCGCGCTGCCGCATATCCGCCACTGCCTCCCCCAATGATCGCCACGTCGAAATCGAACTTCTGTGTATTCACGAAAAAAGGTTAACACCGGTGCTTACCCGGTCAATTTTAGGGTCGGTAAATTTTCTTTTACAAAACAGCTCTTTCCCCAGGATACAACGTGTGAGCGACAAAATTATTTATCCGCGCAGTTCCCGTGAAACGATGGATGGCTGGGTTCATCTGCCCCGGTTTATTGATAAGGTTCGCCTGCATCTCGCAGGCAAGCTGCATCCCGATTATCAGGAGAATTTCACCCAAGGATTCGATGGCTTCTGGCTGGAAGCAGCCGGGGTGAATACAGACAAATTCATTGAAGTAATTCAAAACACCATCACCGACGGCGAAGTCTGCGACTGGATCCGCTCCAACGTGCAGAAAAGTGCCGAAGCCAAAGCGGCATTCAACGAGAGTGTGCTCAATCGCGGTCGCGATTCCGAAGAATTGAAAGCGCGTTTGAAGTGGCGCCTTGAAGGAGCCGGTCTCAGCCATCGCACTGATATCGAGACGTTCGTGGATTTCATTGACGCAGACGAAAAGCGAATCTAAATGGCAGTGTCCAGATCCCTGCCCCGCTCAGTCTGCCGCGACGCGAATTGGCAGCACCTTGACACGCGCCCAAACCGAAGCGCGTCTGCGAGTCGCAGCAAAGCGAGAAGTTCATGAAGCTGAGATTGCGAAAACTCCTCTCGACTCCAACGCTGCGGCCGCTCATGGAGGCGCGCTCCGGGGCAGTGCCCACGCAAATTGGGAGCACTTCAATTTACTTTCAGCAGTCGCCTGCCCTGTGTAAGAATTCGTTTCGACCATGACTCCGTTTGCTTATGCATTGCTTGCCCTGACACCGGTTGCTTCGGTGTTTATTTTCCTGGTGTTCCTGCGCTGGCCGGCGAAACGGGCCATGCCAGTCGCCTACGCAATAACCGCGCTGGTCGCATTATTTTTCTGGAAGGTTCCAGGTCGGCAGGTAATGGCGGCAACGCTGGAGGGATTGGTGATTACCGGGACCATTCTCTACATCATCTTTGGCGCGATCCTCCTTCTCAATACATTGAAGGGCTCCGGCGCGATCAGCACGATTCGCAAGGGCCTGCTTGATGTCTCGCCCGATCGTCGCATCCAGGCAATCATCATCGCATGGTTCTTTGGCGCTTTCATCGAGGGAGTGGCGGGGTTCGGCACTCCTGCGGCCATTGCGGCGCCGTTACTATTGGCGCTTGGGTTTCCGGCGATGGCTGCTGTCGTGGTGGCATTGATCATTCAAAGCACACCGGTCAGTTTCGGCGCGGTCGGCACTCCGATATTGATCGGGGTGAATACTGGCCTGAAAGGATCGCCGCTCGTATCAGCACGACTGGAAACCCTCGGCATGGAACACCTGGAATACCTCACCCATATCGGAGCGCGAGTCGGAGTGTTGCACGGAATCATCGGCACATTGATACCACTCATTTTGGTGAGCGTTCTCACGCGTCATTTCGGCGCAAAAAGATCGTGGCGGGAAGGTTTTGGCGCGTGGCAATTTGCGTTATTTGCAGGATTGGCTTTCACAATCCCATACATGCTCACGGCTGTTTTCCTTGGGCCCGAGTTCCCTACCCTGTTTGGCAGCATGTTCGGATTAGCTATTTCAGTTGTCGCGGCGCGCAAACGTTGGTTTGCGCCAAAAGAAGTCTGGGACTTTCCGCCACGCGAACAATGGCCTGCCTTTTGGATGGGCACTTTCAACGGCGAAGTTGCTGATGGCCGAAACCGCATGAGCCTCGCACGGGCGTGGGTTCCTTACCTGTTGGTTGGTTTATGCCTCATGCTATCGCGCCTCAATTTCCTCCCGATCAAGGAAGCGCTCCGCTCATGGAAGCTCACCTGGACCGGAATCCTCGGGACGAATATCCATGCGTCAGCGGAAGTTCTTTACCTGCCCGGAACCATTTTCCTCGGAGTGATTGCCTCCACCTATTTCATTCAGCGCATGAATTTTGCTGAAATGCGGATTGCGATAAGTGATTCCGTAAAACTCCTGATTGGCACTTCGGTGGCGCTGGGGTTTGCGGTTCCCATGACACGGATTTTCATTCATTCCGGCGTCAACACGGCTGGATTGGAAAGCATGCCGATTGTGCTGGCCGAAACGGTTTCCGGCATAGTCGGCCAGGGCTGGCCTCTGATCGCCCCAAGCATTGGCGCGTTTGGAGCATTCATCGCCGGCAGCAATACCATCAGCAATATGATGTTCTCATTGTTCCAATTTGGTGTGGCGGAAAAGATCGGGGTGTCTGCCGCCATCATTGTCGCCCTCCAAGCCGTCGGCGGAGCGGCGGGGAACATGATCTGCGTGCATAACGTGGTCGCCGCCTCCGCGACTGTGGGTTACGCCGGGCGCGAAGGCATTCTCATCCGCGCGGTGCTGCTGCCGATGTTTTATTACGTCCTTTTCGCCGGGGCGCTGGGCTTTATCGCGGTCCATTGGCTGAAGTTGTAAGGAAAAGATAGAAGTGAGCGAAGATCCAGTCCCCTCCTGGCCAGCGCGTGTTGCAATGCTATGGAAAGAATCGCGCACTTTTCCTCCCTCTCGAGTGGCCAACCGTGCTACTTTTCGCCGTAAAATCCTAAGTTGCTATAATACAGCTATTTACATAATTGCGTTTGACTTGCGGGTCATGACAAGTGCTGAACATTGCCTATTGTCAGATCTCCTTCGGGACAGGACGTCAGGAGTCGGGAGCAAACAACCAGCTTCTATTCCACTGAAAACAGCTATAAACCGCGAAATCCGGGTAAGTATTTGATTTCAAGCCGCTTGTGACGTGTTTTGAATGTTTTTAAGCTCCTTAAAAACTTCTAAACATTAATTTGGAACTATTTAGTGTCTGGCGGGAAACTAATTTGAAGTTGACTGGCATTGATTGGGGTGAGGATTGAGGGGAGTGAATGTTGGAGATGAAGATG
>JACDHS010000171.1 GCA_013820875.1 Verrucomicrobiota bacterium | reverse complement strand
AGCCGCAGCGGGTACGGCAATATTGCGGCGTTCAGATTTTGCAGGCCCGCTTGATAATCTCGCGTGCTGCGGCTGATGCTGCGCACACGCGCTCCGATTCTACAATCTCACCCGGAAAAAATCACACCCTTCCTCGCTAGCGAAGGTGAACACGCTCCGGACAGCTATTTTTCAATTTGCAATGCCCTCGTTGAGGTTCCGGAAGCAGCCCGAGACTGTGTGGTATGCCCCTATTCCCCTACAAACCGGACAGGCTTCTAGTCTTGACCTTGTCAGCAAAAAACTTAGGCTCATGGGCATCATGATCCCGTCTTCTCGCCCGATCTCCGTTTTGAAAAACAAATGGTTCGCCACTTTCGCGCTTTTGTTGTGCCTCACTACCAGTGCCTCCTCCCAAACTCCGGAGTTTCGCGCGGTCTGGGTAGATGCGTGGGGGACTGGCTTCCTCAATGCAACACAGGTCAACAACCTGGTGAGCCATTGCCGCACTTATAATTTCAACGCGGTGATCGTGCAGATGCGGCGGCGTGGTGATGCTTTTTACATGCCGCAAGCCCCGAATCTTGAGCCACGCACCACGGCGCTCGCTGCCAATTTCGATGCCTTGCAGGATTTGATCAATAAATGTAATACCGGCGGGAACAAAATTGAGGTGCATTGCTGGATCCCAACCCAGTTGGTGGGGGATAGCGGCTCAGTGAATAATCTCAATCACGTGATGAACGTGCGTCCAGACCTCATCATGAAGACTTCGACGGGAGCCATTCATATTGGAGAAGGTTACTATCTCGATCCAGGTCACCCGGAAGCGCAGCAGTGGAACTACAATGTGGCGATGGACATAGTCAGTCGTTACAACATTGACGGCTTTCACTGGGACTACATTCGTTATCCGACTACTGATTCCGGTTACAATCCTACAGCCATTGCCCGCTACAACGCTGAGTATGGTTTAACCGGGCAGCCACTTCCAAGTAACTCCCAATTCTCCAATTGGCGTCGTCGCCAGGTGACCGACTTCCTCCGTTGGGCAAACGCCGACCTGCTGGCGCTCAAGCCGAACCTGATTATTTCTGCTTCTGTTTTTGCGAGCCGGAGCGACGCTTTCACCGCCCGTTTCCAGGATTGGTCGGCATGGAACAGTGAAGGGTTACTCGATATTTGTATCCCGATGAATTACACGGATAACAACACGACGTTTAATTCACGTGTGAACGACTCTGTTCTTCACCAGGGTGTGCGGCGCGTTTATGTGGGCCCCGGCGCTTACCTGAATACAAAGGAGAACACTCTTACGCAGTTGAACTATGTTCGCAACGCCGGTCTCCAGGGTGTCTCTTTATACAGCTACCGCACTCCGAACAGCGGGACGGTCAATCAGACCGCAACCTTTACCCATGTCAGGGACAATTTTCAACCGACCTGGGTGAACACCCCAACACTGCCCTGGAAAACAGCTCCGACCAAAGGTCTGTTGAAAGGCAAAGTAACGCGCCAGGACACAGGCGAACCTGTTTATAATGCAACGGTTTCCATCAACACCGCTCCGGTTCGAACCATCAAGACGGATGCGCATGGCAGCTATGGATTTTATGACACACAACCGGGCACATACACAGTCACTGCTTCCGGGACTGGCCTGGGCAATGTGAACGGTCCGGTGACCATAACGGCTGGCGCCATAACCACCCTCAACCTGGTGTTCCCCAATGACACGACACCTCCCACAATCTCAGGAGTGACTGCTGGCAGTGTCACCGCTTTTAGCGCGGTCATTGCCTGGACGACCGATGAGAATGCCTCCAGTGTCGTCGAATACGGCACCACACTGCCCTATGGCAGTGCGGTGAGTGATACCAATCGCGTTACAAACCATTCGATGCCGCTAAACGGCCTGAGTGCTTCAACCACTTACCAGTTCCGGGTGCGTTCCACCGATGCCAATACCAATGAAGCGGTTTCCGCCAACTTCAGTTTCACGACCAACCCTGAAGGAATCGTGACCGATCTCATCATTGAAAGCCGCGTGGCGGGAGGTGCGTTGAATTCCAATCCGCCGTATATCGATTCCGGCTTTTCTGATTCGACTTTAAAGAGCTCGGCGGCGGGCTTGAGCGGCACCGGATCGCGTTACGCATTTTCCGGCACTCCAAGCTTCACGATTACGCCGACACTGAGCATTGCCGGGGGCACTTATGATGTTTATTTGACTCATGGTGTGGCCACGAGCATTTCAGATGATGTGGTCGTCAGTGTTGCTGGCTCGGGTCACACAGGTCTACCTGCCACTACCACGATTTTCCGGGAACCAGGGGGTAACACCTGGGAATTGCTCGGTCGCATGACTTTGAACTCAGGGGTCGCGACGCCAACGCTGACGTTCACCCGCAGTTCCGGTACTCTTTCCAGTTCGGATCGTATGTATAGTGATGCGATCAAGTTTGTTTATGTGCCAACAGCGCCAGTGTTCGAGGCGCAGCCGCAAAATCAGACTGCGAATTACGGTGCGGCTGCCAACTTTTCTGTTCAGGTCAGTGGAACGGCGCCTTTCAGCTACCAATGGAAAAAAGGTGGTATAAACGTCGTCAACGGCGGGCGAATTTCCGGTGCGAATTCCACCGCTTTGACCATTAACGATCTGATTGCCTCCGACGCTGGGAATTACACGGTTCAGGTTAGTAACAGCGTTGGTTCGACGAACAGCGCCATTGCCGCCCTGACCATTATCGATCCGGCGATCATCACCCAACCGAGCAATACGACGAATAATCTCGGCAGTTCGGCATCGTTTACCGTGTCCGCTGTCGGAACGCCCACGCTCAACTATCAATGGCGCAAAAACGGTGTGCCGTTAAGCGAAGGCAGCAAGTACGTCGGAACGACCACGGCGTCGTTGACGATCAATTCACTCACCCTGTTGGATACTGATAATTATTCTGTGCTCGTTTCGAATGGATCCGGATCGGTTCCGAGCGCGACAGCCAACCTGGTAGTTAACGCCGCTCCGGTGGTTACATCACATCCGCAACCCCAGACTGTTTCAGCGGGTACCCCGGCGACGTTCAGCGTGAGTGTGCAGGGCGCAACGCCGATGACGTTTCAATGGAAGAAGAATGGCTCGAATCTCAGCAACGGCGGCAATATCTCGGGTGCCAATTCCCAAACGGTGACCATTGATCCGACAAGCGCATCCGATGGCGCCAATTACACCGTTTTCATCACCAACACGTTTGGAGATGACACCAGTGATGCGGCGACACTGACGGTGATTTCACCTCCGGTCATTAACGTGCAACCGTCCGGTCAAACCCGTGCTGGTGGGCAAACAGCAGTGTTCACTGTTGGCGCCAGCGGAACCGATCCATTCACCTATGCATGGCGCAAGAACGGAATTGTATTGTCCAACGGAGGAAATATCTCGGGTGCTGCCACTGCCACGTTAAGCGTGGCGAACGTTAACCAGGGCGATGCAGCGAATTATGATGTGATCGTTTCGAATACTGCGGGCAGCGACACCAGTTCCGTGGCTGCACTGGTGGTAAATGACGGTATTACGACTGTTTTTCATGACACTTTTGAATCCGGAACAATGGCGAACTGGACTCAAACTATCGCCACCGGTGGGACGTCATTGATCAATGACAACACACACAATGTGGATCCGGTCGCTGGAACACGCAGCGCGATGATGGATAACTCTTTGGATCGAATGCATCGCAATATCATCGCGGATAACGGCGGCACTGAGTTGAGCGGAAGCGCGCAGGTGAGTTGGTACATTTACGACCCGGGGTCCGGATCTACGGCAACCCGAATCTTCAACGAAGTGAGAGGCTACAGTAGCGGTACAGGTTTACCGAACGGAGGGATTTCTGCCAGCGGTTCACTGGCTCAGATTTTGGCTGCTGGAAAGTATAATACGACCGATGGTGAGACATTTGACAGCACCAAGTATCAGGGCCGCGTTCTTTCCGGATCGAGCACCTGGTTTAACCTAAACGATGTTGGCGCTCCGAGCCGTTCTACTGGCTGGCATAAATTTGAAATCAAGCGGCTTGCGGACGGTACAACGATTGAATTTTATGTCGATGGAATCCTCAGCCGGACGAGGACTGGAGTCACGGCACAAACCTGGGATACGATCGTCCTGGGCCCCGGACTCGGATCCACAGTAGGTGACGCCTGGATTGACGGGTTCAAAGTGGAAAAACTCGGCACGACACCGGTGTTTACCGTTTCACCCGGCAATGCCTCAGCCAATGTCGGCCAAACCGCTTCTTTCAGCGCCATGGTTACTGGGGCTGGTCCAATTACTTACCAATGGAAAAAGGGCTTGGACAACGTGGTCAATGACGAACGGATCTCCGGCGCCAACTCTTTGACTTTGACTATAACCGGCGTGACCCAGACCGATGCAGGCAATTACACCCTGGTCGCAAGCAACAGCCACGGCAACACAACCAGCAGCGCTGGCAGCCTTAGCGTAACAGACATTGCGCCCTCGATCGTGCAACATCCAATCAACAGCACGAACAACGCTGGGACGACCGCGACATTCTCCGTGGAAGCCAACGGCACCTCATTAACTTACGAATGGAGCAAAAACGGCGTCTTGATCTCCAATGGTGGAGCTATCTCCGGTCATGATACAGACACCCTTGTCATTGATGATGTCCAGCAGGCGGATGCTGCCAATTACACGGTGCGAGTGTTCAATAATGCGGGTAGTGAAGAAAGTAATGTGGCAACCCTCACTGTCATCAATCCCCCTGTCATCACGCTGGCACCTGTCAGCCAGACGCAAAATGCCGGCCAAAATGTGACATTCACTGCGGAAGCAACCGGCGCCAGCGTCTCCTTCCAATGGCGCAAGAACGGGAATAACCTCGTCTCTGGCGGAAATATTTCCGGCGCCACCAGTGGCACGTTGACCATCCTGAATGTCCTCGCAGCGGATGCCGGAAGCTACACCGTTGTAGCAAGCAACCCGGCTGGCTCAGAGACCAGCGACGCCGCCATCCTGACGGTGAATGATCCAATCATTTTAACTCCCCCTGTGGACAGCGTTGTTAGCTCTGGAAATACAGCCGTCTTTACAGTTTCCGCTTATGGGACGGAAGCCTTGACCTACCAATGGTTGAAGGAAGGTGATCCACTCAGCAACGGCGGAAAAATCTCGGGAGCAAATTCCACCAGCCTCACCATCTCCGATGTGCAGAGTGCAGAACTGGGCAACTACAGCGTCACCATTTTATCCGAGGCGGGCGGTTCCATCACCAGCGTAGAGGCGGCTTTGGCCTTTGGATCGGCGCCGACCATCACGTCTCATCCGGTGAGCCGCACCAATGTTCTCGGCACAACAGCCACCTTTTCTGTGACTGCCACCGGGGAAGGAACGCTCCAGTATCAATGGAAGAAGGAGGGGGATCCTCTTAGCAACGGCGGCAAAATATCCGGAGCGACCTCTTCCACCTTGAGCATAACGGATGTGTCGGGCGATGACGCTGGAATCTACACGGCAGTGGTCAGCAATGGATCCGCCTCAGATACGAGCGACCCGGCCACTTTGGTTGTGAGGACGGATCTTCTAATTCCAACGGTTACCCTGACATTTCCAAAGGCCAACCAACGGTTGGCGGAAAATGTGCATGTCACGAATCTCGTCACCCGCATCTATGGAACCGCTTCAGATAATGTCGCAGTGGCGCGAGTTCTTTATTCTTTGAACGGCGCAGCCTTTGAGGAAGCGGTTGGAACCACTGACTGGGAGGCGAATGCCACTTTGATCGCCGGTGAAAACACGATCGTGGTGAGAAGCGTTGATACAGACGAAAACGTTTCAACAGATCTCACGCGAAACTTCGTGTGTGTCGTCATGTCGCCGCTGACCGTGAATATCAACGGAGTGGGTGAAATTAAACCCAATCTGAACGGGCAGCAGTTGGAAATCGGCAAGAGCTACAAGATGATGGCCGTGAACTATTTCACGAACACCATCTTCACCAATTGGACCCACGTTGCCAACGATGAGACCACCTTGATCGACACCAATGTGCTTGTCTTCGCCATGGAATCGAACCTGGTGCTGGAAGCGAACTTCATTCCCAATCCGTTTCTGAACGCAGTCGGTTTCTACAACGGCTTATTCTATGAAACGAATGGAGTGACACATCAAAGTGCGGGGTTCATCACAATCAAGGTCACACCCAAGATGGCTTATAGCGGCAAAATGTTCCTGGACGGTAACGGGGTTTCGTTCAGTGGAAAATTTGATGTAGCGGGAAATGCATTTCGTGAAGTTTCGCGTGTTAAATTTGCCAGAACGAACCTGCTGTTAAACATCGCTTTGGATTTTGCCAGTTCCAGTGAACAGATTACTGGCACAATCGCCAACGGCCCTCATTGGACGGCGTCTCTGCTGGCAGACCGCTACAAGTGGGCGCTTACCAATGTGCCGCATGCGTTTACCAATAGTTACACCATGTTGCTCCCTGGCTTCGCTGATGTAGAACTGGGGCCGCCTGGAGATAGCTATGGTCTTGTATTGGTAAATCCGATAGGGCGAGTCAGGTTGGTCGGCAAAGCCGCGGACGGTCATGTCATTAAGCAAGGCACCCATCTGTCGAAATCAGGTGAGTGGCCTTTGTACACGCCGCTCTACCTCGAGCCGAAAACTTATCAGTTGGCGAATGGTTCGATTGTCACCAGGAAAGAGCATCAAGGATCAATGATCGGCTGGGTAACATTTGCAACCAATACACCAGCGGGCAAAACGCACCTGGCACCCCTGGGCACATTGAACTGGATCAAAACTGGTTGGACGAATGTCGTCTATCCAGGTGGCTTCACCAATATCGCTGAAATCAAAGGCTCCCGGCATCTTCCCCCTGCAAAAGGCGTTCGGGTTCTGGATATGACGGAAGGCCAGATGACGGTGACAGGCGGCAATCTGAGTTCTGCGTTTGCGAATCAGGTGATGATCAGCACCAACAATGCGTTCTCGGTCACAGGCCCAAATCTGAACACGCTAAAAGCAGGCATGGCAGCGAAAACCGGCCTTTTAAAAGGAACATTTACCCACCCGGATAATGGGAATGCAGTGACCCGTTACTTCGGCGCAGTGCTGCAGGATTACAATTATGGTCGCGGCAATTTCGTTGGCACGAACCAGGCAGGTTCGGTGATACTCGACGAAAACTGATTTAGATCCCAAAACACAAAACCCGCTGAGTTTCGACTCAGCGGGTTTTTCTTTTTTTAAACTCGTCTGCCGTTAAGAGCCTGTTTGACATGAGTGGAACGGGCTGCTCTGTGAAATTCTCCTCTCCAAAACCCACAAATCACACTCCCGCAGCGATTTACAAAGACAAAACACCAAAAAACGGCCTCTGTTCCACGCGGGAATAGACTTTTTTCCGCGCAAAAATGTTCGTTCCAGCTTGGAATGGACTCCGTTCCGCAGAAAAATGTTTGTTCCAGCTTGGAATAGACTCCGTTGCGCGGAAAATTGTTCGTTCCCACTTGGAACAGACTCCGTTCCGCGGAAAAAAGTCTGTTCCAAGCTGGAACGGACCCCGTTTCGCGTCGAGGAGAGCGACTCCGCCGATGCCAAACCATCCTACCCGCGAAGCCGTCCGAAGCCATCTGCCACCCTCCTCTTGTGACGAAAAGCCATCAGGCTCTTAGCCGGAACCATGCAGTTGGCATGGGTGGAACGGCCAACCTGGCCGTTATCGGCGGCAACTTGCCGCCGATTCGTTGGGTGCTCAAGGTTTAACCCTACGGTTGGTGATTCCGTAGCCAAACTCAATGGGCTGGAAAACAGAACTATAGAGTCGCATGCCGCGCTGTGGCAGGCCCAACGAAACAGGCCTGTTCTACCCGGACTTCAACTGAATCGTTCCGGCTTAAATGAATTCGTTGATCAGGTTCTCGAGGAATTCCTGGCGTCCGCTGCTGTTGGCATTCGCTTCACCTTTCTGCAGCATGTATTTCTCAAGCTCTTCAAAACCTACTTTGCCTTTTTCAATTTTCTCGCCGATGCCGCTGTTCCAGGAAGCGTAACGGTCGCGAACGAACTGATCCAATCGGCCGTCCTTGCGAATGGCGGCGGCAATCTTCAGTCCGCGCGCGAAAGCATCCATGCCGCCGATGTGCGCGTGGAACAAATCAACCGGTTCGAAACTTTCGCGACGAACTTTGGCGTCGAAATTCACACCGCCAGTGGTGAAGCCGCCGTATTTCAACAACGACAACATGCATTGAGTGGTGAGATAGATGTCGGTCGGGAATTGATCGGTGTCCCAGCCGAGCAGAAGATCACCTGTGTTCGCATCGATGGAGCCGAGTGCTCCCGCGGCGCCGGCCACTTCCATTTCGTGCTGCATGGAATGTCCCGCGAGGGTGGCGTGGTTGGTTTCCAGATTCAGTTTTAATTCCCCGAGCAAATTGTATTCACGCAGGAAGTTAAGACAGGCGGCGGCATCGGAGTCGTACTGGTGCTTGGTCGGCTCTTTTGGTTTCGGTTCGATGTAGAACGTGCCTTTGAAACCGATCTTCTTTTTGTATTCCACCGCCATGTGCAGAAACTTCGCGAGATGTTCCTGCTCACGTTTCATGTCGGTGTTGAGCAACGTGGAATAACCCTCACGACCGCCCCAGAAGGTGTAGCCTTCACCGCCCAGTTCATGCGTTACCTCGATAGCTTTCTTGACCTGCGCGGCAGCGAACGCAAAAACGTCGGCGTTCGGGCTGGTGGAAGCACCGTGAGTGTAACGCGGATGCACGAACAACTGTGCCGTGCCCCAAAGAAGTTTGGTGCCGGTGCGCTTTTGTTCTTTCTTCAACAGGTCAACAATGGTGTCGAGATGCTTGTTGGATTCGCGCAAGGTTTTGCCGTGCGGCGCGACGTCGCGATCGTGGAAAGCGTAATAAGGTGCGCCGAGTTTCTCGCATAATTCAAAGAACACCGGAACTCGCGCCTTGGCCAGTTCGATGCCTTTCTTTCCTGTTTCCCAGGGACGGATCGCGGTGGGGCTCCCGAACATGTCGGCGCCCTGCCCACACATCGTGTGCCAGTAAACAACGGAGAAGCGCAGGTGCTCGGCCATGGTTTTGCCTTCGATTTTCTCTTTGGCATTGTAGTGCTTGAATGCGAGCGGGTTTTTGGATTTCGCTCCTTCAAATTGGATTTTGGATATTTTTGGAAATGCTGCTGGCATAATGTTCTTTATTGAAAGGACTTGATTGCTATTGAAAAAGGCGTTTGCTGGCAAGCGTCTTTTAACCAACGCAAGCCTCCTGGCGTCTGAAGAATAGTTATAATGAATACGATCTCACACTTACCTGCCAACCATCGATGTCAGGCCGGTCGATTTTTCCTCGTCATTGCCGTGATGCTTTACAGCGTCATGGCGGGTCAGGCGGTGGAGAAGGAAGCGCCTCTTCGCGCACTTCTTGTCACCGGCGGCTGTTGCCATGATTACGAGACGCAAAAAGGAATTCTGACCAATGGAATCAGCGCGCGCGCCAACGTGACCTGGACAGTGGTCCATGAAGCAACGAACAACGAAAAAGATCACGAATTCAGCATCTACAAAAATGCCGATTGGACCAAAGGCTTCGATGTAATCGTGCATAATGAATGTTCCGGAAAATTAACCAATGTGACGGTGATTGAACGCATTGTCAGCGCCCATACGAGAGGTGTCCCCGCAGTGATGATTCATTGCACGATGCACAGTTATCGGGATGCAGAAACGGATGAATGGCGAAAACTGGTGGGGGTAACGTCCATGCGCCATCAACGTCACGAACCATTTGAGGTGGAAAATCTGCAACCCGAACACCCGGTAATGAAAGATTTTCCGGTGACATGGAAAACGCCCAACGGCGAACTTTATGAAATCGAGAAACTATGGCCGAACTGCAAACCCTTGGCGCAGGCGTATGGGACTCGCACCAAAAAAGACCATGCATGCATCTGGGTCAACACGTATGGAAAAGCGCGGGTATTCGGGACGACGCTCGGTCACTTCAACGAGGAGATGGACAACGAAGTTTTCCTGGGATTAGTCACCCGCGGCTTGCTCTGGAGTTGCAATAAACTCGATGACAACGGAAAGCCGAAGGCGGGGTACGGGAAATGACGGTTTCTAGTTTGGGGTTTCTGGTTTGGGGTTTGACCTCAACTTCAAACCCCAAACCAGAAACTTCAAACTATCTCCGCCCCTTCACGCTTCCTTCGCGGCGCTTGCTTCCGATGTCGAACTCGTGGCAATCGCTTCCGAGAGGAGTCCCAGGGCTTCTGTGCGGGCGATTGCTCCGACCAGTTTCATTTCTGAAAATGTGTTCACCACCGGAATGTTCCTTAGCTCGCTCGCCAGCAATGTGGGCAACGCATCCATCAGGCGCTGGCTCGGCGTCAGGCAACGGGGAATCGGGCGCATCACATCGTAGGCGATGATCGCATTGAGCTCCTGCGGCGCATTTAAGTACTCCTTCAAATCATGCAATGCAACGACCCCCACAAGGCGTTGATTCATATCCACCACCGGCAGAAAATTATTCGGGCTGGTGATAAAACGATCGCCGATTTCACGTAGAATGGCTGTTTCCTTCAACGGCGGCACGGGGGCGCGCATGATGTCGCCGATGGTTTGTTCCAACGCCGCTCCCTCCCGGGCTTCCTCCCGCTCGGCAGCGAGACCTTTGAGCCGCAGCGGTTCGGTGTAGATGGATTCCGGATGAAGACGTCGAGCTACCAGCGTGGAGACGACACTGGCCACCATCAACGCTGGCATCAGTGAATAGTTGGAAAGTTCGAACGCCATGATCATCGCCAGCAGAGGCGAACGAGTGGTCGCCGCCAGCACTCCGCCCATTCCGACCAATGCAAACAAACCGACCGGCAACGCTTCTGCAAAGCCCATTGCCTGAAGTGTCATGCCGAAAATCGCGCCCAGCCCAGCACCGAGGAACAGGGTGGGAGTGAAGACCCCTCCCACCGCGCCCGAACCCACCGTGATGACCGTGGCGAGCATCTTCGCGATAAAGATTGCAACAAGCATTTGCAACGAAAACTGATCGGTCAAAACGCGTTTGATGACCGTATAGCCATTACCCCAGACGGTCGGGTACCAGATCGCAATCACCCCCACCAGGAATCCGCCCAGGCAAAGCTTCGCGTAGAGCGGCACTTCTAGTTTTTTGAAAGATTCTTCGCTACGACGAAGCATCTTGAGAAAACCCGCGCCGAGAATGCCGCAGAAAATTCCGAGCAACAAAAACCACGGGAGTTCTGTGATTTTTGTAAATGTGAATGCCGGGACTTCGTAAGGTTGAATCTCGAAAAAATTGCGGGAGATGATCGAAGCAATCACCGACGAGAACACGACCGGCGCAAACATGTTCATCGAAAAATTGCCGAGAACAATTTGAGCCGCGAACACCGCGCCAGCCACCGGTGCGCCGTAAGCTGCCGCCAATCCGGAGGCGGCCCCGCAAGCCACGAGCAGGCGCAAGCGATAAGGTTGCCACTTGGCGAACTGACCCAGCTTGGAGGCGATCATCGCCGTCAATTGCGTGATGGCTCCCTCGCGACCAATGGAAGCGCCGGTCCCGATGCTCATCAGCGAAGAAGTCGCTTTGATGAGCGCACTGCGAAACGGCAATTTGCCGTCGCCGGCCACCACCACTTCAAGGAAATTGGTTGTCCCCTGTTTTTTAGTGAAGCGAAGTCCCCAATACAGAATCAGTCCGGCCGCCAGTCCGCCGAGGCCCGGGATCAGGAACCGTTGCCACCCACTCAGAACCTCCGCCATCTCCACCAGGTCACGATGCCGACCGAAAACAACATCCTGCACCAGGTCAATGGCGGTGTAGAAAGCGAAGTTAACCAACCCTCCGACGACGCCGACGAGACCAGCGAGAACCAGGTGAAAAGCCTCTTCGCTGAAGCGAAGTCTTTCGCGAATGGAAAGTGCGCGTTGCCAATGCTTGCGCAGAAGAGCCTGGGTCTTCACCCAAACTTGTTCGACGGTCTTTTGGCCAACCTGCATCCGCTTGAAGTTACCGCATTTTTTCGTTTTGACCTAGTCTGCTGTTCACGATTTCCCAGCCTGAAGCCGCAACGATGCAGTTCAGAAAACAATTTAATCACGGAATGAACGCCAATAGATTCGAATCTATTAGGTGCAATTGGCTGTGTTCCGTCTGTGCGATTGTGGTCACCAATGCGTGAACGATCCGGAGCAGGCAGCAGGTTTCAGGTGTCTTTCTTTATTCGTGTTCATTCGTGGTTTGAACTGCAACCTGTGAATAACTTCCACTTGGCAATTTTTCTGCGAGATGAAATATTTCTTTTGCAGGGTGTTTAGCACTGAGTCCAAATAGCGGTTTAGAGATCTTTGTCCGCGGCGTCAGGACTTGAGCTTCGGCTCAGTAATTCGGCTTTCCGGAGCGCCTATCATCATTGTGCATTCACCCTGCCTTTTTTTTATCGCCCCAGCATCACTCCATCACTCCGTCGTCCCACTGCCAAATTCAAAAGGTATGGCGCGTCACTCCAGCCCGCAAGGGCAGCGACTCTCCAGTTCTGACTTGCGCGCCGTCGTTAGGATCGTCGTAGGGATGAGTTGGCGGATTCTTAACTAAATGGGGTGTGATTTTTTCCGGGTGAGATGGCGTAAAAAAACGGAGCGCGGCTGTGCTCGAAGAGTCAGCCGCAGCGGGTACGGCAATATTGCGGCGTTCAGATTTTGCAGGCCCGCTTGATAATCTCGCGTGCTGCGGCTGATGC
>JACDHS010000019.1 GCA_013820875.1 Verrucomicrobiota bacterium | reverse complement strand
ATGTAAGACGGGCGAGGCTTGTATTTCTCCGAAACAAGGGCGATGTAAGAAGGGCGAGGCTTGTATTTCTCGGAAACAAGGGCGATGTAAGACGGGCGAGGCTTGTATTTCTCCGAATAGGGCAGCTTGCCGGGAGCGCGAAATGCCTGCTTGCAGAGCGCCGGGTTATTTCGAAAGATGCCGGGCATGTCCGGAGCCAAACATCCATCATCGCAGTCGCCTGCCAATGCATCGCAGTGGCAAGACCTGGTTTTTCGAACGTTATATAACCCCAAACGTCGCGTTTTACTCTGTGCGCTGGCGAGGACTGCATCGCAACCGGCGTCGAAGCTCCGGGATTGTGTCGGATTGAGTCTCGACGCGACGTTAAAACATTTGATCGCGATGCGCTCCGAAGGTTTGCTGGTTGTTAAGCCGGATCCGACCGATGCGCGTCGGCAGCTTTATTCACTGGTTCCCGCCATTCCAGTCGTGACTACAGAAAGCGGGCAGGTGATTAACTTCGGGTTTTGTATGGTGCGGCTGTAGTTCAACTCCATCAATGGAGTTGGTTGTTTTGACTCTGCCACGAGATGTGAGTTGCTAGAAATTGCTCGGTGCAGGTGAACAGTTGTTTTAGTTGGTCGAAACTCAACGGCTTTACCAGGTAAGCGCTCGCCCCCAGAACAAGTGCTCGATCTTTGTCGGTTTTAACTTTGGACGAAGTAAGCATGATCACCGGAATGTGATTGAGTGTGACCTGCTGCTTCAGCCATTCCAATACATCGAAACCTGTTTTACGCGGCATGTTGATATCCAGCAGGATCAAATTCGGAAGTGGGTAAAGTTCCCGGTCAGCATACTTATATCGCCCGGAAAGATATTCGATCGCTTCTTCCCCATCCTTGACTCGCTGCAAGTTGATCGGCGCATTCATTTTACGAATCGCACGTTGCATGAGAAAGACGTCGTTTCCTTCATCTTCAGCCAGAAAAATGGTCATATTCTCATTCATTTTGGTCGCGTGAAATATATTGAGTGCGCGGCAGTCTATAATCGCCCGCATGCACTTTCCAATACAGCATGGCGGCAAGATTCACATACTGGAAACCCTGAAATTTTAAAACTATTTGCTATACGTCGGCACCTTTAAAAGGCAGCGTCTGTCTCGTGGATTGTTGACGTGGATACAAATTCGATCCAAGGGATTTATAAATGACGCACACGGAGTGACTCCTTACCTCGGGAATGTTGAACAAATGACTGCTGAACCCACATCACTCTTTGGAAATCAACCGAACAACCTGTCGAGTCTTTGCCTGGCTCTTTCTGAACGCGCCCCCTTCCCAATAGCAGCGTTTGAGGGACCGTCACACATTCTTTGCTATGCAAATCCCGCCTTCTGCAAGTCGATCGGTAAACCATTCGAACAACTGGCCGGCAAACCATTTCACGAACTGCTGCCGGATGAGGATGGATGTGTGGGATTGCTCAATCGTGTTTTTCGGACCGAAAAGGTCGAAAGCCACACCGGACAGGAACAGCCCAGCAATGGTCATCCGGTTTTTAAGTCTTATACAGCTCGGCCGGTGTTTACGGATGAACGCCTTGTGGGAGTGACGATCCAAGTAATGGAACTCGCTAAGGTGAATGGAAAAACGGTGACAATGAACACCGAAGCCGCGAATGAATTGGCCTCCCCATCGCGTGTAGAAATCTACGAGCGCGAGCGGGCGCTCCGCGAGACGGAAAACCGCTATCACTATCTGTTTAACTCAATCAATGAGGGTTTCTGCGTTATTGAACTTATTTTTGACGAACATGAAAATCCCATCGATTACCGCTTCCTGGAAATAAATCCGAGCTTCGAGAAGCAGTGTGGACTTCAAAATGCCGTCGGGAAACGGATGCGTGAACTCGCGCCAAATCACGAAGATTACTGGTTTGAGATGTACGGCAAAGTCGCGCTCACCGGGGAGTCGGTCCGCTACGTGAACGAATCGAATGCGTGGGGAAATCGTTGGTTCGACGCCCACGCTTTTCGGCTGGGTGGGCCAGAAAGCCGCAAAGTGGGCGTCCTCTTTACCGACATCACCACACAAAAGAACAGCGATATTGCCCTGGAAAAAGCTCAAGATCAGCTCAGTCGGTACGCCGCTGACCTGGAAGGAAAGGTGATGGAACGGACCGCTCTGTTGCGCGATTCGATTGGAGCATTGGAAACCTTGACCTACACCATGGCCCACGATTTGCGTTCTCCGCTTCGTGCCATGAAAGGATTTACGACCGCTTTGCTGGAAGATGTTCCCCTCGATGACGTCGGGCAAAGTTATGCGTCCCGAATCCATCTTGCTGCCGACCGCATGGACCAACTTATCGATAATTTGATGGATTACGGTCAATTAACCCATATGCAATTTCACCTTCACCCCGTTGATCTAAAAGTTCAGATCGGAGAAGTTCTTGCTCAATTGTGCAAAGAAATCCAATCGGCCAACGCCGACATCCGGGTGACTGAACCAATCCCATCAATATCGGGTAACGAGATTTTGATGGAACAGATTCTGTCCAACCTCCTTCTTAACGCGCTGAAATTCGTTGGCCCTGGAGTCGTGCCGAACATTTTGATTCACGCGGAAACCCGCGGTTCATTGGTGCGCCTTTGGGTGGAGGACAATGGCATTGGCATACCGTCGCATTACCAGGAGAACATTTTCGGCATGTTCAAACGTCTTCATACCCCCGAGGAATATCCTGGCACGGGTGTCGGGTTGGCCATTGTCAGACGAGCCGCCGAACGCATGCGCGGCACTGCCGGAGTAGAATCCGAAGCAGGCCACGGGAGCAAGTTTTGGGTGGATCTGCTCCTTGCACCGCCGGTGGTCGAGTAGCGCGATGAGCCATAGTCCCAATTCTCCTTCGTCCCAGGACTGGGACATCATTCAGTTGCCGTTCCAACCGGCGGCGCGCACGGAGTGACACGCCCTGCGAGGCTGAACGCAAAACCTTGCGTTGAGCCAAGAAATACCCAGCAAAGTGCAAAAGACGGCAGGACGTCTTCTGTGAAACATCTCACGCTCACAGCACGCCTGGTGGCGCGCGTCCCAAACAAGCGCTCCCTGGCAACGTCCCTTTGAACGGCAACCAAACCGGGTATTATGCATATGAAACACTTCGCGCATTTCTTCGTTTGTTCCGCCGGTCGGGTGACCCTGCGGCTGGGCCTGATGATCGCCTGTCTCATCGCATTTGCGCTTCCCGCCCGTGCGGTGCTGATCACAAATTATCCCAGCAAAGACAACACGATCTATGAAACTTCCGGGAACACGAACTACCTGAGCAACGGAGCAGGGGACACGCTCACGGCAGGCCGCATTGACCTCAGCAACGGGGGCGGTTGGCGTCGTCGTTCGCCCATCGCTTTCACCAATTTGCACAACGTGATTCCCGTCGGCGCCACAATTAACAGTGTCACCTTGCGACTCTATTGCAGCAAGACCACGGGGAGCGCGTATCCGGTTGGCCTTTACCGGTTGACGGCGGATTGGGGTGAGGGAACTTCGAACGTGAACGGTGGCGAAGGCAAAGGCACCACTGCGACGCCGGGCGACGCGACCTGGTATCTGCGTTTTGCTCCAACGATTACCTGGACCACGCCGGGCGGAGATTTCATTTCCACGGCACGAGCCACCACCACTGTCGGCGGGGAAAACCTTTTCTACACATGGTCTTCCCCCGACCTTGTGGCAGACGTTCAGATGTGGGTCAACAATCCTTCCACCAACTTCGGTTGGATTATTTTCGGCGATGAGTCGAACTATCACACGACCAAACAATTCGCGAGTCGTGAGAACAAGACGACTGCCAACCGGCCTGTTTTGATCGTGGATTACACCACCACAGCAGCAGTTGGCGCCTGCACCCTTCCGGATGGCTCATGCAATGCACTCACCTCGGATCAATGCGCAGCATTGGGTGGCGCCTGGGCCGGCGCCAACACAATATGTCCACCGCCCACCGGTGCCTGTTGTCTGCCCTCTGGTGATTGCACCAACACGACGGCATCCATCTGCTCTGGACTGGGCGGCACATTTCAAGGCGCTGATGTTCCGTGTGAATCCAATCTCTGTCCCGTGATCCTGACACCTTTTGTTGACCCGTTGCCGCTTCCTCCAATCGCCATTCCCGTGAGCGGCACGATCGGCGGCGTGGCAACCTACGAGATCCGTATGCAGCAGTTCACGAACAAGGTCCACCGCGACCTGCCCGCCACCACCTTTTGGGGATATAACAGTGTGACGCCCGGCCCAACCATCGTGGCCTCAAACGGCGCACCGGTGACCGTGCGCTACATAAACGACCTGCGCGACACGAACGGCAATTATCGGACGAATCATTACCTGCCGGTGGACACCTGCCTGGGAGGGCCCGATCATCACGGCGCCACACCGCGCACGGTGGTGCATCTCCATGGTGGTCATGTTCCACCCGAAAGCGATGGCTTCCCGGAAAACACCATTATGCCCGGTGAGGAAGTTACTTATTTTTATCCAAATGAGCAGCCAGCCTCGATGCTTTGGTATCACGACCACGCTCATGGCATCACGCGGATGAACGTTTACATGGGACTGGCGGGCGGTTATCT
The DNA here is from genome assembly GCA_013820875.1 of Verrucomicrobiota bacterium. Classification (GTDB taxonomy): domain Bacteria; phylum Verrucomicrobiota; class Verrucomicrobiia; order Limisphaerales; family JACDHS01; genus JACDHS01. Next base: position 43,776 of record JACDHS010000019.1, on the reverse strand, counting down.
CATCCGCGATGCCGCTGAAGCGGCACTGGGTTTGCCGTCCGGCGAATTCGAGCTTCCGCTGGTGATCCAGGACCGGACATTCAAGCCAGACGGCTCGCTCTTTTACCCCGCCACCTGGCAGCCGCATTTCCTGGGCGACAAGATGATGGTCAACGGCAAGGTCTGGCCCTACCACAACGTGAGGCGCGGTAAATACCGGTTGCGCCTGCTCAACGGTTGCAATGCGCGAACGCTTGCGCTCGGTTTCAGCAATGGAATGAATTTCCAACAGATCGGCACCGATGGCGGATTCCTTTCCGCCCCGGTGTCCACGAATGTTTTGTATCTCGGGCCAGCGGAACGCGCCGATGTCATCGTTGACTTCCAGGGCCAGTCCGTCGGTGCCCAGATCACGCTCACCAACGGAGCGCCAGCGCCTTTTCCGGGAACTCCGGGGACCGGTGTTCTCCCGAATGTGATGCGATTCAGCGTGGTGGGTGGTGGCGGCGCCTTTACCGCTCCGGTGCCCGTCGCGCTGGTTCCTGTAATACCCCTGTCAACAAATGCCGTCGTCGCCGAACGCACGTTGGAGTTATACAAGGTGGACGATGCCTGCACCGGCGAACGCTGGACCATTAACGGTCTGCGCTGGAGTGATGCGATAACAGAAATGCCCATTCTCGGCACGACGGAGATCTGGCGTTTCGTGAATAAATCCGGAATGTCGCACCCGATGCACATGCACCTGGTGATGTTCCAGATTTTGGATCGGCAAACGTTTGGAATCGTTGGCGGGGAGATCGTCCCGACAGGCCCGCGAATGCCGCCGCCACCCAACGAAGCGGGTTGGAAAGACACCGTGCAGGCCATGCCTTTCGATATCACACGAGTGATCGCCAGGTTCGACGGCTATACCGGCATTTATCCGTATCACTGCCATATCCTCGAACATGAGGATCAGGACATGATGCGGAAGTTTCAAGTGCTGCCGCCCACTTCGGTATCCGAGTTGACCTACAACGCGAGCGGCGAAGGACTCACGTTTCAATGGATTGGCACCAACTGGCAGGTTCAATGGAGCGCAAACCTTGACACCTGGTTTGCTTACCCAGCCGCTCCCGTGCAGGAAGGTCCCACCAACACATTGCTTGTGCCCATGACCAACGCAGCCCAGTTCTTCCGCCTCATCGGCGACTAAACCCGGCGAGCTGGCTAGCCACCGCCGGATGCGGAAAACCGCATGTCCGGTGGTGTGGGAGAGGGGTGGCTGGGCGCAATCCCGTCACCTCGACACGATCACTGCCCCGTTGCCGTCTTTGCCTCTACGTTAAAATTCAACTGCCCAATTAAGGTTCAGGCGAACTCGTCATCAAAGTGCCCATCGGCGATCTGTCCCTCTGCGTCGATCCGAGAGAATCCATCATCGGCAACGTGTTTGTATGGCGGAAGCGCAGGTCGAGTCAGGTATAACTTGCTTGCGCAGAAAAATGGCTGCACAACAAACGAACAGCGACCTTAATTCGGCACGATGTGCAGGCGATAAAAACGGCTGATGCCGTTGATGTCGGGTGTCACGCTCATTGGCTCGCCATTACCCGTGACCGAATCAAGTTCAAGCCATGTCGCATCGGAGAGCGCGTTCTTATACTGGATCACATATGTCCAGCCCTCGACGCTTTCAAACGACAACCGAAACGTGCCGTTTTCATTCACAATTTCCATGGGAAACGGTCCTTCCTCGACATCCCCGATGCTGATGACAAAGATTTTCTCGAAGGTCAATCCGCCGGAGTCGGTTGCGCGGAGGCGGATGCTGTAGCTGCTTTTGGTCTCAAAATCGAACACCGCCGCCGTCTTGAACGACGTGCCATCGATGGTGAACGAGCCGTTGTCCGCATCGCCCGTGCCGCTGACCAGCGTGAAGCTGTGCGTATCGCCTAGATTAGGGTCAACGGCGGACAGAATTCCGACTACTGTTGCGACCGACTGGTTTTCCAGAACCGAAGCGCTGCTCAGGAGAATGTCCGTGGGAGATGCCGCCTCTTGGAGGGCTAGACTGTGAGAACCGCCTCCCGAAATCGCCGTCACGCCGCTTAAACTGCCGGGCACAGTTGTTTGGCCATCCGTGTTTCTGCCCCAAGCCACCACCGTCCCATCGCTCTTCAAGGCAAGGCTGTGTTCAACGCCTGCCGCAATCGCTGTCACGCCGCTTAAACCGCCGGGCACAGTTGTTTGGCCATATTCATTGTAGCCCCAGGCCACCACCGTCCCATCGCTCTTCAGAGCAACGATGTGACGACCGCCTGCCGCAATCGCCGTCACGCCGCTTAACCCGCCGGGCACAGTTGTTTGGCCATTACCATTCCAGCCCCAGGCCACCACCGTCCCATCGCTCTTCAAGGCAAGGCTATGAGCATAGCCTGCCGCAATCGCCGTCACGCCGCTTAAACCGCCGGGCACAGTTGTTTGGCCATATTCATTGTAGCCCCAGGCCACCACCGTCCCATCGCTCTTCAAGGCAAGGTTGTGTTCATAGCCTGCCGCAATCGCTGTCACGCCGCTTAAACCGCCGGGCACAGTTGTTTGGCCATAACCATTCCAGCCCCAGGCCACCACCGTCCCATCGCTCTTCAAGGCCAGGCTGTGAACATAGCCTGCCGCAATCGCTGTCACGCCGCTTAAACCGCCGGGCACAGTTGTTTGGCCATTACCATTCCAACCCCAGGCCACCACCGTCCAATTGCTCTTCAAGGCAAGGCTGTGAAGAAAGCCTCCCGCAATCGCCGTCACGCCGGTTAAACCACCGGGCACAGTTGTTTGGCCTTTATCATTGTAGCCCCAGGCCACCACTGTGCCAGCGATGAGGGGTGTTACAGTGATGGTGAATTGTGTCTCAAAGGTCAGCGCGCCGCTATCGCTCACCCGCACGCGTATGCTGTAGCTGTTCTTGGTTTCGTAATCGAACACCGCCGCCGTCTTCAGCGACGTGCCGTCAATGGTGAAAGAGCCGTTGTCCGCATCGCCCGTGCCGCTGACGAAGCTGAAGGTGTGGATGTCGCTCAGATTGGGGTCAACGGCGGACAGGATTCCAACCATCATTCCGGCCGGCTGGTTTTCCAGTACGGAAGTGCTGCTTAGGAGAATGTCAGTAGGAGCTTCGTTCACATCGGAGCTGATGGTAAACGTTTTCTCGAAGGTCAATCCGCCAAAGTCGGTTGCGAGAATGCGGATGCTGTAGCTGTTCTTGGTTTCGTAATCGAACACCGCCGCAGTCTTTAGCGACGTGCCGTCAATGGTGAAAGAGGCGTTGTCCGCATCGCCCGTGCCGCTGACGAAGCTGAAGGTGTGGATGTCGCCTAGATTGGGGTCAACGGCGGACAGGATTCCAACCACCGTTCCGGCTGGCTGGTTTTCCAGTACGGAAGTGCTGCTCAGGAGAATGTCAGTGGGAGATGCCGCCTCCTGGAGGGCCAGACTGTGATTGTCGCCTCCTGCAATCGCTGTCACGCCGCTTAAACCGCCGGGCACATTTGTTAGGCCATAACCATTCCAGCCCCAGGCCACCACCGTCCCATCGCTCTTCAAGGCAAGGCTATGAGCATAGCCTGCCGCAATCGCCGTCACGCCGCTTAGACCACCGGGCACATTTGTTTGGCCCTGCGCATTGTAGCCCCAGGCCACCACTGTCCTATCGCTCTTCAGAGCAAGGCTGTGACGACCGCCTGCCGCAATCGCCGTCACGCCACTTAAACCGCCGGGCGCAGTTGTTTGACCATAGCCATTGTAGCCCCAGGCCACCACCGTCCCATCGCTCTTCAAGGCAAGGCTGTATTCACTGCCTCCCGCAATCGCCGTCACGCCGCTTAAACCGCCGGGCACGTTTGTTTGGCCATTACCATTGTAGCCCCAGGCCACCACTGTGTCGGCGATGACGGGTGCGGTGAATCCTCCCAGGCATGCCATCGAAAGGACGATGGCCATTAAAGCCCGCAGGCGGGGATAATTACATGTGTGTGTCTGTTTCATGGAACAATGGGTTTACCCGTTGAGGAGTTGTTTGTTTGCTATGCGTGCTGCTTTTCCGATTGCCCCAAGGGCGGCTCAAGCTGTGAGTCAACCGGCACATTTCAGGTCGGACAGGGCCCCGAAGAGGTCGGTGTGTGCGGAGTCCACATTCAACATTTGGCTGCCCGGCTTCAAGGATCTTTCAAGGTTTTTTCTTAATGACGCACTAAGAGTAGTGCTGATCCTCAAAAAACTCGGGACTGGAAAGTCCCGGGTAACTGGCAGGCTGGAAAGCCTCCACTACGCCGTTGCGTTAAAATCTTTTAGGGTTACCACTGCAAACGCCTTTGTGACGCTTGTTGTGAAAGGAGGCGGGCGAGGTGGACGGCGTCTTTCATGGCAACGTTGCTGATGCGCGGGCCGCCGCCGGTGTAGGTTTGGCCCGCGGTGTCCACGATCAAGGTCGCAACGCGGTGACGGCGGTCGAAAGGATTCTGGTGCAGGACGACTGATTGGATATTGCGGATCGGGACGACATGCGTGGATCGTTTCAGCCAACCGCGCCGGGTTTGGAAATACTCGGCTCCCAATGAGTAACCAAGATGCCGGTAGTTCAGCACGTTGATCAAATAAACGGCGGGCAGAAAAATCAGCGCCCAGAGTGAAGCCTGCCCATAGAAGAAAGAGAGAATTGCAGATAGCGTCAGCAGCAGCAGGCTTCCTTTCAGCGTGCCGCGACGAATTGCGACCCGTGAGACGCGCCGCCAGTCGGGTTGTTCGTTGTCGAAGTTCGGAAAGAACACCGGCATCAGGGTGCCGAGTTCGTCTTTCGGGATGATCGGCAGGAGCGAGTCGTGGCCGGACTGTTGTCCATCGCCGGCAGGTGACCCCGCGGTATCGGCACGAACGGCGGCCAACCCGAACAATCTCCGCAAAATTCCTTCCTGGATTTGCAGCACCTGAATTCTGCGCCTGGGCAGACTTGCCGTTCGTCGCGTCAACAAGCCATAACTCCGTTGCAAATCTTCGCCGTGTCGAACGAGAGTGAATCCATGGAACAGAACGACTGAGCCAATGACCGAGATGATCATGCTGAACAGGATGATTCCAATCGCCCCAAAGATGAACAAGAAGATCGTGGTTTGAAGATCGTAGGTCGCCAGTTGTGCGAACCACTGTTCAATGGCCTGTTGCATCCGGATGTAGGCTTTTTCGCCAAGAACATCATCCGCGAATGCCCAAACCGCTCCCAACAACACGATCACTGAAGCCATACGATTGGAGGTGAGTCCGGCCATGACGAGGTCTTTTAATTCGAGCTTGCGAATGATTTCGGCGGGTTGCTCCGGTTGTGGCTCGGTCGTCTCCGCCCCTTTTCCGCGAACTATGGCCCGTCTTTCGAAGATCAGCCTGCGCAATTGCTCGGCGTCGGGTTGCGACAACACGGACAGTGTGGCCTCGGCGCCTTTCCCCCCGGCGGTTTCGACCTGGACGACTGCCATTTTCAACATTCGATGGAGCACGCCTTGTTCGATTTTGATGTCCTGCACACGATCCAGGGGAATGTTTCGTTCGTGCCTTTGTATGAGTCCTTCGCGCGTGATCAATTCGGCGCCCGCAATCCGGTAGGTAAAGGTGAAGTAACGGACTACGGAAAATACAATCTGGAGCCCCGCCATGAATGCGAGGAATGTCAGCAACTCGTATCGGCCGACGAACAGAAAAATAACAATCGGAATGAGCCATCCCCGGACAACGCCCCAACCGGCAAAGAACAGCGTCATCGGGTGCAGACGTTTGGCGTCGCTGTCGGGCGGCAGAGGAGGCGGCACCGCGCCGATCACAGGTGGAACGTCGGGCGCATTCAATGGGGGTAATCGTGGCGGCTCCGGTTCAAACGGCATCGTCGCCTCCGATTTCAACCAAGTGATCTCGCAACCGTTTCGCTTCGCCTTGATCGAGTCCGGGAATGACGAGTGTTGCTGCCTGTGACCCCGCGGTATGGAGCAGGAGCGACGACAGTCCATGTGCGCGATCGAGTGGTCCGCGGTGAATGTCCACGTGTTGCAACCGGTTCAACGGCAGCAAGTGCGTTGAATGGAAAATGACACCATAGCGCGCTTCGATAACTTTGGAATCAATCCTGTAGCCCCAGGCACGGTAGGCGCGGGGCGGGTACCAGATCACAGAGAACACGAGCAGGACGAACAGCGCGCCAATCGCATACGGCAGCAAAAAAGCGAGCCCTGGAAACCCAGCGGACACACCCGTCAGGATGACGGAGGCGATTATCAAGAGCACGGTGGAGCTGATCGTTCTCGTGATTCGCCATAGTCGAACCACACGCCGGTCAAGTGGCTGAAACTCTTCGGAGGGTTGAGCCATGATGGGTGGCGGAGCAGCCGGATGCGCGTCGGCTGAAGAACTCCCCTGATCTGAACGAAGATCGCCTTGCATATAAATATTGACGCACTGTTTCACAAATACCATCGCACGTCGATACTCAGGTGCAATGGGGGTTCGACACATCGCGCAATTTGTCCAGCTCCATTCGTCCGGGGAGGCTTGTCCTCGATGGAACTCGGGCTACTGTCCTTTAGATGATTGGGACCATCCTCAAACCGGAGTTGGAGGATTTGATTGAGCGGCGCGAATTCACGCGTTTGCGAGAAGTTCTTTGCGAGTTTCGAGCCGCGGAGATCGCGGAAATCCTCGTTGACCTGGGCGCGACAGAACGGGCAGTTCTTCTGCGCATCCTCCCGGCTCAACTCGCGGCGGATGTTTTCGAATATCTCAGTCACGAAGATCAGGAGGAACTTCTCCGGTCGCTCGGTGACGAAGCTGTCATCCGGCTTTTGAATGAGATGGAACCGGATGACCGGACGGCGATCCTTGAAGAACTGCCAGCGTCCATGACGCAGAAAATACTGGCGCTGCTTTCTCCCGAGGAACGTAAGACTGCCGTTTCTTTGCTCGGTTATCCCGAGGATTCAATCGGGCGCTGGATGACGCCGGAGTACATCGCCATCCAGGAGGAATGGACGGTGGCCGAGGTGCTCTCTCACTTGAGAAAAATGGGGCGTGAACGCGAGACCTTGCACAATCTGTTCGTGGTGGATGCAAACCAGAAGCTGGTTGGCGTCCTGAGTTTGCGCAGTCTCGTAACGGCGGAACTCGCGTCCCCTGTGAAAGACCTCGTGGAACGGCAATTCATCGCTTTGAAAGACACCGACGATCAAGAGACGGCGGTGGCGACATTCAAGAAGTATGACCGGACCAGTTTGCCGGTGGTGAACTCGAATGGAGTTCTGGTTGGGCTTGTGACCGTCGATGACGTGCTGGACCTGGCTGAAGAGGAGACGACCGAAGACATCCATAAAGCCGGCGGTGTGACTCCGCTGACCACAAGCTTTTTGAAGACCCGTTTTCGGGTTCTGTATGGAAGGCGGGTCTCCTGGCTCGTGTTGTTGGTCTTCATTAATATTTTTTCCGGCGCCGGGATAGCCTATTTCGAGGAGTTGATTGCCTCGGTGGTGGCGCTGGTTTTTTTTCTGCCGCTCCTGATTGATTGCGGCGGGAATTCAGGTTCGCAGGCGGCCACCCTGGTGATTCGCAGCCTGGCCCTTGGCGAGATTAAAATCGCCGACTACCTGCGAGTGCTGTGGCGTGAGATTGCGGTGGCCCTGGCGCTGGGGTTGACGATGGCAGGCGCGGTGTTCCTGCTGGCATGGTGGCGGGCGGGAATCCCGGTGGCATTAGCTGTTTCCATCTCGATGGTGATTATCGTTTTCATAGGCAGCCTGACTGGAATGTCTCTGCCTTTTGTGCTGCACAAGTTGAAGATGGATCCGGCCGCCGCAAGCGCGCCGCTGGTGACTTCTCTTGCGGATATTTCCGGAGTCCTGATTTATCTATCGATAGCCAGGGCGCTCCTGGGAGTTTTGGCTCCGACCTGATGGTTGGGTACTTCCACTGCCCCGGAAGCTCCCTTCCGCTCGACATTGATCCCGTGGAGGGGTTATAGCATCTGGATGCGTCTTTTCGGATTTTTGATTTGTGCCTCGCTCACGTGGGGTGCGGTGTCGTTCACACAAGCGAAAACCTATGATGTGGTCGTTTACGGCGGCACCTCTGCCGGGGTAACTGCTGCTGTGCAGGCCAAAAAGATGGGCAAATCGGTGATCATTGTCAGTCCGGATATACATTTGGGTGGACTTTCCAGTGGCGGGCTTGGTTTTACGGATACAGGAGATAAATCAGTCATTGGCGGTCTTTCCCGCGAATTCTATCACCGCGTCTGGATGGAATATCAAAAGCCAGAAACCTGGAAATGGCAGGCTCGCGATCAATACGGCAACAAAGGGCAGGGGACTCCGGCCATGGATGGGGAACAGCGTACGATGTGGATTTTTGAACCGTATGTCGCCGAGAAAGTGTTCGAGGATTTCATTCGTGAATACAACATTCCAGTGCATCGAAACGAGTGGCTTGATCGCGCCAAGGGAGTAAAGAAATCTCGTGATCGCATCACCTCTATTCGGACGCTGAGCGGAAAAACGTACGCCGGTAAAATGTTTATAGACGCCACGTACGAAGGAGATCTCATGGCTGCCGCGGATGTGGATTACCATGTTGGCCGCGAAGCGAAAACGGTTTACGGCGAGGAATGGAACGGGGTGCAAACGGGAGTGTTGCATCATCGGCATCACTTTGGTTTTTTGAAAAAGAAGATCAGTCCGTACGTTGTGCCGGATGATCCGAAGAGTGGCGTGCTTCCGCGTGTCAGTGCGGAAGATCCCGGTGATTACGGTGCGGGCGATAATAAAGTTCAGGCCTACTGTTTCCGGATGTGCCTGACGGATCATCCGGAGAACCGCATTCCGTTCCCCAAACCTGCTGGTTATGATCCAGCTCAGTACGAATTGCTGCTCCGGGTCTTCAACGCGGGTTGGCGCGAAACATTCCAGAAATTTGATCCCATTCCGAACCGCAAAACCGACAGCAATAATCACGGGCCGTTCAGCACAGATAATATCGGTTTCAATTACGACTACCCGGAAGCGAGTTACGAACGTCGCCGCGAGATCATCGCAGAACATGAGACATACCAGAAAGGGTGGCTCTACTTCATCGCCAACGATCCGCGCGTTCCGAAAGATGTCCGTGAAGAGATGCAGAAGTGGGGATTGCCGAAGGATGAATTTACCGACAATGGCAACTGGTCGCATCAACTCTATATCCGCGAGGCGCGTCGCATGATCGGTTTGTATGTGATGACGGAGAACGAATTATTGGAACGCCGGCCAACTCCGGATTCGGTTGGCATGGGCTCTTACACAATTGATTCCCACAATGTGCAGCGCTACATCACGCCGGAAGGATACGTGCAAAACGAAGGTGATATCGGTGTGAAAACCAAGGGGCCGTATGAGATTGCTTACGGATCGTTGGTGCCGAAGAAAGGGCAGTGCGCCAACCTGCTTGTGCCGATCTGCGTTTCCAGTTCACACATTGCCTTTGGTTCAATCCGGATGGAACCAGTCTTCATGATCCTCGGCCAATCCGCCGCCACGGCTGCAGTCATGGCAATCGATGGCAAAACAACAGTGCAGGATGTGCCGTATTCAAAACTGCGCGAACGTTTGCTGAAGGATGGGCAAATTTTGGAAGCTGTTTTGAAGTAAGGGGCGCTTTTCGCCCGGGTCAGGCAAGATGTGCTGTCCTACCTTGGCGGCAAAACCGCCTAGTAGGATAGGACAGAGCTTCCCGCCTGTCCCTTCCTCAACGACCTTCATTCGAATCCGAACCCCATAGAAAAACTCACTTGACAAAACGCTAAACATTTAGATATTTGTCTAAATATCGAATGGATGCGCTTTTCAAAGCATTGAATGATCCGACGCGACGGAAGATACTCGAGTTGCTGCGGGAGAAGGACATGACGGCGGGGGACATCGCGGATTGTTTTCAGATCAGCAAGCCAAGCATCTCCCATCATCTTGATCTCTTAAAGCAGGCTGATCTGATTCTTTCTGAGAAAAACGGTCAGTTCATAAATTACTCCATAAACACGAGTGTCCTCGATGAATGCCTCTCATGGATGATGGATCTGGCGAAGCGCAAACGAAAAGGGAAACTACGTGAACCTGAAAAGTCTAAAAAACGAGTGGCTGCAAATTCTGATTCTGGCCGTTCCATTCTGCGCCGTCGCCCTGCTTTGGGATAAACTGCCGGATTGGATGCCGATCCATTGGAATGCTCGTGGTGAAGTGGATGATTACGCTCGAAAAGGCTTTGGAGCGTTTCTTTTACCTGTCACGAACGTCCTTATCACAATTCTGATGGGCCTAATTCCACTGATCGATCCGAAGCTCCACAAAATTGATCCCGATATGCGGGCGAGTCTGTGGCGCACTGTGAAATTCATTCGCCTGCTTGTGAGTAGCTTTTTTTTGCTCGTCTCGCTGGCAGTAATCGGGGCGGCTCTTGGTTTGTTCGGCAGCGGCCAACAGTTCAGTTACACCATTTACGCCGGAATCGGGGTGCTGTTCATTGTGTTTGGTAATTTAATGACCAAATTGCGTCCGAATTACTTTCTGGGCATTCGCACTCCCTGGACTTTGGAATCGAAAGAGGTCTGGATGAAAACGCATCGGATGGGCGGTCGCCTTATGGTGTTGGGAGGATTTGTGATGCTCGCCCTTTTTCTCGTCGTACCGCTGGAGCAATTCGTTTATTGGGTGCTTCTGCCGATCTCAGGATTGCTGGCATTGGTGCCGATGCTCTATTCATACCTGCTTTTTAGAAAGCAGAGAACTGCTTAATCCCATTTCGCATGAAGGACAAAACTTTAAAGTTTCGCGCTCCCTGGAGCCGACAACTCAGACTCATGACAATCCTGACCTGCGCGCTCTGTATCGGAGTACCTGCAATTGGCGTTATTGTTCTTGATCCGGGTGATCCGGTGGCGTTTGGGAGCATGGTCGTGATTCCGCTGGTTGTGCTGGCTGCATCCGCTGGGTTCATGGTGCGCGCTTACACTGTGACAGGCGATGGTTTGATAATTCATCGACTAGGTTGGTTCACACGGCTGGCTCTATCATCGTTGACTGACGTGGAGATTGACCCGCTCGCCTTGCAGGGCTCGATCCGTGTCGCCGGCAACGGCGGGGCTTTTGCGCTGTCTGGATTGTTTAGCAACGAGAAGTTTGGAAGCTTCCTAGTTTATGCCACTGACCCCAAACGATCGGTTGTGCTGCGTTTCGCGGACCGCGTCGTGGTCGTGACGCCCGAAGATCCAGAACGGTTCGTGGATCTGATCAACAGCGCACGACTGGCAACGAGAAAAGATGCCTTTAACACGTGGGACCCTCCGAATATCTGAATCCATAAGAACACCTATGAAAACCTATCGCTTTCTTTTTTTGCTCTTTGTCTCCCTGGCTTTTGCTGGATGCGGTAAATCAGGTCCACCTACTCCCCAGGAGCAGGCTGCCACTGACGCGGCTCTCTCCTGGTTGGCTTTGGTGGACAAGGGGAGTTATGCGGAGAGCTGGGAGGAAACAGCCACTGTTTTTAAGAAGGCAGTCACAAGGGATCAGTGGGTGAATACATTGAAAGCCGGTCACAACCCAGCCGGACAGGTCGAATCGCGGACTGTTCTTAAGCGCGAATACATGACCTCTCTACCGAACACGCCTAAGGGCGAGTACGTCGTCATCCAATTCAAAACTCATTTCGCGAATAAAAAAAACGCTGTGGAAACGGTTACCCCAATGATGGATTCCGACGGTCGGTGGCGTGTTTCGGGTTATTACGTGAAATAGTTCTCGTACGGGAACATGAGAGGTGCGCGTTCTTACTGACTTTTACGCCAGGTCGGAGGCATGGGCGTGAATTTTACCAACAGCCTCGGCGATTTGTTCCATTGCAGCGCGGTTTGCCAACAACATGTTCTGGGTGAACCACGCACCTTCTTCGCAGAGTCGATCATTCTCCGGACAATCGTTGCGCTCGGTCCAGGCTGCGAATTGTTCTTTGGAAAGGACGCGTTGATAGCCGCGTGAGCGGAGGGTTTCGGCGATGAACGGTTCTTTGTTTAACGGTCCATATCCCGAACTGCCTCGGATTCCTTCGGCCGCGAGAGCACTCAGGAATTTCGCGCGGGGAAGATTCGCGAACTGCTCTTTTTTGTACCGAAACATGTAAAGGTGATGACCACTGCGGGTGCAGCCTTCGTATGTGCGCGCGGGAAGGATTCCGGGAATTTCGCTGAGCATCCTTGTCAGGTAAGCAGCATTTTCATCGCGCGTTTTGGCCTGGTCGGGCAGTCGCGTCATTTGAGTGAGGAGAAGCGAAGCGTGGAATTCTGACATGCGCAGGTTTGCGCCGCGGATGAACCGCTGGCCACCCTTGCGCGGGCTGCTGTTGGACTGCGCAGCAAAACACTTTTCCGCCAATTGCTCGTCGTTCGTCAGAATCGCGCCGCCTTCGCCAGCCGTAAGATTTTTGGAAGCTTGAAAGCTGAAACATCCCGTGTCGCCCAAAGTGCCGACCTTCTTTCCACGCCATTCGCCTAGATGCGCCTGGCAGGCATCTTCCACCACTGCAATTTTGTGTTTGCGTGCGATGGCCAGGATGTCGTCCATGTCCGCTGCGTTCCCGCCAAGATGCACCGGCATAATCGCAACGGTGCGGTCGGTAATCGCAGCTTCGATCTTCTTCGCATCGATTTGAAATGTCTCCAGATCGGTATCCACAAACACCGGCACAGCGCCCAGCATGAGAATGGCATTTACACAGGCGACGAATGTGTAGGGCGGCAGAATCACTTCGTCGCCAGCCCCAACCCCGAGTGCATTCATCGAAGCGATCAATGCATTAGTACCACTGTTCGTGCCGATGCAGAACTTTGCGCCGAGCAACCTCGCATAAGCGGATTCAAACTCGTTTACATTCTTTCCGCTGCCCCGAAACCATTTGCCAGTTCGCAATGAATTAACAAGTGCCTGTTCTTCCGACTGGTCGAAGATGGGCCAGGAGGGGAATGGCTCTGTGCGAACACGAGTACCGCCGAGCAACGCGGGTTTGGGTTGGGTTGCGTTCTGTGCATTTGCAAGGGTCAGTCCGATACCCGCTGCTGCTGTGGCGGAGAGAAATTTACGACGCGTTAGTTTTGGGTGCATACTCCTTTTCCAGGGATTTCACCTGTCACCAGCAGGAGGATGGAACCGAGAATTAGCAGGCGCATGGTTTCCTTGTCCCGCTGGCGAGGCTTCGCGTCAATCATATTAAGACGCTTTGTCGCAGTTGATCGACGGCCACAGGCCGTGCAAGGGAGTTGTGAGAAGTCTCACCACGAAGTTTTGGAGACTAAAAAATGGTTGTTAGAGCCGTTTTCCTTTTTAAAGACCGAAGAGTTCTCAAAATTCATTGCCGGAGAGAGGCTCATTTCTATAATGCGCCATGCTCGACATAAAACTGATTCGGGAAAATGTGGATATTGTTCGCAAGCGCCTCGCCTCGCGCAATGCCAGCGAGGAAAAGTTTGTGGATGAAGTTCTTTCTCTCGATGACCAGCGCCGCAAGCTTCTCGCCGAGGTCGAGCAACTCAAGGCAACCCGCAATAGAGTCTCGAAGGAAATCGGCGCGTTGATGGGACAAAAGAAGCTTGAAGAAGCCGAAGCGAAGAAGAAGGAAACGCGCGACATGGGTGATCGCGTGGCCGAACTCGACAAACAGGTCGCTGAAGTGGAGTTGAAGCGTGATGGCATTTTGATCAGCCTCCCGAATCTCCCGCACGAGAGCGTGCCGATCGGGAAATCCTTCGAAGACAATCCCGAGATTCGCGTTTGGGGCGAAAAGCCGAAGTTTGATTTCCAGCCAAAGAACCACATCGAACTTGGTGAAAGCTTGAAGATGCTCGACTTCGCCCGCGCCACGAAACTTTCTGGCAGCGGTTTTATTTTATACACCCACTGGGGCGCGAAACTGGAGCGGAGTCTGATTCAATTTCTGCTCGATCTCCATACGACTGATCATGGCTATATCGAGGTCGCGCCGCCGCATGTCGTCGGTCCACATTGCCTTGAAGGCGTCGGACAGTTTCCAAAATTCAAAGATCAGTACTATGGCGTGGTGGAAGGGGATAGGCCCGACGCCATGGGGAAACTCTATCTCATCCCGACCGCTGAAACTCCCGTCGCGAACATTCATCGCGAAGAGATTCTTTCCGCTCAGCAACTACCGATTCGTTACTGCGCTTACACGCCATGCTTTCGTGGCGAAGCGGGGGCGGCTGGTGTCGGCACCCGCGGAATGATTCGCGTGCATCAATTCGACAAAGTTGAGTTGATCAAAATCGTGAAGCCGGAAGACAGCTACGCTGAACTTGAATCAATGACCGCGAATGCGGAGAAAGTTTTGCAACTGCTCGGCCTGCATTATCGCGTGCTGTTGCTTTGCACCGGTGACATGGGGTTCGCAAGTGCGAAGACTTACGACATTGAAGTCTGGGCGCCGGGGCAGGGGGACTACCTCGAAGTGTCGAGTTGCTCGAACTGCGAAGATTTTCAATCGCGCCGCATGAACATGCGTTTCAAAACTGAAACTGGTGAAAACAAAATGCCGCACATTCTGAATGGGAGCGGAACCGCTCTCGCACGTTTGTTCGTGGCGTTTGTTGAAACCTATCAGCAACCGGATGGGAGCATTAAAATTCCACCGATTCTCCAGCCCTATTTGAAAACCGACCGAATCAGTGCGTGATTTAGTTGCTGGCGACCACACGAACACAGATGTAGTTCGTGTGTTTCTTTGACCGTTAAATAATGAAAATCTTACTCGCGAGCAGCGAACTGCATCCCTACTCGAAGACGGGTGGTCTTGCCGACATGGTGGGGGCGCTCGCAAAGTTTCTCGCGAAAGCGGGACATCGAGTGGGCGTAGTCACCCCGCTCTACCAAGGTATCGAGGAAAAATTCCCCGACATCAAATGGTTCGATTGGAGCATTAATCTTCCAATGGGATCCAAGTGGGTGCAGGGCGAAATCTGGACGCATGAAGTTTCCGAAAACCTGACGATCTATTTTGTTCGCAAGCCGGAGTATTATTTCCGCAACGGTCTTTACGAAGAACGCCACATCTCCTTTCCGGATAATTCCGAGCGTTTCATCTTCCTCTCAAAATGCGCGGTGAACCTGGCGCGTCACCTGGCGTGGAAACCGGAAATCGTGCATGTGCATGATTGGCAGGTCGGCCTCGTGCCGCTGCTGATTCAGCATCAGCATGATGAGGATGGATGGGTGGACCCGCCGCGCACCTGTCTAACAATCCATAACCTCGCGTATCAAGGGGTCTTTCCGAAGACGCACTATGAACTGACCAATCTGCCACAGAAATATTTCCATCCGGCGGGCACAGAGTTTTTTGGGATGTTCAATTGTCTGAAGGCTGGCCTCGAATTTTCCGACCTGATTACGACCGTCAGCCCGCGTTACGCGCGCGAGATCACCACTGAAGTGTTCGGTTGTGCCCTGGATGGCGTTTTGCGACGACGACAGAATGCGCTCATTGGCCTTCTCAACGGGGTGGATTATGAGGAATGGAAAACCGTCGGGAATCCGCACCTGAAGCATCCTTACTCCATTGATGATTTCAGTGGCAAGGAGTTGAATAAAGTCGAACTGCAAAAGGAACTCGGTTTGCCGGTGAATCCGGACATCCCGCTGTTCGGAAACATCTCACGGCTGGCGGATCAGAAGGGGGTGGACATCCAACTCGGCGCACTTGAAGAGATGCTCGCCACGGACATGCAATTCGTCCAACTCGGCAGCGGTTCACCGGAATTCGAACGGGGCTATCGAAGGTTGGCAGAACGTCATCCCGACAAAGTTTCCGTCACGATTGGTTTCGACCAGGGGTTGTCTCATCGCATTGAAGCCGGTTGCGATTTCTTTCTTATGCCGTCGCGTTTTGAGCCGTGTGGTTTGAACCAGATGTACAGCTTGCGATACGGGACACTGCCGATTGTTCGAATCACTGGTGGATTGGACGATTCTGTGATCGATGTATCGGAAGACCCGGACAAAGCGAACGGAATAAAGTTCCAGGAATATTCTGTGCGTGCATTGGCCAAGGCCATTCGAAAGGCGCTCGTGCTATATGCCGACCATGAGTTGCTCGATCATTACCGTCACAACGCCATGAGCGCGGATTTTTCCTGGGAACGCAGCGCGGATGCTTATGAGAAGGTTTACAAACGGTTGATTGGGATGTGAACTTGGTTGAGCCTGCTTTCAGGTTGACGCCTCCGCTTCGCAAGCGAAGTTATTTAAGGAGGCTTTATGATCTTTAGAAACTTGCTCGTCGTCACTCTTTTCACAGCCGCAACAGCTCTTGCGCAAACGCCGCCGCCTGCGCCTGTTCTGCCACCCGCGCCAGTCACTCCCGTAGCACCGGGAGGGCCGAATTTCACCCCCGCGCCGGTAACTGGCTTCAGTGCATCGCCAGTGACCGGGTTTTCGCAACAGCCAGTCACTGGATTCAGAACGTCTCCTCAACCGGGTCCACTATTTAGCGTGCCGCCGCCAGCCACTGCCAATCCCGTCCCTCCCTTTATACAAAATCCAGTGGGCGGTTTCATGGCAGACCCCGTCGGTGGATCCGCGCCAACAACTCCGGTGTTGCCACAACCCAGTGTGATCGTAGAACCAGCGCCGGTTCCAGGATTCAGCCCAACTCCCGTGACGCCCGTGTTTACAGTTCCACCAGGAGTTCCGGCGACCAATCTGCCACCAGTCGTTGCGCCCTCACCGTTTTAAAAGCCTGTGGGACTTTTCTTTTCTGATGGCGCAACTTTAAACTTTGAACTCTTGAGAGATTTAAACCCCGTGCCCGGCAATCTTGTCCACAAGGCCGGTAGTGGATTTGCCGGCGACACCGGGGAGGATTTCGATTCGGCCCCCCATTTGTTCGATGAGATGGCGTTCGTCCTGGTTGATGGTGTCGATGGTGTAATCGCCGCCTTTGACATAGATGTCTGGCTGGACCTGTTGCAGGAAATTGAAGGCGGTTGTTTCCGGGAAGATATAGACGGCGGAAACCGACTCCAACGCTGCAAGGACGGCGGCGCGGTCGTTTTCGATGTTGAGGGGGCGTGTCGGGCCTTTTAGTTCGCGAACACCGTGGTCGCAGGTAATTCCCACGAGTAAAGCGTCTCCCAGATTCCGGGCTGCCTCAAGATAGGTGGCATGGCCGACGTGCAGGATGTCGAAGACCCCGTTGGTCACGACCAGTTTTCTGCCGGAACCGCGCAATTCCTCCCGCCAACGGGTCAGGTTTTCGGATGAAAGAACTTTGTCGCGGAACTTCATAGACCCGAATTGAAAACAGTTCAGGTGGAATGGCAACGTTCAATTGGCATGATTTTCAGTAAAGACGGAGCGCGGTTGTGTGCGAAGCATCAGCCGCAGCACGTTAGATTGTTCGAGTGTTATAGATTGTTGCATTCCACCCTTGAGCACTGCGGATGATCCTTCGGACGAAACAGAACTATAGAAACGACGAACCGTTCTGCGGTTACGCCGCGTTACATCATCCGTGGTTTAGGCTCCTTCCTGGCTAGGGGCGGGAGAAGTAATTTGATCTCATGCAAACGAAGTTAGGTCTGAGGCTTGTTTTTTCAGAGGCAGTTCATACAGTTACTGTAGATATATGAAGAACGACGTTGTGCCTGTGGAAATCCGGGGAATTCTTCCTGCCAATAGCGGATGCGCTATTTTCGTTGGAAATGAGGAGAAAGTCTTCGTCATCCAGGTGGAGCACAACATGGGCGCTATCATCGGGATGTTCCTCCGCGATACACCTAAAGAACGTCCGCTGACGCATGACTTGATCAATAGCATGTTCAAGGGATTCGATATCCGGGTGGAACGCGTCACCATCACTGACCTGAAAAATTCCACTTACTTCGCGCGCCTGATGCTCAAGCAGGAAAATGAGCTTGGGAAAAAGATCGTGGAGATTGATGCGCGTCCGAGTGATTGCCTGGCCCTCGCCACGGCGCAAAAGAAACCTATTTTCGTCCGCAGCACTTTATTCGACCAGGTTGAAGACATGACCGAAGTGTTGGAGCGCATTAACGAAAACGGTGAGGAAACTGAATAATCCATGCCTCCGGCTGCCAAGCCTTCTGCTCCTTTAGTCCTTGTTTGCGGCGATGATGAATTTGCCGTCAAACAACGTGCCAAAGAAATTTATCATGCCTGGTGCATCGAACTCGGCGGCATGGATCATGAAACCATTGATGCTGCAGTGGGCAATTCCGGCGAGGCACTGAAAGCCCTTTCTAAACTCCGTGAGGCGATTAACACCCTCCCATTTTTTGGTGGCGCAAAGGTTGTTTGGTTCCAGAACTGCAGTTTTTTTGGGGACGATCGCACGGCCAGTTCGCAGGTGGTGACGGCCGACCTGGGTGAATTGGCGCAGGAACTAAAAACTTTCAACTGGCAGAATGTTCGTTTGCTTATTAGCGCTGGGAAAGTGGACAAGCGCAAGACGTTCTATAAAACGATCGATAAGGCGGGCACAGTTGAATCGTTCACCGGTTGGTCGGTGGATGACAAGGATTGGGCGGATCAGGCGGAGATGTTTGCCCGACGCAATCTGCGCGAGTTGAAGAAGGAGATTGCTGATACTGCTTTATCGGAATTGGTGGCGAATATCGGGCCGAATGCGCGGTTGTTGAGCAGTGAAGTGGAGAAGCTATCGTTGTTTGTGGGGGATCGTTCCCGGATCACGAGCGAGGATGTTGCCACGATCTCGACGAAGAATAAGCAGGCGCGGGCGTTTGCTTTGGGAGATGCATTTGGCAATCGTAATTTGCCGGTTTTGCTGCGTTGTCTGGATGAGGAACTCTGGGAAGCGAAGCATGATCGCGACAAGTCGGAAATGCGGGTGCTCTACGGGTTGATTTCGAAGGTGCGAGTTCTCGTTGTGTTGAAGGAACTTGTGGATGCCGGGTATCTGAAGACGAGTGCTGCTGGCAATTATGCGGCGTTCAAGGCGCAATTGGAGAAGTTGCCGACTGACTTATTGCCCGCGGACAAGAAGTTCAATCCGATGGTTATGCATCCTTACGTTCTCTTTCAGGCATTTTCGCAGGTGAAAAATTATTCACGCGAAGAACTGATTCGAGCGATGGAACTGCTGCTGGAATGCAATATGCAGTTCATTTCAACTGGAACAGATGAAGCCGTTGTTTTGCAGCAAGCCTTGGTTAAGATCGTCGGATCCAGGGGGAAGTAGGGCGGGGGCATTCAGTTTTCAGAATCCAGAATCCCTCCCACTTTCCCAAAGAGGACATCTTGACTCGCGCGAATGACGCACGGATAGTTTTGACAGAAGTGATTGATCTATGAACCAGCCAGCCAGCACATTAATGGTGGCAGTGGCCGACCGAGTTGTTTGCGTGAAAATCTCGGGTCGGGCGAATTTCACCAACAGCCTGGACCTGAAAAAGGTGGTGTACGAACTCTGGGAGCGGGGTTACCAGAATTTTATCCTGGATTTGTCGGACTGCACATTGATGGATAGCACGTTCCTGGGAGTGCTCGCCGGCATTGGGTTGAAATTCTACGCAGGCAATGGTGCTTCAAGCGAAGGCAGCGTAAGAATTTTTAACCCGAATCCTCGCATCAAAGATACACTGGAGAACCTTGGGGTTTTGCACCTGTTCCCGATGTGCGACGTCAGCATGCTTCCCGCTGAACCTTTCCAGCCGGTCACAGGGGATGGAGAACAGCCAACCCGCACCGAAGTGACCCGCACCTGCCTGGAAGCCCACCAAGTTCTGATGGCGCTGAATCCAGACAACGTTCGAAAGTTCAAGGATGTCACCCAGTTCCTCGCCGAAGACCTGAAGAAACTCGAAGGCGAAGAGAGCAAAGTAGGCTGAAAGGAAGTTCAAGGTTTAAAGTTTAGAGTTCAAGGTTGCGCACGGCGACACTTGGCGTTGGCGGTCAACTTTGAACTTTAAACCTCGAACCTTGAACTAATTTTTGCCGCCTCATACACTCCGCGCCCGATGGTCAATCTTGCTTCGCTTAATCCTCAACAACGCACCGCCGCCGCCACCTTAAAAGGGCCGGTTTTGATCTTGGCAGGAGCGGGCACAGGAAAGACGCGAGTCATCACTTTCCGGATTGCCCACATGATTGATCGGGGAATTGCGCCCGTTAATATACTGGCCGTCACATTCACCAACAAAGCGGCGCGGGAGATGCAACAACGCGTCTCGAAACTGATTCCGAAAAAGGATCGGAACGGCGAGAAACTGGAACGCCCCACGATTTGTACCTTCCATTCGCTTTGCCTCAAGATACTCCGTGTTCACATTGAGAAGCTGGGTTACAAAAAGAATTTTGTCATCTACAGCGAATCGGAGCAACTCGGCGCCATTAAGAAAATCCTCAGTCACATGTCTGCCAAAGGCGAGAAAACGGATCCCGCGGCGATTCTCAGTCTGTTGAGCAAATACAAGAATGGTGGCGAATCAGCCAAGGCGTTTGCCGAACCCAGCGTGGCGGCGCTCGCGCAGCATATTCGCAAGAAATACGAATCCGCTTTGCGCGCCTGCAACGCCGTGGATTTCGATGATCTCATTTTGCTGACACTGCGTTTGTTTGAGGAACATCCGGATGCGTTGCAGGCATGCCGCGACAAATATACCTACGTGATGGTGGACGAATACCAGGATACCAACGCCGCGCAATTCAAGCTGGTTCACTCGCTCTCCAGTGAGCATCGCAATATCTGTGTCGTGGGCGACGATGACCAAAGCATTTACGGTTGGCGCGGAGCAGAAATCTCCAACCTGCTCGACATGGAAAAACATTTTCCAGAAGTCAAAGTCGTGAAACTCGAGCAGAACTATCGTTCCACGACGACGATTCTGACGGCAGCGAATGCCGTGATCAAAAACAACACGCAGCGTCGTGGTAAACAGCTTTGGTCGGATAAAGGGCAGGGGAAACGAATCACGCTGCA
Source organism: Verrucomicrobiota bacterium (assembly GCA_013820875.1). Taxonomy (GTDB): domain Bacteria; phylum Verrucomicrobiota; class Verrucomicrobiia; order Limisphaerales; family JACDHS01; genus JACDHS01. The sequence continues at coordinate 22,746 of JACDHS010000019.1, read as the reverse complement.
CACGTTTGAAAACGATGAAGAAGAATCGAAACACATCGTGCAGCAGATTGAATTCATGCGCCTGGCCAGCCAGGTTCCATGGGAGGACCAGGCAATTTTATTTCGCACCAACCAGCAATCGCGTGGATTGGAAACGGCATTGCGCCAATCGAACGTTCGTTATCATTTGATCGGTGGGCAGAGCTATTTCGATCGGCGCGAGATCAAAGATTTTCTCGCCTACTTGAAAATGCTGCTGAATCCCCACGATGATATCAGCCTGCTCCGCATTGCGAATGTGCCGGCTCGCGGTCTGAGCGATGTCACGATGGAACGGATGCTGTCGGCGAGCCAGGAAAGGGATTGTTCGGTCTATGCCGCGATGCGTCATACCGATGTGCAGGAGTCGTGTTTGAATCGGACGAAGGAAAGCCTCATCGAATTCCTCCGCTTTATCGACGAGACCCGCGCGCCTTTGTCCGACGGGCAATCTCTATCGCTTAAAGTTTGGGCGGAAAAGTTCCTGACGGATACCGGTTATATCGAGGAGCTACAACGTTCCGAGAAAAATCCTGATATTGCCGATAACCGGGTGCGAAACTTGAAGGAGTTGGTTGAAAAGCTGGACGAGAACGGGGTGCCCACGACCAATCCAATGGAACGTCTGCAGACATTTCTTGAAGACATGACGCTCGACAGTGATCGCGAAGAGGACAAGGACAATAAGGGAGACGCCGTCACACTGATCACAATGCATAGCTGCAAGGGTTTGGAATTTCCGCACGTTTACATTGTGGGAATGGAAGATGGCCTGCTGCCGCACTCGCGGTCGAAGGTTGAGAATACCCTGGATGAAGAGCGCCGTTTATTTTACGTCGCGATTACTCGCGCCATGGTGACATTGACTATGAGCTACTGCATCGGCCGAAAGAAATATGGCCAGATGCTCCCGTGTCATCCATCGCCATTTTTGAAAGAGTTGCCGGCGGATTTGGTTGAACTGGATGACGGTAAAGCCAAGAAGCCTGTGACAGAGGAAGTGGGGCAGAACTTTTTCGCGGCAATGAAACGTCTCGCCGATTAATTTGTTCGGAAGTTCCGCAGTTCAACTCCGCAGATCGCGCGGGAACTCCACCGTCTTCCGCGCATCAATGGCTTCGTTGGCGATCAATATTGTCGCGGCATTGCGGAGACCGATGTTGACGTCGCAGATGGTTTGCAGATCACGGTCGCGGACGTGATGGAGAAATGACACCAATTCTTCCCGGGTATCATCGCCGCCCTCATTATCAATCTCAACCGGTTTTCCTCGGAACGCCCATGGATCGTTGGTGAGGCCGAGCGTCTTGCCGGAAGTCACGATGGATGCATTCGTGCCGCTGGCATCTTTCTTCACCCAACCGACGTCATCCGCCCCTTTCTCCAGGAACAGCAGTCCTTTTTTGTCGGTGAGAAAAAGTGTGCCACGCGTTCCCATGATCAGTTCCGAGGCGCCTTCGTAGGCATTGTTACAAAGGGAGGAATAGGTGACCCGCACGGTGTAGGGATCTCGGGATTCTTCTCCGTGGGTTGGCTTCAGTGTGTATTCGTAAATGCAAAACACATTGTCGGCTACCTCGCGCCCGTCGCGCCAATAATCCACGCCACCGGTCGCCATCACCCGGCTTGGGGCGGCATCGAACATCCAGTTGATCACGTCCATTTGGTGACTGCCGAGTTCCGCCATCAGTCCCTGGGAAAATTTGCGGTAAAGACGCCAGTTCAACCGTTTCTCCAGCTCGTTCCATTTGGCGTGAGTGCGCTCCACCGGCACCGGGCGACGCCAATTATTATTGCGATGCCATTGGCACCTGGCTGCGGTGATGCGACCGAGCATGCCGGTTTCGATCATTGCGCGGGCTTGGTTATAAATGGGGTTGGCGCGACGTTGCAGTCCCACTTGGAACACTTGTTTTGATCCGCGCACTTTGGCGGCAAGCTTCCTTCCTTCTTCGATGGAATGCGTCATCGTCTTCTCGCAAAAAACGTCGGCTCCGCTGTCGAGCGCATCACAACAAACCTGGTAATGCAGCCAAAGCGGAACCGCGACCACCACCACAGCCGGTTTAATTTGTTCCAACATCTTACGATAATCGGAGAATGTTTTTGCCTGTTTGCCGGCATACCTCGCGCCATTGCGCAGGTGCGGTTCGTAGTCGTCGGAGACTGCGACGATCTCCGCCGACTCAATGGTGCTAAGCTTGCGGACAAGGTCGCAGCCGCGGCCACCGGTGCCAATCACTGCGACGCGAATCTTCCCGGCGCCTTGCGCGAAGACGTTACTGACGCTTGCGGTGGCCAGTGCGCCGGCGGCAGTGACGATGAATTCGCGGCGAGTGGAAAGTGAATGTGGCAATTTCATAGAAGAATTATTTTCGGGCTGGGTGATTCAGCGGTCCAAAGCGCTTTTATTTCAGGCGAAACAAAGCTGGCCACCTTGTCTTTTCCCATGCAAAGCAACGCGGTGGAGAACACTTCAGCCTGCGCTGCGGATTCTGCGATGACTGTGCAGGAAGCCTTTTCTTGAAGTGGTTGGCGCTGGAATGGATCGAGAATGTCAGAAACAGTTTTGCCGGTGGCCGATGTCGAAAGGGCGTTGTCGCTCAAGTCAACCTGCTGGAGGACTACATCGTCCTTCCATGGATCACGTAAACCGATTCGCCAGGGCTGTTCATTAGCATCGTTTCCAATCGCGAGGACGGAACTGGTGCCACCGTGGAGCAGCGCTTGTTTCACGCCGCACTCCCGGAGGAGACGAGCGGCGCAATCCAGGGCGTAACCTTTGCCGAATCCGCCGAAGTCCAGCCGCGCGTTGACGTTGCGGAAAAAAATCAGCCGTGTGTCCGGATCAAAATCGATGGCGCCAAAGTTGGCGTCCTCTTCCCGGTTGACGGCGATATCGAAGAATCCATCCGTTTCCAACCATGCTTTGCGACAGGTTTCCAGGATCCCGGTGAGTTCGACATCAAGCAGGACAGGGGAGATGGCGGCATCGCGGTTGATGCGGGAGACTTCGCTGGCCGGATCGAAGCGTGACAGAAGTTTTTCGATGCGTTCGATTTCATCGAGGGCGGCTTCTCCGGCTGCCTGGAGATTTTCAGCGTCGTCGCCAGGAAGGACAATTTCGAACCACGTGTTCATCGCGGGGCGGCGGCATAGAATTGGCGATGCAACAAAACTCATGCGGTCTCCAGAGTTTAAAGTTCAAGGTTCAAAGTTCAAAGTTCAAAGTTCAAAGTTCAAAGTTGGGACCCCTTGAACTTCAAACCTTAAACTTTGAACTCTGGAGACCCTCAGACTTCCCAGTTTGACGCCACATCTTCAGCCAACTTGCACAAGTATTTAGCCGGTTGTTTCTTCGCGTTTGTGTCCGAGGTGATTTCAACAAGGCCCCGCGTTTGCGCGAAAAGCTTTTTAGCTTTCTCCGGTTCCGTGACGATTCCAGCAAGCCCAATGCAGCGAACTTTATATTCTTTGCAGAGAAGGGCGATTTGTCCGACCCCTTTGCCCATCAAAGTTTGTTGATCGAGCGCACCTTCGCCGGTAATCACCAGATCGGCTTTGCGAAGATGTTCTTTCAACCGGGCATTCTGCGCGAAGATCCCAAAACCGGATTGCGGCCTGGCATCAAGGAACGCCATCAAACCGAAACCCAGTCCCCCGGCTGCTCCGGCGCCTGGAATTTTGCAAAAATCGCATTTGAACGTTTCCCGGGAAACGGCCACCAAACGTTTCAATGCCGCTTCGGCTTTTGGGCAATCCTCACGGCGCAACCCCTTTTGCGGTCCGTAGATTTGGGAACAGCCTGTCTTGCCGAGCAACGGGTTTGTCACATCTACGGCAACAATCAAATTAGGGAAAAGTATTCGATTAACTGGAGCGACGATCTTTTCGAGCTGCGCCAGGTTCGTCCAATCAGTGATCTCTGCGCCGGTTTGATCGAGAAATTTCCAGCCGAGTGCGCGGGCCATTCCGAACCCGGCATCGTTTGTCGCGCTGCCGCCAATGCCCATATAGCAACTCCTGGCTCCTTTGCGTGCGGCGGCCTCCAGGGTTTTACCCAGTCCGAAGGTATCCAGTTGGAACGGATGAAACTTGCCGGTTGGCAACATGGCCAGCCCAATGACGTTGGCCGATTCAATGATGGCGGTTTGCGACCTGGATTCCCACCACCAGGTGGATTCGATTTTTTCGTGGGCTGCGTTAACTGTTTTGATCTGTTGCGGCCTCGCTCCGATGGCGCTGGCGACGATCTCACCGAAACCGTCACCCCCATCGCTCATGGGAAGGAGTTGAATGAGATCATTGGGGCGAGCTTTTTTCCATCCGACGGCGATTGCGTCGGCGGCGGCTTGCGCGGAGAGAGTGCCTTTAAATTTGTCTGGAATGACGAGAATATTCGCTGCCACGAAGCGAGATTAGTCAAAACAGTGGAGCCGTCCAGCTCGCCTTTTGTTCTCCATCAACCGGTATTGCTAATTAAATACGATCAAGTTTGGTAATCATTGGTCGGCTGTAAACAAAACAAATCGTCCCTCTTTGGCTGCGCGCTGGTAAAGCTCGCGAACGCCCTGAAACCAGTCCCAGGTGTAACCGAAATCTTCTTCCGAAAGGGGGAATCCGTAGCTCTTGGGATCAATGGCGAAATAGCGATGCCGAAACTCTTCTTGTGTGATCGCGGGCAATGCTGCCGCAATGTCGCGGACCTGCTGTGGGGTCTTGAGGCTGATGATATAGTAAAGCGGTTCGCCGGCAAGAACAACGTGACTCAACGGATACTCACCGCCATTTACTTACGTAAGGGTGTGATTTTAAACGACTTAGATGGGATGAGCGATTGGGCGGAATCGGAGCGCGGCGTAACCGCGACGCGGTTCGTTGTTTCTATAGTTCTGATTTGTGCGAAGCATCAGCCGCAGCGCGTGAGACTGGAAATTATAGCGTTTGAAATCCCAATATCGCTCTCAAAACTCACGCATTGCGGCTGATGCTTCGCAAAACCAGAACTATAAACCAGACGAACCGCTCTGCGGTTACGCCGCGCTCCGCTCGCATGCGCGCCCTTTGGCCCTCAGGAAATCGGAAAAGCGTATGTGTTTAGCGTGACCGAGTGACCTTGCGACGTTGGAAGGTGTGTCTGCTGGTCCGACCGAGTGGCCTTCCGAGGTTGGAAGGTATGTCTGCCGGTCCGACCGAGTGATCTTCTGACGTTAGAAGGTGTGTCAGTCGGTTCGACCGAGTAGCCTTCTGACGTTGGAAGGTGGGTCTGCGGGTCCGACCGAGTGGCCTTCTGACGTTGGAAGGTGTATCTGCCGGTCCGACCGAGTGGGCTTCCGACGTTGGAGGGTGTGTCTGCGGGTCCGACCGAGTGGCCTTCCGACGCCCTGTCCCAGCGGGACATCTGACACTAGCCCAATGTTTCAACATTGGGTACCTTGCAACGACGAATAAGTCCCGAAGGTGACGGCTGAAACCTTTGAAATACCTCGGTCGTTCCTTCGGAACTTGTTAAAGCCAAACGGCTTACCCAATGTTGAAACATTGGGCTAGTGTCAGATGTCCCTCCAGGACAAGAGGGCAGGGAGCCTGAGCGAGCGACGAGCCTTTCTCCTGCCTGAATTCCATGTCTTCCGTGGTTAAAGTTCTTCCTCGGACGTCAAGGATAAAAAATCTTTCATGCAGAATCATCAATAGAATCAGGGGGCCGGAGTACTGGCAAAATTTGGGGACAAATTTTGCCAGTACATTGAATGGTCCCTTTGTGGCATAACATGGTTTGTTCGGGACGGGAACGGTTCTGACAACAGAATGTGAGTCAATACTGATGAAAAATGATATTCAAAAGAGCTATGGGACGTTAGTGGCGCAATTCTCGGCAGCGATTGCCGGTGTAGAACTTTATGCGGGGCCACTCACCCTGAGCCTGGTGACGTCGGACGCGATGAACACCAGTCTTGCCGGTCTGATTGCAGGTGAAAAAGCCACCAAACAGGCAAAAGCGGAGTTGCGGGAGCGACTGCAGGCGTTCAGGACAGCCAAGGCGATTGGGCGCGATTATATGTTCGTGGCGCGCGATGTCTTAAAACCGCATTTGGGCAAACAATATTCCTCCGCCTGGGATGAAACCGGGTTTGTCCATTCTCTGAGCGTGCCGCGCAATGAAGACAAGCTGTCGGCGGGATTGTTGTCGTTAGAAGCTTATCTCACGGCGCATCCCGAGTATGAAAACACGCCACTGCAGGCAACGGCAGCACGCGCCGCCACGGTGTACAACGAGTTGGTCGAAGCGCGCAATGCGGTGAACCGCCAGAAGACTACCTGGCAGTTGGCCATGACGGCACGCGATCTCCGGGCGGCCCAGGTTCGCAAGCAGTTGCGGGCGTTGATTAAAGAATTGAGTGTTCGACTCAGCCCGTTGGATGAGCGTTGGGCGGCGTTTGGTTTCAATAAGCCCGGTGCAAAGGTGCGGCCAGATGCGCCGACGAATGTCGCGGTGGTTTCGGTCGCAGAGAATGCAGTGGCGGTGCAGTGGGATAAATCACCGGGAGCAGAGTATTATCGTGTGAGCATCAAAGTGGTGGGGGTGGATGAAGAACCAAAAGTGGTAGGCACGCCTGCGGATACGGATTTCATGTTTGAAGAGTTGCCAGCGAATGCAGATGTGGAAGTTACGATTTCGGCGGTGAACAAAGGTGGGGAGAGTGGGTTGAGTGAGGTGGTCAGGTTGCGAAGCGGTGCTGGAGGGGACGGGCGACCATAGCCAATTGACGAGAGTGCCAACTAATTAAGCACCCGCTTCAGCGAAACACTCATTGTCTTTGGCATGTCAACTGATAGTATCCGGTCATTCTCAATCCCGAGATGCTGGCCAAGCCAGATTTGCATGAAGAAGTTTATATTGTTCGGGTGGATGCTGTTGGTCGGTCTGATTCCAGCAATAACCGACGCGCAGGTTATCACAAACTTCAACAGCTCAGGTCAACAAAAGGGCATTCGCTTTCCGCTGGATGCCGCAATTAAATCCTACGACGTCCTCAGCACAACCAACCTGAATCAGCCGTTCACTCTCAATCCAAGTTTTGTTTACGCACCGTTTTACGACACGAACACGGTGTCGGTTTCAGCGGGTGAAATCATCCTTGATAATCTTGCGGGGACCTCGTCGGGGAGTTGGACTGCGGCAACCAGTTCCAATGACAAGTACGGAAGCAACTACCGCTACAAAGTGCAGGGAACCGGTGTAGCTTACTTTGATTTTCGACCAACGATCAGCTTTGCCGGGGAATACGATGTATATACGTGGCATCCGGCGGGATCAAACCGCACTGCTGGTGCGCCTCATGTGATTACTCATGCCGGTGGCAGCAGCACTGTCTATGTGAATCAGAAGGTGAACGGGGGTGTTTGGAATTTACTCGGAAGATTCAATTTCGCGGCTGGAACTACTGGTTATGTCCGCATAACCGACACCTTTGCAGATGCAGGTCAACTGGTGATGGCGGATGCGATTCGCTTCGCTTCGGTCATACCGATAGACGTTGAGACCCATCCGATCGCCGGCTATGAATGGCGTGCCACGCAAACGGCGCCGCAAAGCTTTTACAAAATCGCTGTCACACCGCTCAGCGGTGACGAGGCCTTGACTGCCACCGTGCTGAATCGCCTGGCTTACGGCCAGACACCGGATGAACTGGAGAGGATTTTGACCGGGCCAAATCCGATTGGGCCGGAGGCTTACATCCAGGAGCAACTGAATTTCGAACTGCTGCTGGAGGATGTTGCGGGTTCGCACACTAATTTCGGCATTATTGGTCCGCGGTTTGCGGGACCTACTGATGTGGTGGATTACACTTTTGCTCAGACTTACACGACCAACACCAATACTTTAGTAGTCACGACGAACAACGTTCACTCCAGCACGAATGCGGCTATTGCGGATTTCCGCGCCTGGCATGTGTTGCGGGCCGTCGGGGCGAAACGACAGCTTTTGGAAGTGCTCCTGCAATTCTGGGAAAATCATTTTGTCACGCAGTATTCGAAATCTTTCACCTATTTCGGTCGTTTCTACAATGGGGACAGTGGCGTGCGAGAGAACCGTTTGGCAACACAGGCAGAGTATCTGGAGATCGATCGCTGGCGCACGGCGTTGCTGAATCCGCAATGCACTTTCTATGATCTCCTGAAGATCAGCGTGGAAAGTCCGGCCATGATCATTTACCTCGACACCGTGGATAGCCGGGGGGATCGCAGCAATGTTCCCAACGAAAACTACGCGCGCGAACTACTCGAACTGTTCACGGTGGGAGTGGATAACGGTTACGATCAAAATGATCTCACCCTTTTGTCGCGAGCCTGGACTGGCTGGCGGGTGGAAATTGTTGATCCGGCAAATGCGTTCAATCCTTTCGCGCCACGCACGACAGTGAACCTGCCGAGTGCAACGAACAATTTCACAGCGGTTTCGAATTTGTTCGGCGTCTGGGCGTTTAATTACAAATCGCAATTCCATTACACCAACACGCCGACAACATTGTTCTCAAACAAGTTTGTTCCCGCGCGATTTGGTCCTTATTACGCGAGCAAGACTTACGGGACGAATTCTGTTCCCGGCTTGTATTCGCTCACGATGCCGATTCGGCAGGGGACGAATGGGATTCAAGATGGATATGATGTGATCCGGCATCTGGCTGATCTGCCATTCACGCAGGAATACATCAGCGTGAAGCTGTGCCGGTTGTTTGTGCATGATGAATTCACCCACGGTTATGATTTCGCTGATGGAACCTGGACGCCGGAAAAGGAATTGGTGTGGCAATGTATGGCGGCATGGGAAGCGGGTTCTCCCAAAGGACAAATTCGCGCGGTGGTGAGCACCATCTTCAATTCGCCATTGTTCCGCAGCCAGGAAGCCGCAGGGCAGAAAGTGAAGACACCGCTGGAATTTACCGTGAGCGCCATTCGTGCTTTGCGCTCCAGCACGAACGGAACGTTTTCTGCCGGAACTTTCACCGCTGATACAGAGGGTTACGCGTTAAACACGCCACTCTCGCGTATGGGCGGAATGCTATTGTTCGATCGCGGTGATCCCGATGGTTACCCGGAAGGGGCGCCCGGGTGGATCAGCGCCGGGACATTGAACGAACGCATTCGCTTTGTGCAGTCCCTGTGCATTGCACCCGGGCAGTTCGGTCATAGCGGAGGGCAGAGCGGCACCGGCAATGATGCGGGGAACTCCACCAGCAATCCCGTTGAGTTGATGAAGTCGCGGTTGCTTTCGGATGCGGACCGGCGGAATGCAACCAAGGTGGTAAACTTCTTTTTGGGCATCCTGTATCCCGGCGAAGGCGCGGGGAACCTGGAACTTTACCGGCAGGCGGGTGTGCAATTCCTGAACACGTCCGATCTTGGCGATCCCTCTCTCTTTAATGTCTTAACCGTGAGCAGTGTGGCGAATAACGTGTATGACAATCGTGTTCGCGGCATGGTGGCAATGCTGATGTCCATGCAACGTTTTCAGGAGCAGTAAATGAAAAATATCAATCTCATCACGAGGCGCGGTTTCCTGAGTAATTCATTCAAGATCAGCGCTGGCGTGGCGCTCTCCACGTTGGTGGATATTCCGCTGGTGATGAAACGCGCGCTGGCGGAAGGCAACATCGGCCTGAATGGAAAAAAGCTTTTGTTCATTTTCCTGCGCGGCGGAATGGATGGTTTGAATACTGTCGTTCCAATTGAAGATTCAGCTTACAACGCGACGAACCGCCCGGACATTCTGATTCCGCGGGAATCGGGTGGTTACTATTCCAGTCCTGGCCAGTGTGATTTTCCGGTAAGCTCCGCTGATCCTTCAGCCTCGAATTATTCCACCTTTCACTATAACCGGGCAATTAAAACCGGGAACGGATTCGCTGCGTTGCATCCGTCTCTCAAGTTTCTTGCTCCGGTTTACAACGCGGGGGAATTGGCGGTGATGCATCGCGTGGGCTATCCGAAACAATCGCGTTCGCATTTTGATTCGCAAATTTATTGGGAGAATGGCAGCCCGAACAATAACATCTTAAAAGATGGGATATTCTATCGCACATTGATCGAATCAGGGCTTGCTGGAATGGCGCCGTTGACCGGTGTGTCTGTTCAATCCGCGCTCCCGTTGATTCTCCGGGGATCGGGAGCGGCGATGACAAACCTGACGGACCCGACTCGCTACAATCTGTTGGGAGTCCCCAACACTACGGATGGAAATCTGAAAGCGGAACAGGCGCTGATCGATTCGAATCTTTTTCCATTTCCGGCCAAGAAGAATCGCGATTTTCTCGCGCTCCAATATAAGAACCTGACAGATACATTGCCGATCTTCGGCGATATCGGATTCACGGATGCGGGGAATACATTTCGCGATGACGTGAATACCGATGGTGACACTGAGCCATACTATCTGTTTCCCACGAACAACGCAAAGAACGGCGGCTACACTCTTCATGGAAATGATTCCGATAAGTATGTCGTTGATACCGGGGCTTATTCCTTTTTCACAAACCTGAAAGCGGCTGCGCTCATCTTAAACAAGACCGATGCGATCATCGCCGGAACGGAACTGGGCGGCTTCGACACCCATAACAACCAGGGCAGCACTACCGGGGCGCACCCGAACCTGATGCGCCGGATCGGTTGGGCGATGTACGCGCTGCGAAAATATTTTATCAACAACGGTGACAAAGCGACCTGGGACAACCTGGTCGTCGTGACGCTTTCCGAGTTCGGACGAACGACCATTCAAAACGCCAATGCCGGCACCGATCACGCCGAAGCCAGCGCAATGTTCGTGGCGGGTGGCGGAATCCACGGCGGGGTCTATGGATGTCATCCAGGCGATCCGGTGCCATGGCTGACTGGACAGGCCGGTTCGATGTTCGGGGTGAGTAACCGTTATCTGAAACGCGCGATTGATTATCGTTCGGTCCTGGGTGAATTGATCCGGGAACATTTGGGTGCCACGCAGAGTCAATTGGGCAGAATCATTCCGGGCTACGCGAATGCCGGGGAAAGTTTGTTTACAGGAGGAACCTCTTCCTTGGACGGCACGCCGATCATCGGCGAGGTCAACGTGATCTAAATGAGTCGCCTTCTTCTTCATGCAGTTCTGATTTCTACGGCGTTTGCGGCAACTGTGCGTGCTGATTCCGTTGTGCTGACACCGGTTGCTGATTCAACGCTGATCGAGTTGATGCCAGATAACAACATGGGAGGTCACGTTTTCTTCAACGTGGGGAGTACCTTTCATGGTGTGCGGAATCGCGGCATGCTTCGTTTCGATGTCGCTGCAGGGATTCCAGTTGGTTCAAAGATCAAATCCGTGCAACTGGTTGTTGAGGTCGTAGGGATCCCAGTCGAACCCCCATCTGGCGCAAACTTTCGATTGCATCGCGTGCTTCGTCCGTGGGGAGAAGGGGATAAGATAAGCGTCGGTGGTCCCGGACGTGGTGACACGGCAACAATTGGCGAAGTAACCTGGAATCATCGGCACGCACTGACGGTGGATGAATGGGGGGCACCGGGCGGGTTGGCTGGAATGGACTTTTCTCCTGCAATGAGCGGCGAAAGGTTTATGGAGCCAAGCGATAATTTGGCTTATGAATTCGGGAGTTCATCACAAATGGTTGCTGACGTGCAGATGTGGCTTGATGAACCAGCTTCGAACTACGGGTGGTTGCTCAAAGCGGAAGATGAAGAGACAAGGACAACGGCACGACGCTTCGCCTCACGAGAAGATTTGGAATACGGTCCGCAGTTGCTTCTTGAGTTTGATCCGCCACCGTTGCTGGAACTAACCCGCAACGTATCAGAATTGCGCGTCTCTTTTTTGGCTCTTGCGAATAAATCATACGTGTTCGAAACAGCCAGCCTTCTCAATGCACCATCATGGACCTCGCTTACCAACATTTATCCTTCAACAGAAGAGCGGACAATTCAGATAACGAATGTTATTGGCGCCACAACTGGATTTTTCCGAGTGGTGGTCGGAGAGTAAAATCTCCGGTTGAACAGGCTTGAGCCTTCAGTGCGGGAAAGCATCATTCGCTATGCGTTTGTTGATCCTTTTAACAGGGATATTTTGCACCTAATTCAGAAGGGAACTCTACGAGTTTTCCGAGCGCAACCGTCGCTGGGCCTCGAGCAGCGCGGTGGTTTTAATCGTCTTGGTGGTGATGTTGTGAATGGCGTCGAGTCGTTGCGTCAGGAGAGTGCGTAATTCGTCCTGGTTAGGAACCTTGCTGGCTTCCGGCGGCGTTGACAGCAGGTGAAAGGCTTCGACGAGTTGCTGGAAAGTATCCAGCAGGTTTTTATCCTGCGCAGTTCGCTGTTCGACGGCTTCGTGAATGATCGCCGCGATCTGTTCCAGCGTGACGGGACATCCTTGCAGGTCATCGCCAAAGATCGTGCGAAGAATCTCTTCGGCCACCAACATCGCGAGTTTATCAGGTTGAGCGTCGGAACTCATGGTTCAAAACTTGCATGGAGTGCCGGTCTTGAAAACTGAAATCTTCGCGCGGTTGCGTTACGGTGAAAGCCGTTCCGTCAGCCACATCTTGTCCGTCTGTTTGGTAAAGCGGAAACGATCGTGCAACCGATTCACGCGACCTTGCCAAAACTCGATGGTAATCGGCGCGAGTACGTAGCCGCCCCAATATTCCGGGCACGGCACATTCTCGCCGGGAAACTTTTGCTCCATCTCGCGAAATTTTTCTTCGAGGAAGGCGCGGTCCGAGACGGGAGTGGACTGCTGCGAAACCCAGGCACCCAGGCGGCTGCCCACGGGTCTGGCTTGGAAGTAGAGCTCGGATTCAGCACGGGGAACTTTGGTGACGGTGCCGCGGATTGCCACCTGTCGCTCCAATTCTTTCCAGAAGAAGACCATGCAGGCGTGGGGATTATTTTCCAGTTCGAGACCTTTTTGGCTTAGATAATTCGTGCAGAAAATGAATCCCCGTTCATCGAAACTCTTCAGCAGGACGGTTCTGGCGGAAGGTTGCCCTGACTTGTCGGCTGTGGCGAGGGTCATGGCCGTCGGCTCTGGCACTTGCGCTTCGACGGCTTCATTAAACCACTTTTGAAATTGTGTGAATGGATCCGCGGCCAAATCCCGGCGGCGCAGTCCTGACATCGTGTATTCCTTTCTGAACTCCGTGAGCGTCATTCCAGATTGAAACACCATGTAGCGGGGAAACAAGGGGGAAAAGTTATGCAGTTAACTGCAAAGGGTCTGATAGCGCCTGTCCGGAAAAAGGGGGAAATCAGATTCTCGCTCACTCTTGATCACATCCATTGCAAACGCAACTGCCTCAATCTTGCAAAACTTTCAATTGAAGCTGCCGCATGGCTACTTAGACTCTGGGGAATGTTGCTGCTTTTCGACATTGGCAATACGAACACTCATATCGGTCTCGCCAACGACAAACGTGTCCTGCGCCAGACCGACATCCCGACTGCATTTTGGAAAAACGGAAAGGCGCTGCCGCTGCTCCAGGCGTTTCTCGGAAAGCGGACCGTAAAAGGAGCCGCCGTCTGTAGCGTTGTTCCGCGTGTTACTCCGCTCGTTCGCAAAACTGCGGGGAAGCTTTGCAGTGTGGATTGCTTTGAACTGACGAACAAAACCATTCGCGGGATCGGGATTGATTATCCACAACCGCAAACTATTGGCCCGGATCGCCTGGCAAATGCCGTCGCAGCCCAAACCCATTTCGGCGCACCGTCCCTTGTCGTGGATTTCGGCACTGCCGTGACATTCGATGTCGTAAATGCCAAAGGCAATTACGTGGGCGGGATTATCGCGCCGGGACTTGCTGCCATGACCGATTATCTGCACGACAAAACGGCTCTACTGCCGAAGATAAAAATCCGCGAGATAAACGCAATCATCGGAAAGAACACGGAGCAGGCGATGTTGATTGGCGCAGTGCATGGCTACCGTGGTTTGATCCGTGAACTGATTGCCGAACTGAAACGTGAATTAAAAACGCGTAAACTGCCGGTGGTGGCCACCGGTGGATATGCAAAGCTCATTTGTGCGAAGCTGCCTGAGATTACCGCCGTTTCTCCGTTGTTGACACTCGACGGGTTGCGCATTGTTTGGCTGGCGCATCAAGGCGCTTCGAAAGTTGGCGGCGAAAAAGTGTGTTACATCGCTGATACGGATTTCTGAACCTCGACACTCAAAAATAAAATTGTCATTCTGCCCGTTTATGAATCGCATCGTTGAACGTTTCGCTCGCCTGAAGAAAGAAGGTCAGAAAGGTTTTGTCATTTATATCGGGGCAGGGGATCCCAATCTCGAAGCGACCCGTCAACTCGCACTTGCGTTTGACAAGGCTGGCGTGGATGTGGTGGAACTCGGCGTCCCGTTTAGCGATCCTCTCGCTGATGGTTTGGTGAATCAACTGGCCGCCCAACGCGGCTTGGAATCCGGCACCACTCCGGCCAAGCTATTGCAAACCGTGGCGGAGATCCGGAAGGATTCACAGGTTCCAATTGTTTTCTACGTCTATTTCAACATTCTGCACAAATACGGTCTGCAGAAGTTCATCTGTGATGCCGCCAGCGCGGGCGTGGATGGATTGCTGGTGCTCGATTTGCCGCCAGAAGAATCAGAGAACTACGAAACCTTGATGCGCGACGCTGGTGTGTGCGTTATTTATCTGATCGCGCCGACGACTCCCGAAGAGCGCATGGAATACATCGTCAAACGCGGGACCGGTTTCATTTACTACGTTTCACGTGAAGGGGTCACCGGCATGCAAACCAAGGTTTCAGAAACGATTTCCGATATGACGGCGAAGATTAGAAAGCACACTGATTTACCGATTGCTGTCGGTTTCGGAATATCCAATCCGGAGCAGGCGCGAGCAGTCGCGGAGAAAGCAGAAGCGATCGTTGTGGGCAGCGCGGTTGTAAACCAGATTGCTCAACATGGAAAAGGTTCCGACCTGGTGCAGCGCGTAACTGAATTTGTAAAGCCGTTGGTGGAAGCAGTGAAACAATGAAAACCAAATCCGACAACAAAGACCGTTTTGTCATCATCATGGCGGGTGGACGTGGCGAGCGTTTCTGGCCGGTTAGCCGCGAGAAAACGCCAAAGCAACTCATCACACTGCTAGGTAAACGTTCATTTCTTCAGCAAACCGTGGATCGTATTCTTCCCGTCGTGCCGTTGAAGAACATCATTATCATCACGAACGCAGTCCAGGCGCCCGAGGTTAGAAAACAGCTTCCTAAATTGCCGAAAGAAAACGTCATCGCAGAACCGGTAGGTCGCGACACATGCGCAGCGGTGACGTTGGGGGCTGCCATTGTTGGGCAACGTTCCATCAGTGGGGTTATGGCTGTGCTGGCTGCTGATCATGTCATTCCCGAAGAAAAGAAATTTCAGCAAGTGCTTGCCGACTCATTCGACCTGGCGAGTCGCGGCCAGGTTATTGTGACGATTGGTATAAAGCCGACGGAACCAGCGACCGGTTATGGATACATCCGCACCGGAAAGATTTTGCCGCCGCCACAAGGCGCTAAAAAGTACAAAACAACATTCTTCAAAGCCGAACAGTTCGTTGAAAAACCGAACTACGAAACAGCCGAACAATATCTCAAGAGTGGGGATTACCGCTGGAACGCCGGGATGTTCATTTGGTCATTTGTGACCGTGACAGAAAGCTTGGAAAAGCATCAACCAGAGATGGCTGCCGCTTGCCAGCGCTGGTTTGCAGCCGCTAAAAACCCGGTGAAACTTAACAAGGTGCTTGCAAAGGAATATCCGGAGATCAAGAAGGTTTCCATCGATTACGCGTTGTTGGAAAAAGCGCAAAACGTCGTGGTGGCTGACGGTAGTTTCGAGTGGGACGACCTCGGCTCATGGACGGCCCTCGCGCGTCACATCAAGCCGGATGCAGAAGGCAATTGTGCAGTTGGAGATTTCATTCACGTGGATGCTGCTCGCAATATCATCTTTGACGCCCGCACAAAAAACCGCACCCCAATTGCAGTGGTCGGACTTCGAGATTCTATCCTTGTTCAAACCGATGACGCAGTGATGCTCGCCCACAAAAGCCAGGCACAAAAAGTCAAAGAAATGGTCAAGAAGCTCGCCGCCATGAAGGAATACAAGAATCTCGTGTAAACCTGTAATCAGGCGGCAATGAGCTGTTTGGGTTCTGCTGCCTACCTTTCACTTTTTCAGAAATCTGTGTAAATCCGTGCCATTTTCTGGATAAAGTTGCCTGCAGAATTTTCCTTTCTTCTATTCTATTGTGTAGAATGATTTCCTTCATGAAACGCGTTCCAATGGATGAGATAAAACGGATCGTGCGCCTGGCGCTTGGGGAAGACGTGGGTTCAGGGGACGCAACAAGTCTCGCTACGATTCCGGAGGATGTGACCGCCAAAGCTTTGATGGTCGCCAGGGAGCCATTAATCATTTCCGGGCTGGAAGTTGCCGGAACTGTTTTTCACGAAATTTTACCCGAACTACAGGTTCGCCTTCTGGAAAAGGATGGCACGCGCGCCTCTGAAGGCGCCGTCCTGATGGAGATCGAAGGCTCTGCTCGTGCCATTCTCACCGGCGAACGTGTCGCCCTCAATTTTGTGCAACGCCTTTCGGGTGTGGCCACGATGACTTCACTCTTCGTTGATGCCGTGCGCGGGACCAACGCTGCCATTCTCGACACCCGCAAAACCACTCCCGGTCTTCGCTTGCTCGAAAAATATGCCGTCGCTTGCGGCGATGGAAAAAATCATCGGATCGGCCTCTTCGACATGGTGCTGATCAAGGACAATCATCTCGTTGCCGTGCGGGACGAAAAACCGAATGCGATTGCGGCGGCGGTTCGCCGGGCACGGGAAAAGTTTCCTGATCTCAAAGTGGAAGTGGAGGCGGATACCCTGGAACAGTTTGCGCAGGCGTTGGACGCCGGCGCAGACATCGTGCTCCTGGACAACATGACACTCGAAGAATTGCGGGCCGCGGTAAAACAAAACAATGGGCGCGCCAAACTGGAAGCAAGTGGAGGTGTGAATCTGCAAACGGTGCGAGGCATTGCCGAGACCGGTGTCGATTACATTTCGGTCGGCGCTTTAACCCATTCCGCTCGTGCCATGGACATCGCCCTGGATTTTCATTTTTGAAATGTCAATTGACGCACAAATTTTGATGGCTCTCCGTTCTGCTAAAAACGGCGGCGTTTCCGGCGCGGATCTTTCTGAGAAACTCGGTATCAGTCGCGCCGCCGTTTGGGCGCGGATCGAGGAACTACGCGCTCTCGGTTATGACATTCAAGCCAGTCCACATGTCGGTTACAAGTTGGTGAGCATTCCGGACGTATTGCATGCCGATGATCTGCGTTCCCGATTGCAGGATGTGAAGGTGGTCGGACGCGACATTCGCGTTTTCCAGGAAACCACTTCCACCAACGACGTGGTTGAGAAACTGGCTCGTGACGGTGTGAAAGAAGGCGCCGTGGTTTTCGCCGAATCACAGAGCAAGGGCAGGGGGCGACTCGGTCGCAAATGGGTATCGCCTCCCGGTAAAGGACTTTGGTTCTCGGTGTTGTTGCGTCCGAATTTTCATCCGCTCTGCACCACCCAGTTGACGGTGGCTTCGGCGACAGCGCTGGTCCGGGCGATTCGTTCCCAAACCGGTGTGCAGGCAGAGATCAAGTGGCCGAATGACATTCTGATTTGCGGAAAAAAGGTTGCGGGCATTCTTACTGAGCTCAGTGCGGAAATTGATTCTGTGAAATATGTGATCATCGGCATCGGCGTGGATGTGAATCTTCAAAACAGCGACTTTCCTCCAGAGGTGCGAAACATCGCCACTTCACTCCAGGTGGAAAGCCGTCGGCATGTAAATCGCGCCGATCTGGCCACGGCCATTCTGCGAGAATTCGATATTGATTACGGTCGGATCTGCGCCGGCCAATTCGAGAAAGTAGCTGAACAATGGGAGCAGCAATGCAGCACGCTTGGACATAATGTCTGCATTCGCGTGGGTGATCGCACGGTTTACGGCCATGCTGAAGCATTGGATACAGACGGCGCCCTGCTCGTAAGAACTCAGCACGGCCACCTCGAACGAATCATCGGTGGTGATGTGACGCTCGAGAAGTGAGGGGAGTTAAACACGAATTGCTGGCATTTTCACGACTGGGAAAGGAGCGACCGAAACGTTCTGTTTCCAATCGTTTCGGTTCAAGCGGTGTGAACGGAATTCCCGTTCTGCCTTTGCCGATTAACTTCGAACAAAAACGCGGCGGAGGCACTTCCGACGTTTAGGGAATCCACATCATTTTGCATAGGAATTGCAACGCATTCATCACAAGCCTCCAACACCGCTTTTGAAATACCGATGCCTTCACTGCCGAACACAATGCAGCAGTCCCCAGTGAAATCGGCTTGGTAAATCGTGCGTTGATCCGTATGCGGATGCGCCGCGACGCAACGAATGCCGTGGGAGCGCAAGTCTCCCAGCGTCACGACAAATTTCGACGACTGCACGAATGGCAATCTAAAGATGTTTCCCATCGAACTTCGGACGCTGCGGCGGAGATAAGGCGAACAGGAAGTTTCGCTATTGATCAATGCTTGTGCTCCAAGGGCCGTGGCATTACGAACCAGCACTCCCAAATTCTCCGCATTGTTCAGTTCGTCTGTGGCTACGAAGAAATAGGGACGAGGAGATTGCCGCAAAATCTGCTCCAAAGGAGTCGGGCAGGGAACCCGGCAAACCGCAAGGAGTCCCTGGTAATGTTTGTAACCGATGAGTTGTTCCAGGATGGCGCGGTCGGCAGTGAACACCTCGATCTGTTCGGTGCGGTCGGCAAAGAGTGCCCCGAACTCTTCCAGCCATTTGGGGAGCAGGAGCACGGAGTTGATTTGCACCTCGCGTTGCAATAACACCCGGCGCAACACTTTCTCTCCCTCCGCAATGAAAATTTCCTGGCGATAAAGATCGTATTGCTGCCGCATTTCTTTGTACGGCTGCAAGCGTGGATCATCAAGGGAAACAATCGGTTCGACGCGGAACATCTTTTATTGCGCGTAAATGCGAGTCGGCCCGCAACCTGGTTCTTCAAAAGCACCGACGAACATGCGCCTCTCTCCTGACGTGCGGTTGTGCGCGGGAGAAGTGGGGCTTAGTTCAACCGAGATGCGATAGAAATTCTGCGTCGCACTGTTCAGTTCGAGACTGAAAACACCATCGCCATCCGGACCTGCCGGGCTCGATTCGATCTCGACCGTTTGCCACGTTGAACCGGTTAGATCGGAACGCTGCTGAAGGGTGTAAGTGCGGTCTGCATGCATCGGATGGAATATTACATTCGCCGTGCCGCCGCTGCGAAAGACCCGGACGTTCAGCCCATGATTCGTGGAAGTTGGCGATGTTCCCAGAATGTATTCCTGTCCGGTGGTGAATCCGTCGCCGTCGTGGTCAATGCTGGGATCAATCGGGGTTTCAAAATAAAATTCGGACCACCAGGCTGGGACAGTGCCATTGCTTGGAAACTCCTGATTAGGTGTGTAGGTAAAACGGACGGCGTCGGCGATGACGACGTTGCCGCCAAATGCATTATTACCTAATTGCACAAATCCACTTGTGCCGGAAGAAAAGGGAAGTTGTGTCGCCAATGAGTTCCATTGCCCTCCGTTGATTTTCTGATTCATTCTTACAACAGTGTTTCCGCCATTGTACGAGATTGTGAAAGGAGCGTTTGTGGCTCGATCATCTGGAGACGCAGCATACCAGGCATCGACATCATAGTTGCCAGAAACTGGTAAATGAGGAGTGAAAGTGGCGGTCCGATCAGGTGGCAGCGCAACGGATATGGTGCTCGCCCACCGATAATTACTGCCGTAGTAAGTCTTAACGTTTGTGGAGGATGTCCAACTCCCAACGAAGCTTACCTTCGTAATATCAGCATTATCCACAATGATCGGTTCCGCTGAAAAGGTCGTGAATTGATAGACTCCGGACAAAAAGTTTGTTCCGCCAGCTCGGGATACTACCTGGTAATTGTAAGTTGTCCCAGGCTGCAAACCGGTTAAGAGCACGGAATGATTTGTCGAAAGCACAGTATCTCTCGGCGACGTTCCTGTGATGCTCCCTTGCTCCATAGGCCCAAAGTCAACTTTCGCATCCGTCGGCAGAGTTGTGTTCCAGGAAATGATCGCGCTCTGCAAACCGGGATGTGCGACAACGGCGCTGATGTAAGGCGAATCAATAATCGAGAGCAGCGCGTTCGAGCTTGTGACTCCGCCGAAACTGTTGGTGACCAGGACGGAATAATTTCCCACCTGAGTTGTTTGAACAGACGGGATGATAAAAGTGGCATTGGTCTCGTTAGGTATGTCGGTCCCTTGGAAACGCCATTGATAGAAGAATGGTGCTTCGCCACTGATTGCCACGGAGAAGTTTGCAGATTGTTCCGGGTAAACCGATACTGGATCGGGCTGAGCTGTGATCACCGGCGCAGAAGCATGGACCGAAACGCTGAGAGATGCCGAAACACTGGTCACCGCACCCGAAGCGTTTGTGGCCGCCACAGTGTAATTACCGGAGTGAAACGGCTGCGCAAAAGGGATCGTATAGCTGCTTGCCGTGGCGCCTGAAACGTTCGTGCCATTCAATTTCCATTGATAATTTAGCAATGATCCAGTGATTACGGGCGTAAACGTAACGCTAGTTCCTTGAGCGACCGTTTGTCCGGCAGGACTTTGCACCAGCAATGGCGCGTAATTATTGGTGCCGGTTAGAATACCCGAAGCATCAACCACCCACAGCCCGGTTTGAATGTCGCTTAGCAAAACTTTGTTGAGCCCGAGAAGAGGGTATACGCCCCAGTTGCCTTGAAAATTAGCACTCCTTGGGTTCGGATACGTATCGTAAGAACCAATTCGCACGGGCTTGGTCCTGTCGGTGATGTCGAAAATTTGGATACCTTTCTGAAACCAGCTCACAAACAGGAGATTACCGACAATGACTGGATTATGTGGCAGGTCGGCTTCCAATCCCATGCTCGCCGGAGAAATTTCCGATTGCAACGTCGGCGCTGCAGGATTTGAGATGTCATAAATTCTAACCTCACCACCGGTTGTTTCGCGGCAAACCACCAAAGAATTTCCATCGGGCGTCGGCCAACTACTGTGTGAACTGAAACCAGAAAAGATGCGGCCCAACCATTGTGCGGGTTCGGTGCCGACATTGGTTACGTCCCACATGTCAGTCTGCCCAAGAAGCGAACCACCATTCCCCCATCCAGAAGTATACAAAATGGTATTTGCACCCTTCTGAGCGGCAGTGATTTGATGAACTTTGTAAGTATTTGTGGTGACAACATCCTGAAGAAAAATTGGAGCAAATGGATTGGAAACGTCGAAGATTTTCACTCTCTGCTCGTTGTTCACGTGAGCCGCTTCATAGAGGAAATCTCTTTCCAAAAACATCGTATGAACCCTGCTGAAACCATTCGAAGCCGTGTTGATGATGGATAAAGTTTGTGGGCTTGATGGATTCGTCAAAGAAACAATGTGAACCCCGCCGCCGCTCCAACTGGCAAAATATCCAATCTTATTGCGCACCACTCCTTGCTCAAATTGGTTATGGGACGCACTCGCCGCAAGATACGTGGACAAGAGGGTTGGTTCAGTTGGGTCACTAATGTCGTAAATTCCAACGCCATAAGGAGTAGAACTCGAACTGTAGCCAAGCCAGATTCCAAGGCAGGCAATATTATCTTCGCCCCAAACATCTCCATAATCCTTGCCACTGAGCGGACGATGATTGCCAAGCGGTGTAATATTGAAGTTGGCTTGCGCAAAAACCGCTGGCCTGTAGAGCGAAAAAAAACCACCAAAGAGGAGGATCAATAGAAACTTTGGAAAGACATCAAGGCCACAACGCATAAGTCAAATAAACTATTAAATTCTATCGTTAATCCGCACAGTGTCGAAGATTTTTACAGACACTTTCCATGGGAGGTTCCGCACTCCAAAATAGTTTGGAAGACCTTCATCGCGTCCATTTTTCACCCGCTCCAGGGTTCCTCGCTGTTTTCAGTGGAATTGACCTGTTACGCAGAGCAGCACCCCAATTACTGAAGCAGTTTTCGTCGTATGAATTCACAAAAATTCCGGAAAGATTTTTTTATTGAGCCGTCAAAAAGAGGTGCCGTTTTGGGTGAGATCGCATGGATTAAAAATGAGCTCGCCCGAACAGCCAAAGGTGCGCCATCCCCCAGCTCAGGCGACCGGCCCACTGCCATTTAGTCAAGAAGGTAGGGAATCGGGACCGCGAACTGGCCACTGGAAAGTGGCCCGAACTGGCAGGTTGGAAAACCTGCCACTACGTAGTGGCACGCTTTCCAGCGTGCCAGTTCCCGGGACTTTCCAGTCCCGAGTTCCGATTCCCGGATCAACAACACCTTAACTAAATGGCAGCCCTTTCAATTTCACTGAAAAACAGCGAAACCACGCAGATCCGGGTAAGTATCTGATTAAAAGCGGCTTGTGACGTGTTTTGAATGTTTTTAAGCTCCTTAAAAAGTTCCAAAATTAATTTTGGGGCGAAAAATGGACCTTAAAAACTTCTAAAATTAATTTTGCGTCCAGAAAAGAAGCTTAAAAACTTCCAAAAATAATTTTGCATCCAAAAAAGGAGCTTAAAAACCTTCGCCCATAATTTTGGAACCA
>JACDHS010000170.1 GCA_013820875.1 Verrucomicrobiota bacterium | reverse complement strand
ACCCACAAACCAGCAACACGCACGCACCAAACTCCACGACGAAATGCGGAAGACAAAAGTCAGGGTTTTCACAAAACAGAACAAATTGATTGACGAACCGCTCACGCGGTTACGCAAAACCCCACCGAATTTTGAAGGTGCTTCCGCACCGAACCATAGCTAACGCGTTTCGGCTTACCATTGATAATAGAAACCGCACGTATCCGAGGCTTTCGCAATCGAAATGTCCAGAGAGCATTGCACGGCTCCTGGCTGCCCACCACGCTGATGTTGGTGGTTTCATTCTTTTTTAAGTTTAGGCAGAGGCAATAAAAAACCCTCTCCTCGCGTAAACGAGGAGAGGGGGTCAAGCGAGAGGAGCAACTCTCTTATTCGCGCGCAACGGGCATACGAAATTCAAATACATTTAAAATGGGCAGGGAAACATCGCCCCTGCCCCGCCTGGATCACAAATTGGCGACTTTTTCTTCCATCGCTTTTGCCGCTGGGAACAGAACAGCGTTTTCCAGGTGGATATGGCGATGGGTGTCTTCTTCCAGATCCTGCAGGCCGGCGAACAATGCCCGGTAGGTGTTGCAGGCATCCGGCGGGGGTTGGAACCCGTTGCTTAATTCGCGCAACCGGGCCAGCGCTGCTCCAACTTCCTCGTGCTCGTGCATCATGCAGATCATCGGACTTTCCAACGGGCCGGGGGCTGCTTCGCCCTTGCTCATTGCGATCACCGCGGGAAAAAGAACTTCTTCCTCTTTCACGAGATGGCTGAACAATTCCTTTTCCATGCCGAGATAAACATTGCACATCTCGACCAGCGAAGGGGTGTGACCGCCATGCACGTGGGCCACTCTCACGGACATGGCATTCAAACGCGGCAATTCGCGGCGCAGAAAACCGTGATGGATTTTAACAATGTAATCGGCGAGTTCCGCGGGAGGCAGTTCAGCGGGATTCTGGATGGGCGCAGTTTTGTCGGCCAATTCGGCTTCCAATTGCTCGACCACGGAAGCCAGGGGGACGTTTTTCCCGGCGCAGGCGTCGGTCAAAGTGCGTGATCCCTGGCAGCAGAAATCAATTCCGAAAGATTGAAACACGCGGGAACGTCCGGGCCGTTCGGCGACCAGTTCGCCAACGGTTCGTTGAACAAGAGGAGTTCCAGGCTGGGAATAGACATTTGGTTTATGACTCATGGCGACAACACTACCGCTTCGGTCGGATAATTGTTTGACGTAGAGCAAGATTTGTTCGATTTGGGGAAGCTTAATTCAAAACCGGGGGATTATTTAACCGCTAATCAGCGCTAATGAACGCTAATCCGAGGGGAGACGGGGCCTTGTCTCGCATGACCGCTTCTCTATTAGCGATTATTAGCGAAGATTAGCGGTTAAGATCCCGCTCGATCTGTTCTGGCAGGGGCAACTCCGCGGCGCCGACACCCATTGCGAGGAAAATGAAAGCCAACCAGGGAAGTCGTTTAACGATGGCGAAGGAACGCATTCGCAAATAATGAACGTGGATTGTTTTCATGCGCAAGGAGACAGTGCGATTCTGGCTTCATTACGCCTTGTGAGGAGCCTGAATACCTTGACGTGCGTCAAGGCTGCCGGGTTCAGCGCGGTTTAGGTTTTTGAGTCTGGCCCTCACTTATTGGAGTCCGTTTAACGCGCTATGAAAATCAACAGCCTCGCGGTGTTTTGCGGGCGAGTATCAGCGCTGTGCCTGGTTCTTGCCGTCGCGCCATTTGCAGCATTCGCCTCGACCCAATTGTTTAAGGAGCTGGACGCTCCCCTGCTCTTCGTGAAGCGACACGCCTACATGTCGCCGCACATCTACGACGATTACTACATGTTCCGTCCTGGCGGCGGGATTTACGTGATCGAAAATCCATCGGCACCACCCGAGCAGCGGCGTATTCGCGCGGTCATCGATTCAACCAGTAAAGAGACCCTTGGCACGGGGGTGTATCGAGATCCGGAACTTTCGTGGGATGCAAAGAAACTTCTGTTCGCGTTTAAAGGCGAGGCAGAGGGGAGCACAAGCATTTATGAAATCGGGATCGATGGGACCGGTTTGCGGCGGTTGACGAATCCGGAAATCGCTTGCACGAAGGAACCGCCGGTGCGCGCGTATGGTGGCGGACGACATGATATTTCACCCTGTTACCTGCCGGATGGCCGGATTGTTTTCACCTCGACCCGGCAGGCGGGGCGGGTGCCGTGCTTCAATTCGGAAGTCGATACGCTCCATGTGATGGATGCGAATGGCGAAAATGTCCGTCCCATCTCAGTCAACAATGTGAACGAATTTGATCCCGTCGTAATGCCGGACGGGCGCGTGCTTTACGGGCGCTGGGAGTACGTGGATAAAACTGCCCTCTACATGCAAAGTCTCTGGACGGTTTTTCCGGATGGCAGCAACGAGACGGCGTTCTTCGGCAACAACATGGCGAAGCCAACAGCGTTCCTCCATGCGCGACCTGTCCCGAACAGCCATCTTATTGCAGCGTCGCTCACGCCGCACAACGGCCAGGCGGTCGGCGCGATTGCGATGATCGATCCGCACCTCGGTAAAAATAATCTCGGCGCAATCTTCAATTTTACTCCCGAGCACCCCACCGAAATGGACCAGGGCTTGATGCGTGGACCGTGCGATCCATGGCCGCTCTCCGAAAACAAAGTGCTCATCAGCAACAACGGCAAGACCGAGCACAGCGTTCTTGAAATCATCACTCGGGATGGCCGCCGCGAACTGCTCCACAGTGAACCGGCCATTGGTTGCTTCGCACCGATGCTCGTCAAACCCCGGCCTGTCCCGCCGACTCTCAGCAGTCATGTTGAACCCGGCAAACCGGCGCGGTTTTTTGTGCAGGATGTGTATCGCGGACTTGATGGGGTCGAGCGAGGTGAGATAACACGCTTGCGTGTGATCGAAGAGACCGCGCGGATCAGCGGCATTCCGCCGGGTGGGCGCTGGTGGAACCAGGCGTTTCTCCTGAGCTGGCAAGGGGCTTATACAGTGAAAAACTTTCTAGGTGTTGTCCCAGTTCAGGAAGACGGCTCCGCGTATTTCGATGCGCCGCCGGGACGCGCGCTTTATTTCCAGGCGCTGGATCGCGAAGGTAAAATGGTGCAGAGCATGCGCACATTCATCCAGGCAACGCCGGGCACCACACGGTCGTGCGTCGGGTGTCACGAATACAAAGATGCATCACCGTCCGCGACGATTTCACTCGCACATCTGCAGAAACCAACAAAGCCGGAACCAGAAACGTGGGGTAACGGCTTCATCGATTACCCGACGATGATTCAACCGATCTGGAATAAGAACTGCGTGAGTTGCCATGGTGAAAAAGAGATCGCCGGCGGCATGGATCTTACCGGTGGTTGGACGTGGGCCTTCAATATCAGCTACGAAACCCTCATCAAGAATACGCAGGTCGGTTTTCTGAATTGCAACAATGAGGCAATGAATACGGCGAAAATCCTGCCACCGAAAACGCATGGTTCAAGCGCGGCGCCCCTTGCTGATTTGCTGATTACGGGGCACGGCGGACGCATTCCCAATCTCAGCCAGCAGGAGCGCGATCTCGTTTTGGCGTGGATGGACGGGAACTGTAATTACTACGGTACCTGGGACTGGACAGAAAACGCGACGTGCCAGGCGGTGCTTTCCGCTGGTCAACGCCTGACATCGCTGATGCAACAGGCCAACTGCACCTCATGTCATGCGCCGAAAGTTGGAAATGATTGGATGAATCTGCAGCAACCGGAGTTGAGCCGGATTCTGCGTGCGCCACTCGCGGAAACCAACGAACTCGGCCTGGGCCTGTGCCGCGACCGCAAAGCGCGCGATGTCCTGCCGCTCGTCGTTTCGGCGCATCAACCACCGGACGTTTTCAATGTGAAGCGCGTTCTTCCTCCTGATTCTTCGGGGGAAAAGGTGGTCTCCTTCGAATCGGTTGCTGATGAAAATTATGAAGCCATGTTTCGCGTCATTCGCGAAGCCCGCACCGAATCTCTCGCCAATCCCCGGGTTGATATGCCGTCTGCCCCGGCGATCGCAGGCATGATCCGCCGGATAGAGCCTATGATGATTCCAGCGAAACTTCCCGCGCTCATTGCGCAGACTGAAAGCGACGGGCTCATTACGCTGAACTGGGAGAGATCGGCAGAAACCATCGGGTTAACGTTTGAAATTCATCGGAGCACGAAATCCAATTTCAAACCCAGCATTAAAACAAAACTCCTGGAAACAGGGCTTTTCCATTTCACAGACACAACCGCGGAACCAGGTCTCCAGCATTATGCGCTGGTACTCCTCGCTGATTCCGACCGAAGCCCGCCAAGCCGCAATAGTATTGTCGTTCCGCCGATTGAAAGCCTGGCTTCTCCGGAAGGGCTCAAGGTCACGGCAGAACAAGGGGCAAATATCGTCGCCTGGAACGAACCGAAGGACGGTCACTTACGATTTAACATTTATAGGAGTCCAGGCGGCTCAAATGCTTTTGCAAAGGTGAATTCCGAACCTTTCCTTTCCAACTCTTACACGGATGAAGAGATCGAGCCGGAAACCACTTATGACTATCGCGTCACCACGATGAGCCGACGCTCAATCGAAACCGAAGCGAGTCCCATTCTTTCTATCGTCACGCGGCCCGAGAAAGACGATCCGGTGTTTGTGGCCCGTTTTTTGCAGGACGCGAACGCCATTCTGGATGATAAGCAAGTCGCCGGGCAATTAAATGGCAAAGCCGTCCTGCGCGACAACGCTCTGGACTTGCGCGAAGGCGGCAATGTGACGTTTACATCCACCGCAGCGTTCGAAATCCGCCCGCGCTTTTCTGTCGAGTGCTGGGTCAGGTTGGAACGCACCGAAAAAACGCCTGTCCTGCTGAGCTATGGACGCTGGAAAGAAAGCGGATGGTTCCTCCAAAAATTCCAAACCGGATGGCGCTGGCATGTCGCTGGAATTGATTGCGACGGAGGAAAAGCCGTGGCGGACGAATGGACTCATTTGCTCGCGACCTACGATGGACGTGCTACCAAGTTGTTTCAGAATGGAAGGCTGGTTGCCTCCGTGGAAGGAGCAGCGAGCCGAACTCCCTGGTCGCGCCACTTGTATGTCGGGCAATACGGCGCATCCCGAAGCCAGGAATTCCAGGTCACGGGACAGATCAAAGACGTGAAGATTTATCATCGCGCGATTCGCGCCGAAGAAGCGTTATCCCTGGCGGGCAAAAAGCCGATTAAGACGGCTCGGAACGATTAAACTGAACTTCACTTCCCCGCAACAAACGCTGGCGAATCCTTTTTTCCGCCCGACTCGATATAGGCCAGCAGATCCAGAATCTCCTCGCGCGTCAAAGTATCCACCAGGGCGTCAGGCATCGGCGAAAGCTCTGAGATGCGACGTGATGCAATGTCTGACTTCTTCACATTGATGCGATGTGTGGTGATCGGATCGGTGATGATGGTTACTTTGTCGCTGGTTTCAAAAACAATCCAGCCAGTCACTTCCTCGTCATTGTGCTTGATGAGAATTGTGTTCTGAAATTTGTCCCCGACAACTTTCGACGGGAGAAGAATGGATTCCAGCAGATCACGGCGATTGAAACGGCTCGCGGCGGCGGTGATGTCGGGGCCGACGTCGCCGCCTTCATTTCCGAAACGATGACACTCCAAACATTGCGTTGCTGCGAACGCCGCTTTGCCACTTTCGAAGGATCGACCGCGACTGACCTCGCCCAAAGCCGGCATCAGGTCTTCCATCTTCCACTCCTTTACGAACGGCCGAGGGGCGACTGGGGCGGAAACGACCGGAGCTGCTTTTGCTTCCAGCACTGACGCTAATTGAGTGCGTTCACTCGGCGAGAGCAACTCACTCGCTTCCTGCCGAGTGTTTACCAGGAATTTACTAAAGCTGTTCCCGCCTTTGTATTGGGCCAGCGCTTTGTTGAACCAGGCGAAATAAACTTCGCGTTCCTCCAATGTCCAACCGCCTTTCAAAGTGCGAAGGACAAATGCGTAATGCATCTGCTCTTCCTGTGTCGGCGCACCGGCGAGCAGTTTCAACGTTTTGGAAACAACATCAGGCGCTTCGAGATAAACCAGCAACTGACACAACTCCCGGTTTTCCGATTCCGTTTTGGCGGGATACAACGGTGATAAAGCGCGTAAACTTGTGTCACGCAACTCGGCGTCCGGTTTGCCCATGCGAATGAAACAAAGCTGCCAGACGCGCAAGGCTTCCAATCGTTGTCTTTCGTTCAGCGATTCCCTGGAAAGCCAGATGAGTCGCGTCACGAGATCGCGTTGCAATGCTTTGTCGCCGCTGCGAACCAGCGCGAGCAACGATTGGATTGAGGCATCAAGGTTTGTTTCGGCCAGGGCACGCTTTTGCCACTGGGAAGCTTCCTGTGATTCGATGGCAACGCGCGCGGCGTAGCGCAGCCATTGGTCCGAACTGCTCAAGTAAGGCCACGCAAATTTCACAGCGTTGGGCTTTTGTTTCCCATGAAACGCTTCGAGTTTGTGGCGGATACTGCGCTGTTTGGCGGCGGCCTTGGCTTTTGAAAAGAACGGGCTGCTGGAATTTGTTGCTTTCTCCGATCCGGTATAACTCACGCGATACAGTTCCGATTGCGTTCTCCATCCGCCGGTGACGAAATACATCGCGCCATCTTTTCCAAACTCGAGGTCAACCACGTTCAACGGCTTTCCGGAAACAAAACTTTCAAAGTTGCCGCGGTAAGTCGCACCGTCTGGTTCGAGGTGGACTGCGAGGATTCGTCCGTACGCCCAGTCAGACGCATAGAAAGCGCGCCGATATTTCTCTGGAAACTTCCCACCTGTTCCGAACTTGACTCCCGTCGGCGAACTCAATGCGGTATCCACCGCACTCGGCAAACTGTCGGGATAATAGACCGGCCATTTTCCCGAACCAGAACGCCAGCCATACTCGCCGCCGATGACACAATGCAGAATTCGCGTTGGACGGTACCATGGCGCGCCGATGTCCCATTCCATGTCGCTGTCGAACGTGAACATCTCCCCATCAGAATCGAAGTCGAAGTCGTAAGCATTGCGAAATCCAGCATACAAAAGCTCCCACTTCTTCCCGTTCGGATCGGTGCGCATAACATGGCCGCCCGGTGCGTAAACATCCTTGGCATGACCATTGGCATCCCATTGCCGGGGCAGAAGCAGATCCTCGGCGTAATTCTGATATGGCGACTCTGGAGAAATACCCGCCGGAACCTTCGACATGTTGCCGTTCATCACATAAATCATCTTGTCCGGCCCAAGCACGACCGCGTGATAGCTGTGCTCGTTATCGCCCTCAAAACTTTTCAGGAACTGAACTTCATTCGTGTCGAACCGATCGTTTTTATTTTCATCAATCAACCGGTAAAGCCCAACGCCATTTGGCCCGATTCCGTTTACGTAAAGACTGTTATGCGCGTAAAGCAAACCCATCGCCGCACGCATCGGAGCAGCAATTTTTTCGATCTGTTGCAAGTGGCCATCGCGTGAAACGGTAATGCGGAGCAATGGCGCTTCGTTTTTTTCGGGTGAGATGATGAAGCGGCCTTTGTCATCGACGGTCATGCAAATCCACGAACCTTCATCGGGTTGCGCCTGGTGAATCAATTCGGCTTTGTAACCCGGAAGAACCGTTAAGTTCGTAGCGAGAGTTGCGGCTTGTCCGCGCGTTGGCAGACTTGAACCCAGCAGGAAGATGAGGGCAAAACCGAACAGCAACGGTTTTGAAACATCACAAAGCCCGAAACAGTTACGCTGGCGAAAGATCAAGGATCGTTTCGCCGTCAAAGATTTCATCTCAAACAACGTAAACTGCAAAAATAGCAACACATTGACCTAAATCAAAGCGACGGGCAAAGCGCGCGGAGAGGTTTGCAGTTAGATTCCCCTTCAATCCGTTGCGTTATTGACGATCTGAAATTCTTTCTCACTGCGATTTTTAACGCGCAGCTTGCCCGTGATGATGTTTTCTGAGATGACCGCGCGCCGGACCTTTTCGCCCAGTTCGACCTGCGGTTTGTTCTGCTGAAACTCGCATCCCCGGACAAGGACACTGCCGCTTTCGATCTGGAGCGCGGGGAGCCCTTTCTCCTCTCGATCCCACTGCATGAAAATGCAATCGCTGAAGCCAACTGTTCCTGTGCCCGCAATCTTCGCGATCTGATTGCATGGCCCCCAGAAGGCGGAGTTCACGAAACGCACACTGCCGGTGTTGCTCGCTTTCACTTCAACCATCGTCGGATCGGGCCCTTTGAAAGAAACGAACTCGCCATTGGAAATCAATAGGCCCATCCGCGCGCTTTGTTCGACGACGAGCGCGGTGTAACAATCGTCCGCGCCGATTCCGAGGAAGTTCCCGTTGCAAACACCGGCTTTGGTTTGGATAAACTTGTAGCCGATGTTGTAACCGTAACAAAATGTGTTGAGCACATACTGCCAGTCGCTCCGGCCGAAGATAAACGCTTCGCCATTCTTCATCTGCCATTCGAGCAGCTTCGGTTTCATGCTCCACCACGGATTGAAATGCACATTTTCAATCCGGCCGATGTCGTAGATGTCATCGACGTAAATTCCACGCCGCAACGGTTGCCCGGAAACATTGCGGATCAAATGCCGCTCATTTTTCGTCGCATCAATGCCGTTATAGGAATTGAGCAACTCGACATCGAGCACCGCCGGATTTTTGTCGCGCATTGCGATTGTCCAGGGATACGGCTTTGGCTCTTCTGCGGGGTTTTGGTTTGGATAATAAATGACCACGCCTTTCAAAGTGCTGTTGTGAGTGAGAGTGAGGAACGGTGGCGCGTCTTCCGTGCCTTCGTTGGCGGTGACAAGAAAGGTGGTGCCGTCGTCGGTCGGCTTGGGCAGCCCTGGATTGCGAATGCCGAGATGTGACGGCACCGATTCCCAAACGCCTTTCAGCGTGACGGCGCCCGGCACGTTTAAACTTCCCGCAAAGAAATAGTTTCCACGAGGCGCATACACAATTCCGCCACCCGCTTTGCCAGTGGCGTCCAACGCATTTTGAAAAGCGGCTGTGGCATCGGTTTTGCCATCGGCGATTGCGCCAAAGTCCAGGACGGAAACGAAATCGGGATTTGCGGAATCCTGCGCAACGCCTGGTTGAATCAGTAGTGTAAAAGCGAAAAGCCAACCAAGTTTCTGTTTTAGCATGGCGAATTGGACGCGCGCGAACCGAACAGTTAATTGACTTGCATCAAACAATTAGCCGGAATCTTTTGTCGTGCAATGCGATCTAAACACAACATGATCGCTAGAAATCCATGAAACATCTCCTCTTGAAAAACGCTTTTCTTTTCTCCGTGGTGACGTTCATGTCGGGCTTGGCGCTCCCGCAAGCCGCGCAGGCGCAGTTCTTCGATTTCACCCGAACCATTCCTCAAGTGGATTCCAATGGCACCCCTTTGGCAGGCGCCAACACGACGTTTGCCGATGGCTCTGCCTTCCAACCAGCAGGCGATATCGCCAGGTCGACTAACTGGACCTGGCGCGCATTCGGGAACGACGGCATTCTCAGCAGCCTTGGCATGAACACGGCCACACCGCCGACGAACACCAAGGAACTGGTGACCACCGTAACGGGCCTCAAACCCGGAACGGAGTATGCGGTAAAGGTATTGTTCATGAGTCCAGACGGCGAGCTCTGGGGCGTCCGCGCGGGGCTCAATTACGCCAACGGGTTGCGCACGAATTCGTGGTTCAACAATACCTCGGCAGGAGTTGTGGCAGCCAGTCTTCTGCCATGGGATACTGCCATGCCCACAGTGTTTCGCGAAAGCGGCCGAACGGTCTACACGGCGCCCCTTGGCACCGTTACCGCAAATTCCAATGGCCAGCTCAAAGTATTTGTCCACGACCTGCCTAGCGGAAATGCCAATGTTCGCACTTGGTATCAGGGCGTGGCGGTGTCAGAGGTGATCGCATCCGCCCCTCACGTGATCGACTCCGGCTCCGCCGGCACCGGCTTCCATCGCGGCGCCCGCGGCCTGGCCCTGGCGGATGTCGCGATTACTCGCGGCGAATATCACGTTGGCATTCCGAGAAGCCTCGAGGTGGCGCGCGGAAGTGGGATTCGCGGTGTGGCGACCGGTCTCGCCGCCGACCTCTATGACTGGAGGACGCGCAATGGCCAGCCCCGCCCACCGACACTGCACTTCCGCTATAGCCGCGATTTCGACGCCGAACTTTTCCTCGGCGCCAACATGCGCGGCGTGGTCGAGCCCAATCCTGCCGGTGGCTTTCTCTACTACGACACGAACACGACGACGCTCGCGACGATGGCGGCGGACTGGGTGCGTTACGTCAACCACATTGTTCCTACCTATCGGCAGGGCGACCCGATCACTGACCCTCGCGATGCAGCAATCCTCAACTCGCTGACCTGGAGTTCCGCAGAGCCTGACGATTCGTTCGACAAACTGCTCGCGCCCGGCGAGCCGGAGGTGCCGCTGATAAAATATTGGGAGATTGGAAACGAACCCACAATTGGCGTCACCGCCTTCAGCGTGAGCAACAGCTTTACCATGGATGCCGTTGAATTCCATCGACGCTACAAAGCGGTTGCCGAAGCGATTAAGGCGGAGAACCCGACGGTGAAAGTTGGGCCAACTCTGGTCAATGGCAGCCGCGAGGAGGCGCACCTTGCAGCCATTGTTTCTGATCTTTCGTTGCCGATAGATTTCATCACGTATCATCCCTACGAAAAGCTGGGCGCGTTAGACGACTCGGAGACAATTACTCTTCATCTTGGAAGTATCTACTCGCGGCAGGTGTCTTTTTATAACCAGATCCAAAAGGTCATTGCTGACAACGGCAGGGATCCCGATGCCATCGAATATGCCGCAACAGAGGTCAACGTCAGCGACTGGAGCACTAACGATTCCGAAAAGGAGGCGAGGATGGCACACGCGCTCGGCACCGTGGAGACGGTTTTCAGTCATGCGCGACTGGGCCTGGTCGCCTCGCATTATTGGATCTGGCCGACGCACCGATGGGATGGCACCGAATACCCCGTCTTCAAAGCTTACGAAAAATTGCGCGACCACATGGGCGACACGCTGGTTTCGTTCTACGCCTTCCAAAATATCCGGCTCTACACCACACGCGACAGCAGGACCGGGGAACTGGCGGTCTGGGCACTCAATTTTTCTGAAGAGGACGCCCTCGTTGAACTGGATTTCGAGAACTTGCCGCATGTTGAACGTGCGACGCTCCGACGTCTCGCGGACAAATCGGGAACAACCACCCTCCATTCCGCCAACTTCTCGTCCGAAATGCCCGGCGGTCGGGCGATCAATGTGGAATGGACATCCACGAACGTCACCGGGCAGGATCTAAGCAATTTCCAATTGAACCTCCCCGCGGCCACCCTATCGCTGCTCGTGATTGAGCCGGGGCTCGAACATCTCACCCCCGCCCTTTTCGAGCAGGAAGAGGAGAAATGGTTCCGCGTAACGTTCCCGCGATTGCCACACGCTTCAGACGTGCGCTATCGACTCCTCGGCAGCGAGAATCTCAATCTCACGACGTGGGAAATCGTGGCAGAGGTCGAAGCAGGGACTTCCGAGGTGATCTCCATCACGGATCCCCAACCTGTAAGCGACACTTCATCCAGATTCTATCGCGTTGGATTGGTGCGTGACTAAGAAAGCATTTCGTCTCGTTTATAGTTCTGATTTGTCAAAACCTTAATTTTGCCTGCCTCAAATCCTTTCGAAACCATTGAACTAAGAAGACGGTTGGGAGCCGAAGTTGAATGTGTTCCAAATCGAAAACATCGAACGCTCAATTTAATGGTTTGAAATCCGAACATTCCCGGTCAGGAGGTCCGCTTGGAGGCGGGTGCACCTTTTGGTTTCTCTTTTTTCGGTTTCTTGATTTCTCTTTTCTGACTTCTGTTTCCTTTGGCCATAATGAACTCCTGTTAATTGTCGGATAACAGCTACGCCGTTCTTCAGACATTTTGCAACAGAAGATCCTCGTCAGTTCCTGATTGGGCGCATCTCATGCCGGCCACTTT
Organism: Verrucomicrobiota bacterium; assembly: GCA_013820875.1. GTDB lineage: Bacteria > Verrucomicrobiota > Verrucomicrobiia > Limisphaerales > JACDHS01 > JACDHS01. The sequence continues at coordinate 825 of JACDHS010000170.1, read as the reverse complement.
AGGCCTTTTTGTGTCCTCTGCCGCTTTTCGTTCGGAAAGCAAATTGACCGCCCGCCAGTTGGAATCACGCCCTTTCCGTGGTCTTACCTTGACATTCAGAACTCCCAATTCAAGTTCGAGCCATGGATCCCGTTCCGACTACGGCACCCGGAAATTCGTTTAATATCAAGCCGCATGTACCGAATCCCGCGATAGCGCTGTGGTTTCAATTCGAGTATCACTGGCGCGGGGTCAGTGATACGGAACGTTAGCCCCACTTCGAACATCATGCGTATTCCAGCACTCATCCTCGCTGCGGTTGCACTACTGCTCGCCGGATGCATTGCCACAGATTTGCGCGTCACGAATCGCACTGGGACTGTGATTCATGTTTATAGTGGGCACACGAAGAAGGTTGCGACCATCGCTGCCGACGCCACCGTGACAGTTCCACACACGTCGGGCAGAGTGATTGTTGTCACCGGTCGAGACGAGGTTTGGGAGTATGACAACGTTCAGAGTCTTGTTGACGAGGCGACACGGAACTACAAGAGAGTCAGTTTGCGTGTAGCTGTTGGGCCTGATGGCAGTATCACGTTGCCTTCCGGCAAGACGCTCACACCGACACGAAGATTGAGTGATGAAGACGTGGGCACACCACTGCGCCATCTCGCCGCTTCCCCGTTTTTGACGAAACGAAAGTCAAAGAACACATCCCCCTGGTAGCAGACGACGTCAGGAGGCTCTATAGCGATTGCCAAAAGTAATTTCCGGATACGCTCGCCCTCGTCAAAAAAGTCTCCCGAGCCGCGAAAGGGTTGTCGACCCGCTGTTGCCTTCTGGTCC